>QNCG01000008.1 GCA_003644445.1 Candidatus Duberdicusella sinuisediminis | reverse complement strand
GATAATAATCTAAAAAGTAAGCTATAGATAAAACTCCTAAGAGAAAAAAATCTATTTCCCAAAACTGAGGAAGGTCAAGATATTGAAAGATATAGAGAAAAAAAAGAACTCCTAATAATTTAATTTCCTTCTGAGACAACATCTTCTTCTCTTTTCAAGATGAATACTTCTTTTAAATTAGCAAAATCTAAATAGGGTTTTACAAAAACATCTTTGGTAAGAGAAGAAGTCTCACTCCTTACTGAAGATACTTCTCCTACCTTAATCTCTAAAGACCTCCCCGAAGAAACAGGAATATTAATGGGGTCTTTAACTCTTATCTCAAAATCGTAAGGGACATATTCTAACTTTGCTCCTTCATAGAGAGCCCCTCTCAAAAGAACATTTAAACCCTTACAATTTACTATAATCTTAAATTCGGGATCGGTTAAAAGTCTTACCCAAGAAGCAGAATCTTCCACCCTCTCTATCTTTCCTACCAGATTAGCAGCAAAATCTACTACCAAATCATTCTCTTTAATTCGAAAATCTTTACCTTTGTCTAATAAAAAAGTTCTCTGCCAGGAAAAAGGGCTCTTGCCTATTATCTGGACTGGGATGAGTACTTCTTTATATCTATTTTTAAGCTTTAACATTTTTTTTAATCTCTCGTTTTCTTGAATTAATTCTTCCTGAGAAGAAAGAAAACTCTTTAACTTAAAAACCTCTTTTTTAAGCTCTAAGTTCTCTTTAATTAATTCTTGGTTTGTCCTTAATTTTTTAAAATAGGATAATTTTTTAACTAGCCCTTTCAAAAGAAAGTTAAGAGAAAAGATTAGGAAAAGCCCGCAGACTAAATAAAGACCTAGAGAGTATATTTTTGGAAATTTAGGAAGACGAAGCAAGAGAGATCTTCTTTATGTATTTTATCTCTTCTAAGACTTTTCCTGCTCCCAAGGCGACTGCAGTGAGAGGGTCATCAGCGATTAATACTGGTAAACCGGTCTCTTCAGCTATAAGTTTATCTAAACCTTTAAGAAGAGAACCTCCTCCACACATAACTATCCCCCTCTCAATCAAGTCTGCAGAAAGCTCCGGAGGGGTTCTCTCTAAAGTCAACTTGGTAGCTTCTATTACCTCTCTTATTGGTGAGTCTAAAGCCTGTCTTATCTCTTCAGAATTAACCTTAACTAACTTGGGTAATCCAGTTATCAAATCTCTTCCTCTCACCTCTATAGTAAGCTCTTCCTCTAAAGGATAAGCTGAACCTATCTTAATTTTTATTTCTTCAGCAGTCCTTTCTCCAATCATTAAATTGTAACTTTTTTTCATATACTCAATAATAGCTTCATCCATTTCATCCCCGCCTATCCGAATACAACGGGCAAATACTATCCCTGCTAAAGAAATCACTGCTATCTCAGTAGTGCCTCCTCCAATATCAATAACCATATTTCCCTGAGGCTCTTCAATAGGAAGACCTACCCCAATAGCTGCAGCAATCGGTTCTTCTATCAGAAACACTTCTCTTGCTCCGGCCCGGTAAGCTGAATCTTTAACTGCTCGCCTTTCCACTTCGGTAATCCCCGAAGGAACAGAAATAACCATACGGGGGCTGAACTTACCGAATCTCTTAACCTGGACTTTCTTTATAAAATACCTGAGCATCTTTTCGGTAATTTCAAAATCAGCAATTACTCCATCTTTTAGAGGCCGCATAGCAATTATACTTCCCGGAGTTTTTCCTAACATCCTCTTTGCTTCTTCGCCTACTGCTAAAACATTATTAGTTCCTTTTTGGATAGCTACTACTGAAGGTTCGCACAAAACAATACCTTCTCCCCGAGCATAGACTAAGGTGGTAGCTGTACCTAAATCTATACCAATATCATTAGAAAAGAGACTGAAGAGATTTAAGAAACGCTCTCTTAAATTCTTTAGAGCTTTCATAAGATTTATAAAATAATAACAAACAGGTCCTCTTTTGTCAAATAAAAAGGTTAAATAAAGCCTTTTTATAAAACCCTTCTCTCTAACCTCTAAAGAGTCTTCTCAAAAAGCCTAATATTTTCAAGGGAAAATGAGATAGCAAAAGATAGTCTTTTTATGTTTTATAACTTTGGTATATCTCTTCCAAAATCCTCTCTACTTTATAGCTGAGATTAAACGAGGGGTAATCTTTCCTAAACTTAGAATTGTCAGTTATCCACCAAATATGGTCTCCTTTCCGGGGAGAGTCTAGATAGCAAAATCTGAACTTTTTCTTAGTAATTTTTTCTACCAGTTCAATTGCTTCTAATATAGAAATATTAGAATGCCTTCCTCCTCCCAGATTATAAACTTCGCCATACTTAGGATTAAGGTAAAAATAATAAAAAGCAGTTACTAAATCATAAGAATGAATATTATCTCTTACCTGTTTACCTTTGTAGCCATAAATTGTATACTCTTTATTGTAAACCGCACATTTAACTAAATAAGATAAGAATCCATGAAGTTCGGCAGGTTTATGATAAGGTCCACTAATACAACCCAGTCTGAAAACTCCTGTCTTTAAACCAAAATACCGGCCATACTCTTGAACTAAAATGTCTGCACAGAGTTTATCCGCACCAAATATACTGTGAAGAGTACTATCAATAGAAAAATTTTCATCTATACCCTGATAATAAGGGTCATTTGCAGATAAATCATATCTTTTATCTAATTCTAAAAAAGAAAAACCATTTACTCGGTCTCCATAAACTTTATTAGTAGAAGTAAAAATAAATACCCCCCGGGGAGAATATTCCCTAAAGTTTTCTAAAATATTTAAAGTAGCGTAGGTATTTACCTCAAAATCTATCAAAGGATAGTCTTTAGCCCAATCGTGGGAAGGTTGAGAAGCTGTATGAACTATTAAATCAAACTTATATTCCTCAAACAGTTTCTTTAAATTATCTTTATTTCTTATATCTAAGTCAAAATGGAGGTAATCTTTAGCTTCCTCAATAAGTTTAAGTTTATTCTCCTTTACCGAAGCAGAATCTCCAAAGAAAAACCGGCGGAGGTCATTATCTATCCCAATTACTCTAAATCCTTTTTTAGAAAAAAATCTTACACACTCTGAACCCACTAAACCACAGGAGCCAGTAATTAAGGCTGTTTTTTTCATTTTTTAAAAAAGAATTCCTTAATCTTGCCTACCACATAGAAGACTTCTTCTTCTTTAAGAAAAGGATGTACAGGAAGACAGAGAGACTTGGACACTGCTTCTTCAGTATTATTAAGGATTGATTTTTTAAAACTCTCATAAGCTTTCATCTTGTATATCGGCTTAGGATAATAAATCCTAGCCTGTATACCTTGAGAATTAAGGAACTCTAAAAGCCTATCTCTACTCCTCTTAGTAGCAAGTCTAATTGGATAAAGATGATAAACTGGCCGTTGATTCTTAATTCTCACAAATTCAACCTCTTCTATTTTAGAAAGTTCAGTATCATAAATTCTGGCAACCCTTTTTCTCAGACTATTAAATTTATTCAAGTATTTAAACTTAGCTAAGAGAATTGCAGCCTGCAAAGAATCTAACCGGGAATTATAACCTAAAAATTCTGCATCGTACTTTTTAAATTGACCGTGATTCCGTAAGGCTTTACAGATTTTAGCCAGGTGTTTGCTGTTAGTAGCAATTAACCCCGCGTCTCCCCAGGCTCCTAAATTTTTTGAAGGGAAAAAACTAAAAGCCCCCAAGTCAGCAAAACTGCCTACTTTTTTATTTTTAAACTCTGCCCCCAAAGCCTGAGCACAATCTTCAACTACGAATAGATTGTATTTTTGGGCCAGGTTCAAAATTCTCTCCATAACACAAGAAAATCCGTAAAGATGAACAGGCAAAATCCCTACAGTATTTTTAGTAATTGCTTTCTCAATCTGGTCAGGGTCAATTGTGAATGTAGAAAGGTCAATATCTACGAAGTGGGGGCTTGCCCCTGCCCGGACAATAGCTTCAGCTGTAGCTAAAAAAGTAAAAGCAGGAGTAATTATCTCATCTTTTTCTTCAAAAAATTCTTTTCTTTTAATCTTAAGAGCTAAACTCCTCAAAGAAATTAAAAGAGCATCAGTGCCTGAATTTACTCCCACTGTATACTTAACGCCTAAATATTTAGCTGCCCTCTCTTCAAACTCCTCAACTTTCCTTCCTAAAACCCAGTCCTGAGTTCTAATACTATCTTTAATTTGAGTGTTTATTTCTTTTCTTAAAAATAAGTATTCTCTTTTTAAATCCAGGAGTTTAATTTTAAACATATTAATTCTTTAACTAAGTTAGCCGAGCTTATCTTTAAAGTAGGCTATGGTTTTAGTGAGGCCCTCTTCTAAAGAAACTTCTGGCTTCCAGTCTAAAATTTTTCTAGCTTTAGTAATATCGGGTTTTCTCCTCTTGGGGTCATCTTCAAGTAAAGGAAAAAATCTTATTTGAGAAGAAGATCGGGTGAGAGAAATTATCTTCTGGGCTAAATTAATTATCTTAAACTCTTGAGGATTTCCCAGGTTAAGAGGTTGTTGGTAATCTGCCTCGGTAAGTGCTAAGATGCCTCTTATTAAATCGTCAATATAGCAAAAAGAGCGGGTCTGTTTTCCTTCTCCATAAACTGTCAAGGGCTTACCTTTTAAAGCCTGGACAATAAAATTAGAAACTACTCTTCCGTCGTCTATTTTCATATTGGGACCAAAAGTATTAAAAATACGGGCTACTCTTACTGAAAGATTATGAACTCTTTTATAAGCATAAGTTAAAGCTTCAGCTGCCCGCTTGGACTCATCATAACAGGACCGCTGTCCAACAATGTTTACATTCCCGTTATACTCCTCAGGCTGGGGATGAATCTGGGGATCTCCATAAACCTCACTGGTGGAAGCAAGAAAAAACTTAGCTTTCTTAGCCTTGGCTATTCCTAAACAATTATAAGTCCCTAAGAGTCCACTCTTTAAAGTCTTTATAGGATAATTAAGATAATACTTAGGAGAAGCTAAAGAAGCGAAGTGGAAAACCCAGTCTAAATCTTCATCTAAATAAAGAGGTTCGGATATATCGTGCTCAATCAACTTAAAATTATCTTTATCTAAAAGAGGTCTTATATTTTCCCTTGAACCAGTAATAAAATTATCTACACAGATAACGAAATATTTTCTCTCTACAAAAACCCTACATAAATGAGAACCAATAAACCCTGCTCCTCCGGTAACTAAGATATTCATTCTCTAAATTTTTTTAAACCAATTTACAGTCCTCTTTAAACCTTCCTGAAAATCTATCTTAGGCTCCCAGCCTAAAAGTTTACTGGCTTTAGAAATATCAGCACAGGTCTTTCTCACATCTCCTGCTCGGGGAGGTAAATAAACACACTCAGCTTCTTTGCCCATTATCTTTTTAAGAGAATTAAACAGGTAGTTTACTGAATAAGGCCTGCCTGCCCCAATATTAAAAACCTCTCCCTTTATACCCTCTTTCACTAAGCCTAAAATATTTGCTTCTACCACATTATCTATATAGGTAAAATCTCTTTCCTGCTGGCCATCTCCATAAATAGGCACAACTTCTCCTTTTAAAATAGAAGTTATAAATTTAGGGACAACTACCGCATATTGACTTTCTAAAGACTGGCGCGGACCAAAAACATTAAAATACCTTAAAGAAACCACTTCTAAATTGTAGAGGTTAGTAAAAAGATAGGCATAATATTCACCAAAGAGTTTAGTTACTGCGTAAGGAGAAATGGGCTTGGGAGAATCTTCTTCTTTCTCAGGGAAATCAGACCTTTCTCCGTAAACAGAACTGGAAGAAGCATAAACTATTCTTTTTATCCCTTTTTCTTTAGCCTTTAAAAAAAGCTTTAAAGTCCCTCCTACATTTACCTCATTATATTCTAAAGGGTCTACTACCGACTTAGGCACACTCCTTAAAGCTGCCTGATGAGAAATAAATTCTACTCCCTCTAAGGCTGTCTCTAAAGCCTGCTCATCTCTTAAATCTTTTTGGAAAAATCTTATCTTACTTAAATTATGAGAAATATTTTCTATCTTGCCAGTCTCTAAATTATCTAATACTACAACTTCTGCTTCTAAACTAAGGAGTTTATCTACTATATGAGAACCAATAAACCCTGCTCCTCCGGTAACTAAAACTCTTTTCCCTCTTAAACTTTTTAACATCACAACCTCTCTACATTAGCAAAATCTTTCTTATAGACATTTCTGGTATCAAAGATTAATCGAGAGTTTTCTCTTAAAAATTTATAGTTTAATCCGCTGTGGTCAGTAACTAAAAGCAAACAATCATATTCTTTAAGAGTAGTTTTATTAAGAGAAATTCTTCTTAAATTTATGTCATTTATCTTTAAATAAGGAATTAAAGGGTCATAATAACTAATTTTAAAATTCTTCCTTTCCAATAGCTTAATTATATCTAAAGCCGGAGACTCTCTTAAATCCTTTACATCCTTTTTGTAAGTTACTCCTAAGATTAAAATCTTAGCATTTTTTAAAGGAACTTTTCTCTGTCTGAAGAGTTCTTCTAATCTTTTCACTACGTACTTAGGCATAAAGTGGTTTATGTAGGAGGCTAAATCTATCATCTTAGTCTTAAAACCAATTTTTTTTGCTTTCCAGGAAAGGTAAAGAGGGTCACAAGGAATACAATGTCCTCCTAAACCCGGACCAGGATAAAAAGGCATAAAACCAAAAGGCTTAGTCTTAGCTGAAGAAATAACCTCCCAGACACTTATACCTAACTTATGGCAAAATATAAGAAATTCATTAACTAAGGCAATATTTACCAATCTAAAAGTATTTTCTAAAAGTTTCGCAGTCTCAGCTACTTCTGGAGATGAGACCACTTTTACTTTTTTTACTATCTTAGAGTATAAAGCCTTAGCTAAAGATGAAGAAGCTGGGGTTAGGCCTCCTACAATTTTAGGAATCTTCTCTAAAGGATGTTTTTTATCTGCGGGATTAACTCTTTCCGGAGAAAAACAAAGAAAAAAATCTTTTTCTTCTTTGAGTTTACTCTTCTTAAGGAGGGGTAAAACTACCTCGCGGGTAGTTCCGGGAAAAGAAGTACTTTCTAAAATAACTAACTGAGCCTTTCTTAAATACCAGCCTATAGTCTTAGTTGCTTCTATAATATAGGAAATATTCGGTACTTTTACTTTTCTTAAAGGAGTAGGTACACAAATTATTATTACATCTGATTCTCCCAATACTGACTCTTCAACAGTAGGAAAAAATTTCTTAGCCTTTATCAAGGATAAAACTTCTTTAGGAGAAACATCTACTATGTATTGCTCACCTTTTTTGAGTTTCTCAATCCGAGATAAATTCTTATCCAACCCCCAGGTAAAATATCCCCTCTTAGCCAAGGCTAAAGCTAAAGGCAAACCTACATACCCTAAACCTACAACAGCAACTTTAGCCTGAGAAGAAACTATCTTAGCCTTCAGAAGCTGAAAAGACCTCATCTACTTAACTTACAGGACTATTTTTTCTCTACTGAAATATCTCCTAAGTTAACTTCTTTTGACTTTAAGGCGTGGAACTTATCTTCTAAAGACCAGACTTTAGAAGTAATATCCCTGAGCTTAGAGACAATATCTTTGGTTGTACCTTCTTGAGCAGTAATTCTCTCGTTAAACCCGCTCAACCTCTGATTAAAAATATTAACCTGTTCTTTTAACTCATCTTTTAAAGAACCAAGGTTAAGTTGTAAATCTTTAATTTCAGTCTTAGCTGAACCTAAAAGTCTTCGGGTGTATTGCTGAGCTCTATCTAAGACTTTAAGTTTTTCTTTAAGAATTTGTATTTGTTTTAACTGTCCTTGAAAAAGATAGAATCCATAGCCAGCCACAGTTAAGAAAAGTAAGAAAAATAAAGTAATGAAAACTACTCCCCATCTAACCTTCTTCATATAAACCACCTCCTTCAGTTTAGATTATAAACTTACCTTCCTATCCCTATATATTTAAAACCTAACCTTTCTAACTTCTCTTTATCTAAAAAATTTCTCCCATCGGCTATCAAAGGATATCTCATTAAAAACTTTATCTTTTTAAAATTAAGCCTGCTAAATTCTTCCCATTCAGTCAAAATACAAAGACAGTCGCACTCTTTCACCGCTGAATAAGGCTCTTTAAAAAACTTTATCTTCTTAGTAGCTAATCCTGAAAAAACTTTCTTTGCCTCTCCTATTGCCTGAGGGTCGTAAAGGAAAAGCAGAGCTTTCTCTTTAACCAAAGACTCTATAATATCTATTGAAGGTGAAAATCTCATATCGTCAGTTCCTGGTTTAAAAGAAAGCCCAAATACAGCAATTCTTTTATCCTTTAAAACCCACAAATATTCTTTTATCTTCTCTACAAAATAACTTTTCTGCTCCTGATTTATTTTTTTGACTTCTTTAAGAAGACTAAAATCATAACCCAATTTTTTAGAGATGTGAATGAAAGCATCTATATCTTTAGGCAGACAAAATCCTCCAAACCCTACTCCTGCCCTTAAAAAATCTCTACCTATCCGCGGGTCTAACCCCATACCTTCAGCTACCCTTTCTACATCAGCTCCTGCCAAGTCGCATATCCGAGAAATAGCATTAATAAAAGAAAGTTTAGTGGCTAAAAAAGAATTACAGGCGTGTTTTATGAGTTCAGCTGTATTTATATCACTAACTAAAATGGTAGTTTTTAAACTTTTGTAGATAGCCCTCAATATCTTCTCAGCTCTTTGGGATTCTACTCCTAAAACTATCCGGGAAGGATTAAAGAAATCGTAAACCGCTTTTCCTTCTCTTAAAAATTCGGGATTAGAAACTACATCAAAAGTTACATTCTTTTTCTTATAGCGTGAGATAGTCTCTTTTACTTTCTCCCCGGTATGCACAGGAACAGTAGATTTTTCTATAATTACTTTGTAAGAATTTAAATTCTGGGCAATAACTCGACAAACATTCTCAATAGAAGTTAAATCTACAGACCCATCCTCCTTAGGAGGTGTACCTACAGCAATGAAGATAACTTCTGAATTTTTTATTGCTTCAGCTAAATTATAAGAAAAATATAACCTGCCTCTTTTTACTCCTTCTCTAACTAGACTTTCTAACCCTGGCTCAAAAAAAATAAGAGAAAGCCTTTTAAGGAGAGCAATTTTTTTGCGATTGTTATCTACACAAACAACTCTATGCCCGAGTTTAGCTAAACCTGCAGAAACCACCAAACCTACGTGTCCGGCGCCTATAACACAAATATTAAAATTTTTCTTATTCTCCAATGAAAGTTTATTCTTTAGGCCCATGATAACTCTGCTGGAAACTTATCCCTATCTTGGGGAAAGCCTTTATCCGGAAAATAACCCAGAAAGTTAGAGCGCGGTCTCTATCTACATCTATCCCAATATCAGCCCACCAGCAGTGAAGGTCTCTCCTTAAGTAATACTGCTGTTCTTCCCATTCGCCAGTCTTAGCTTCATACCTGCCGTAACTAAAAAACTCCCAGCGAGGAGATATTTTATAGTTAAAAGAATAAGTAATCTGAGAAGACTCTCCCTGCACATATCTATGACCTAAGCTAAGTTTAGAAAGAAGAGTTCGGAACACAAAGTCAGAGTCTGCTTCTTTAACCTGAGACTTATCTAAATCGTATTTAAGTTCTTGTTCAAAATAAAAGTTATCAAAAGGTTTAAATTCTAAATCATAATTAAGTTCATAAAAATGAGAACCTCTTCCTTCTTGGTTAAATAAGTAATCAACTGAAGGAGAAAAATAAAGTAAATCCCAGACTTTTTCTTTATATCTTGCTTGTAATCTATTTTCTAAACTAAAACTTATCTTATTTTTCCCCTCAATCTTGTCGATACTGTCAAAATCCATAAGAAGGTCTGAAGAAGTTGTAGGTCGATGAATATAGGTATATTTTATAAGAGGGGTAATTATGTGTCTTACTATTTCTGCTCTCATTCCTAAGAAATTTAAGGGGCTGTTAAATTGCTTATATAGCTTGGTAGAAAGCTCAACTCCTCCATAAAACACAGTTCTCAGAATATTCTCCTCGCCCCAGATATTCTTAGAATAATAAGTCTCTCTCAAAGCTACGTAAGGAGTAAACCTCAACCAGGCTATTCTATCCTGATAAGTAAGCCGATTATAAAAATCAGCTCTTATTGCGTCGGAATCCTCAGCTGAAGGAGAAGCCTCTTTGTAAGTAAGATTGGCTAAAGAGTAATCACTCTCAAAGTAGAACTTACTGTTAGCTAAAGGTGCGCGAAATATATCCAGCCTAAGCCGGGGTAGATACTCAGTCTGAGACCAAAATCTGTTTACTCTCTTCTGAGTAAGTAAAGAAAATGAACCCCCTCCTAAAGAATAATTAAAGAGTAAGTAAGACAAAGGTTTTGAATCTCGTTCATACTCTCTATAGAAATAATCCTTCATAAAGTCTATGTCTGAAAACTTATGAAATTCTAAGATTGAATTTAAGCGGGGAGAAATCTTCCAGGTATGTCTAAATTGAACTTTGTAACGGTCGGATCCTGTGGGTAAACCTTCAAAGGAGACTTTATCTTTATCATCAATATAATATAATTTTAAAATTCCTTCTCCGAAATCATCAGTTGTATACTTATGGGTTATTCCCCTTCCTAAACCTTTATTCTGATAATAATCAAGGTGGAGTCTTCCTTTAAAAGCCTCATTGAAATAATACCGCCAGGCACTCAGGATGTAGAACCCCATATCCTTGTCTTTACCAGGCACCAGGCTAACTCGAGGGAGTTTATCTTTAGCCGGCTGAAGATAATAAGGGATGTAAAACACAGGGATTTTACCCACTTTAAGAACTACATTCTTAGCTACTATCTTTCTTCCAGGGTAGAATAAGATTTTTTTAGCGGAAAACCGGTAATGAGGCTCAGGAAGGTTGCAAGTAGTAACATAACCTCTATTTAAATGATACTCCTCCTCAGAAACCTTTTCTACTGATTCTCCGTAAGCGTAGAAAGGCTCTTTAGAAAGTCTAAAATCAGTAATTTCAGCTGTCTTCTTCTCAAAATTATAGACTATATTTTCTCCATAGATAGTTCCTTCTTTATGTTCAATCCTAACTCCTCCCTTCAACTTTCCTATGTTGGTATTGGTATTTACTTCTGCTTCCTCACAAAAAACTTTTACCTCTTTATAAGTTATCTTTACTTTTCCCTTAGCCCTAATTACTCCTTTATCAGGGTCATAGTTTACTGTCTGAGCATCCACTACTACTGGAAGTTGAGGATGTATTTTATCCTGAGAAAATAAAGAGAAGGCAAGAAAGCAAAATAAAAGAAAAACTAAGAACCTCATCTGCCTAAGGTATCTTTGAGTTTCTTCCAGTCAGAGAGGAATCTTTCAATACCAATATCAGTTAAAGGGTGCTTAAGAAACTGGAGGATTACTTTAAAAGGACAGGTAGCTATATGAGCACCTAAGCGGGCTGCTTCTAAAACATGGATAGGGTGTCTTACTGAAGCTACAATTATTTCAGTCTTTATATTGTAGTTATCATAAATAAGTTTTATATCAGAAACAAGGCTCATACCTTCTGTAGAAATATCGTCTAATCTTCCTACAAAAGGAGAGATAAAATTTGCTCCGGCCTTAGCCGATAAAAGAGCTTGCAGGGGAGAAAAACATAAAGTTAAGTTTGTTTTTATGCCTTCCTGAGATAAAATCTTAGTAGCTCTTAAACCTTCATTAGTTACAGGAATTTTAATTACAATATTATCTGCTAACTTAGCTAATTGCCTTGCTTCCTTAACCATACCCTCTGAATCCTGAGCAACCACTTCTGCACTTACCGGCCCTTCTACAATAGAACAAATTTCCTTAAGCTGAGCTATGGGGTCTTTGCCTTCACGGGAAAGAAGAGTAGGATTAGTAGTAACTCCATCTAATAGCCCTAAAGAACTTGCTTGTTTTATTTCTTCTAAGTTGGCAGAATCAATAAATATCTTCATACCCTCCTCCTTGAGTTAATAATAATAACTTATATTAAGAAAAAAGTAAACAAAAATTTCTTATAGCAAATAACCTCAATCAAGTTCAGCACTGATAAAATAAATTCCCATTTCCCGACAAAAAATTTAAAGAATTTATAAAAATTTTAATTAAGATAATCTTAGGAAAAATCTTTAGAGATTAAAAGTTGGAAATTCAATCTCTTAAAGATGTTAGGTTCAATCTCTAAAAGAGGCCTCAGTACAAAACTTCTTTCCCTCATACGGGGATGAGGAATTTTTAAATCTGGTTCATCTATTTTCTCATCTCCATAAAGCAATATATCTAAATCAATGGTGCGGGGCCCATTCTTGATATTACGGACTCTTCCTAACTTTTCCTCTATACCCTGTAAAACCCTGAGTAATTCCTTAGGCTTCAGGGCTGTCCTTATTTTTACCACTGCGTTCAAAAACTTCCCCTGAGGTGGTCCTCCCTGGGGCTCTGTTTCAATTATTGAAGATACCTCCTCCACCGCAATATCTTGATTCTCTCTAAGGTATTCTATTGCCTTATTTATATTAGCTAATCTATCTCCTAAGTTAGAACCTAAGCCTATATAAGAAATCTTCTTCCTCAAAATATCTTATTTATCAGTTAAATCTATCTTCTCAAAAAATTTCTTATCCAAAGTCAAAGCAAACCTCACAAAACCCTCGCCATACTTACCAAACCCAATTCCCGGAGTAGCTACAATATTTTTTTCTTCTAATAAGTATTTACAAAATTTTAGAGAATGAGGAAATTGAGGAGGCAATTTTACCCAGAGATAAAAAGTTGCCTCCGAATATATTTTATTAAAGCCTGCTGAGTTAAGAATTTTAATCAGGAGTTTTCTTCTTTCTCTAATAATCCTTCTTAATTGAAGAGGAAAATAAGAACAATCTCTGAGAGCGGCAACCCCTGCTTCCTGAACTGCTAAAAATACTCCGGAATCAATATTGGTCTTAACTTTTAGCAAACCTGAAATTAACTCCTTATTCCCACAAGCCCAACCCAGCCTGAATCCTGTGATGCAAAAGGTCTTAGAAAAGGAGTGGAATTCAATACTTACTTCTTTTGCTCCCTTTATTTCTAAAATACTTAAAGGTTTTTCCTTAAAATAAATCTCCGAATAAGCATTGTCATAAACCAGGATTATCCCGTACTTTGAACAGAACTTAACTGCTTTTTCTAAAAAATCTTTAGGAGCTATAGCAGTAGTAGGATTATTGGGATAGTTTAAATAGATAATCTTTGCCCTCTTTCTTACTCTTAAAGGAATCCTTGATAAATCCGGTAAAAAATTATTCTCCTCTAAAAGAGGTAATTTATAGGGTTTAGCCCCAGCTAAAATAACAGCCCCTAAATATCCGGGATAACCAGGGTCAGGAATAATTATGTAATCAGAAGGATTAGCAAAAGCCAGAGGAAAATGGACCAAACCTTCTTTAGAGCCAATCAAAGGAAGAATTTCTTTATTTTCATCTAATAAATCTACCCCAAATCTTTTTTTCATCCAGAGTTTAATTTCCCTGCGTAGTTCATACTTACCCTGGTCTAAAGCATACTTCTGGTTCTCCTTCAACTTTGCAGAATTGCATAAAGACTTAATTACTTCCTTAGGAGCTAAAATATCAGGGTCACCTATACTTAAGTCTATTAAATCTAAACCTTTATTGCGAAGTTTTTGTTTAGTGCGGTCAATCTCAGCAAAAAGATAAGGAGGAAGTTTCTTTATCTTATCAGAAAAATCAAACTTCATTTTCATCTCCAATTATAACCCCAAAACTTCTCTCATCGAATAAAGGCCAGGTTTCTTGCCTATTATCCACTTAGCTCCTAAAAGGGCTCCCTGGGCAAAAATATCCCGGGTTTTAGCCGAATGAAATAGTTCTATTTTATCTAAGGAACTTTCAAAAATAATTCGGTGGTCTCCTACTATTTCGTCCTCCCGAATTGCTTTTACCTCTTCTGTCTTTATATTGAATCCTTGCTCATTTATAATCTGAGCAATCTTTTTGGCAGTTCCCGAAGGAGCATCTTTTTTGTGGATGTGATGGGCTTCCTGGATTTGAACCTGGTAATCTCTCAAAACTTTAGCTGTCTTTTTTACCAGCTCAAACAAAAGGTTAACCCCTACACTCATATTAGGTGAAAAGAGAATAGGAACTCTTTTAGAAGCTTCTTTAATTTTTTCTTCATCTTCAAGGGCTAAGCCAGTAGTGCCAATAACAGCTGGCTTTCTAAATTTAACTAAGTAAGGTAAATGTTCAACTGTAGCCTGAGGGTTAGTAAATTCAATCAGAGAGTCGCACTTTTCTATAATAGCTAAATCATCGGTAATCACTACTTCTTCTTTACTTTTGCCTACTTCAGGATGAGAGCTCTTTTCTAAACCAAATACTACTTGCAGTTCTTTATCTTTTTGAGCTAAGCTAAAAATTCTTTGGCCCATTCTTCCACAAAAACCACTTATGCCTATCTTAACCATCTCTTTATCTATTTAATAAGTTTATACTCTTTTAAAACAGCCTTTAATTTAAGTTCGTTGTCTTTACTCATTCTATAAAGGGGCAGCCTCAGAAAGGGCTCAATAAGTCCCATTAACCCTAAAGCAGTCTTTACCGGAATAGGATTGGTCTCAATAAAAAGCATTTTGATTATTTTATAAAGGTAAAGCTGAAGAGCCCGGGCTTTTTTTAAATTTCCTCTCAAAAAGCTATCTACTAAATTATGGGTCTCTCGGGGCATAATATTAGCTAAAACCGAAATCACCCCTACCCCTCCTACTGATAAAATAGGAAGAGTTATCTCATCAGACCCTGACAAAAGCACAAACTTCCTATCTACTAAACTCTGAAGTCTGGTAATCTGGTCTAAAGAGCCTGAAGCTTCTTTTATTCCTATAACATTTGGGCAATCTTTATAAATTCGAGCTACAGTTTCAGGAAGAATGTTTATGCCAGTGCGCGAAGGAACATTATAAATAACCAGAGGTATATTTACCTTCCTGGCTATTATTTTATAATGCTGATAGAGGCCTTCCTGAGTGGGTTTATTGTAGTAAGGAGTTATTACTAAGATTGCCTCAGCTCCTACTGATTTAGCAAAACTTGCTAAATCCAAGGCTTCGGAAGTAGAGTTTGAGCCTGCTCCAGCAATAACAGGAATTCTTCGGCGAGCTTCCTCTACAGCTATTTTTACAACTTCTTTATGTTCGGGGTAAGACAAGGTAGCTGACTCCCCAGTTGTCCCGCAGACTAAAATAGCGTCGGTCTTATTCTTTATATGCCAATTGATTAAAAACCGTAAACGCTCTTCGTCAACTTCTCCCTTTCTATTAAAGGGGGTAACTAAAGCCGGAATACTTCCTTTAAACATCTCTTACCTCCCGAGTTAAAAATTCTCCTTTATACACAAGGCAGGCTTTCCCTTCTAACCAGACATTTTCTACACAATCTTCTTTTTTATTTAAATAAACCTTTAATACTTCTCCACTTTTAGTTAAGACTTTAACTGTTAACTGGCAACTATTAACTCCTAACCGACAACTGGTAATAATAGCTCCGGCAGCTATCCCTGTGCCACAGGCTAAGGTTTCAGCTTCTACTCCTCTCTCGTAAGTCCTTATCTTTATATAGTCTTTAGCTAAAACCTCTACAAAATCAACGTTAGTGCCCTCAGGCTTAAATTTTTTGTGAAATCTTATAGTTCTACCTAAACTCTCCACATCAATCTTATCTAAACCTTCAACAAATATAACTGTGTGGGGCACTCCTGTATTTATGTAGTTTACTTTAATAGTTCTCCCTAAAACTTTAACTGGTATATTTAACTTTAATCGGGAAGGAGTGTTCATCTTTATCTTTACCTGAACGGAAGTTTTTTTAGCTGAAACTTGAGCTCTAATTACCCCAGCTTTAGTTTCAAAACTTAAATTTTTATCTTTGGTTTTAAGCTCTAAACCAGCCCATAAAGCAGCACACCTCGCACCGTTGCCGCACATCTCTGCTTCTGTGCCGTCAGGGTTAAAAATCCTCATTTTAAAATCTCTCTTGGAGGAAGGTTCAATTACCAGCAAACCATCTCCGCCTGCTCCAAATCTTCTCCTACAAATAACCCTGGCTATTTTTTTTAACTGGGTAGTCTTAAAAGTTAACTTTTGATTATCGATAAGAATAAAATCATTTCCCGAAGCCTGGAGCTTATAAAAAGGCAGAGAATTTACATCTTTGTTCATATAATTTTTGCTCCTTATCTTCAAAAAAGCTAAAACTTTTCAAATAAAATTTCCTTCCTTATTAAATCTTGATAGGTCTCTCTCTTTCTTATTAAATAGAATTTTTTATCTTTAACCAAGACTTCTGCTGGCTTACAGCGGGAATTATAATTGGAAGCCATAGAGAAAGAATAAGCTCCTGCACCTAAAACTGCTAAGTAGTCACCTTCTTCTACATTTAAAACCCTGTTTTTCCCCAAAAAATCTGCACTCTCACAGACTGGACCTACCACATCACTCAACTTAGCTGAAGAATCTGCCTTCAGAGATTTAGACAAGGGAAGAATCTGGTGATAAGCTGAATAGAGAGCTGGCCTTATTAAATCATTCATTCCCGCATCTATAATTATAAATCTCTTGTAAGGTGTTTCTTTAATATAAATTATTCGGGTAATTAACACCCCGGCATTACCCATTATAAATCTTCCTGGCTCTAATATTAACTTTAACTTTAAACCCTTAACTAAAGGTAAAATTTTCTTAGCAAAGCTTTCAGCTGTCTGAGGCCTTTCTTTCTGATAAACTATGCCTAAGCCTCCACCAATATTAAAATAGTTAAGAAAAAGCCCTTTTCTATTAGCATAGTCTATTAAAGCTTTTGCTTTCTTAATTGCCCGGATAAAAGGGCCAGCTTTAGTAATCTGAGAACCTATGTGAATATGAATACCCACTATATTTAAATTAGGAAAATTTCCTCTGTTTAAGATAATCTCTCTTATAACCTCTGAAGCCATCCCAAATTTAGTTCCTTTTTTAGCAGTAGTAATATATCGATGGGTGTAAGCAGAAATATCGGGGTTAAACCTTAAAGCTACGTCTACTTTCTTCTTAAACTTGCCAGCTAAACTATTTATCCTTTTAAGTTCAGCCAAAGATTCCACATTAAAAGCAAGGATACCATAATTTATAGCTTCTTTAATCTCTTTTTCCGTCTTTCCCACTGAAGCATAGACTATTCTCTGGGGAGGACAATTTATCTTTTTAGCCCGGAAGAGCTCGCCTCCTGAAACAATATCTAAACCTGCTCCTTTATCCACCAGGATTTTAAGCAGAGAAAGGTTAGAATTAGCTTTTACAGAATAACAGATTAAGGGAGAAACTTTAGAGAAAGCCTTTTTAATCTTTAAGAAATGCTCCACAAAAGTTTTATAACTATACACATATAAAGGCGTACCAAAAGTTTGGGCTAACTCCTCTAAACAGACTCTTTCGCAGTAGAGTTTTCTACCTTTAAACTTAAAATAATACATATTACTTTTTTCTTAAATTTCTTGGGGAAGCTTTGGAGGAAGTAGATTTTTTCGCTGAGATAGCATACTCCGGACTTAAGATTTTTTTAAGAACCTCTGAAGAAAGCCCTCGATGAAATTTTTTGAGGAGGCTTTCAGACATATCCCTTATTTTCATCTTTTTTTCTTCAGAATATTTTATTAATCTCCCCACAATCTGGTGAGCTTCCTGAAAAGGAACTCCTTTATAAACAAGGAATTCAGCCAATTCTGTAGCGTATAAATACTCGTCTTCTAAGACTCTGTTAATACTCTCCTTTTTAAGAGAAACTTTTTTTAGAAACTCAGCCATAAGCTGGAGTTCTTTTTTAACTATGTCTACTGAAGAAAACAGAGCTTGTTTATCTAACTGCATATCCCTGTTGTAAGAAAGATTAAGGCCCTTCATCAGAGCCAAAAGAGAAAATAAATTTCCATAAATTATACTGGTATAACCTCTGACTAATTCTAAAAAGTCAGGGTTCTTCTTATGAGGCATAAGAGAAGAACCTGTACAAAACTCCTGAGGCAAATCCAAAAAGTCAAACTCTTTAGTTGAATAAAGAATAAAATCAGAAGCTAATCTTGATAAATGCATCTGGATTATTGCCAAAATATTTAAAAACTCTATTATAAAGTCTCTGCTTGAGACATTATCTAAAGCGCTCTTGGCTACCCCTATTCCCCTGCCCACTCCTTTTAAAAAAGTTAAAGCCTTCTTTATAGCTTGATTGTAAGCTTTCCTGGGGATGCTTGTCCCGGCTAAAGCCCCTGCTCCTATGTAAATCCAGAGAGAATTCATAAAATTATCTAATCTCCTTAAATCTCTCTCTAACATAGAAGTAAAAGCTAAACTATACTCCCTAAATAACAAAACCTGAGCTCTCTGAGTATGGGTGTAACCTACAAAATAGGAGTCTCCATATTTTTGAGTTAAAAATTCTAAAGAAGATAAAACTTTTCTCACCAAATTTGCTAAAATACCTGCTTGCTGACTGCAATAAAGTTTTTCGTCAAAAACTATCTGTTCATTACGGGAACGCAGGCTGTGTAATTTATAAGCCAGCTTGCCTACTTTCTTCTCAATCTTATTTTGAATATCAGTATGGATATCTTCAGAATTTAAATCCGGCTTAAACTTATTATCAGCTATATCCCTTAAAAGCTCAAGAAGGCCAGCAATTAGCCTCTTTTCTTCCTCTTCATTAAGAATGCCTGCCTCTCTTAAAACAGACACATGAATTAGAGAATGGTAGATATCATACTGGGCTAATTTATAATCATAATGGATTGATTTTTGAAACTCAAAAAAATCTCTATTAGGCTTCTTCTTAAATCTTGCTCCCCAAAGTTTCTTAGCCATTATATCTCCACCCTCCTGTCTGTGAAGGGCAAAGACCAAATGTTTATGAACCCTTCAGCCCAGCCTTTATTAAACAAGTCCTTTTCTCCGTAAGTAGCTAATCCCTTCTTATACAAAGAATTTTCTGACTCTCGCTTAGAGATGATTATATTACCTTTGTAAAGCTTTAAAGTAATTTTTCCCGTTGCTCTTTCCTCAATCTTTTCAATAAATCCATCTAAAGCTCTTCTTAAAGAAGAAAACCACAACCCCCGATAAATTAGCTGGGCGTAGGTTAAAGAAACTAATTCTTTAAAATAAAGAACTTCTCTATCTAAAACTAAGTTCTCCAGTTCCCTCAAAGCAGTATAAAGAATCCAGCCAGCAGGTGCTTCATAAATTTCTCGGGACTTTATCCCCACAATCCTGTCTTCAATTAAATCAGTCCGGCCAATACCCTGATGAGCTCCTATCTGGTTAAGTTTTTGAATAAGACTTACTAAGTCTAGTTTTTTACGATTTAATCTTAGGGGTTTGCCTTTTTCAAACTCAATCTCTATATATTGAGGCTTAGAAGGTGTTTTCTCTAAACTCTTAGTGAGGATAAAGGCACTTTCTTGAGGTTCATTACCCAAATCTTCTAATATCCCGGCCTCAATACTTACCCCCCAGAGATTCTTATCAATGCTGTAGGGCTTATCTTTATTGACCTTTATGGGTAGTCTATTCTTCTTGGCATAGTCAATCTCAGCCTCCCGGCAAGTAAGCCCCCACTCTCTTAAAGGGGCAATAATCTTTAACTTGGGGTTTAATATCTTTATGCTCATCTCAAACCTTACCTGGTCATTACCCTTAGCAGAACAACCATGAGCTACAAACTGAGCCTTTTCTTTATGGGCTACTTCTACCAGATATTTGGCAATCAACGGCCTTCCCAAAGCAGTAGATAAAAGGTATTTTTTCTGATATACTGCCCCGGCTTTCAAAGAAGGCAATATATATTTATAAGCAAACTCTCTTCTCAAATCTTTTACATAAATCTTATCTGCTCCACTTCTTAAAGCTCTCCTTCTAAGCTCAGAAGGAGAATATTCACTCCCTAAGTTTGCTGAGAAACAAACAACTCTAAATCCTTTATCTCTCAACCACTTTATACAGCAGGAAGTATCTAAGCCTCCGGAATAAGCTAAAATTACTTTCTTCATTCTTCACTTACCTTCTAAATAGCCAGACTAAAAGAGCTTTCTGAACATACAATCTGTTTTCAGCCTGCTCAAAAACTATAGAATTCTTACTATCTAAAATTTCAGAACTTATCTCCTCTCCCCGCTGGGCAGGTAGACAATGCATAACTAAACAATTCTTCTTAGCTAACCTTAACAAATCTTTATCTACTCTAAACTCTTCAAACACTTCTCTGCGCCAAGTTCTTTCTTCTTCTTTACCCATAGAAGTCCAGACATCAGTATATAAAACATCCGCAGATTTTACTGCCAATTCAGGGTTATTGAGAATTCTGATTTTAGCCCGGGTCTTTTTAACAATCTGTAAAGCCTTCTTAATTACATCTTTATCCGGCTCAAAACCTAAAGGAGAAGCCACCCAGAGATTTAAACCTAATTTAGCTGAACCTAAAATTAAGGAATTACAGACATTATTGCCATCACCAACAAAACAAATCTTTATAGCTTTTAAGTCCTTTTTTCTTTTATAGATTGTGTAGAAATCGCTCAATACCTGTACAGGATGCAATAAATCAGTTAAGCCGTTTATCACCAAAATTTGAGAATTCTTAGCAAATTCTAAAATACTTTGATGGGAAAAAGTTCTCAAAATTACTCCCTGCAGATACTTAGATAAAGTCTTAGCCACATCACCAATACTTTCTCTTTTACCTAACTGAACCTCTTGAGAAGATAGATAAATAGCTTTTCCTCCCAATTGATTTATTCCCACCTCAAAGGAAACTCTTGTCCGTAAAGAAGGCTTCTCAAATAAAAGGCCAATAAATTTTCCCCCTAAGACTTGGTTAAACCTCTGGGGGTTATTTCTCAACTCCTCAGTCAATTGAAAAATTTCTCGGAAATCCTTAAGAGTTAAATCAGTTAAAGAGATAAAGTGCTTCATCAAGAAAACTTCTCTAAAACTCTTTCTAAAATATCTAAACCCTTCCTCAAAACAGGAGTTTCAATATTCAAAGCAGGCATAATCCTTAAAACAGTACTGTGGGTACTATTTATAATAAGTCTGTTTTTGAAAGCCTCCTCAAAAACTGGCTTTGCTTCTATTTTTAACTCTATTGCCCAGATGAGACCTAACCCTCTTACTTCCTTTATAATACCAAATTTTTTAGAAAATGCATTAAGTTTTTTTCTCAAGAAAGCTTCTTTCTCTCGGACATTTTTCAAAATTTTCTCTCTTTTAATAATCCTAAATACCTCTAACCCTACCTTGCAGGCTAAAGGGTTTCCTCCAAAAGTTGAAGCATGCATGCCCGGTTTTAAAATATCTGAATATTTCTCTTTTACTACTAAAGCCGAAATAGGGAAACCTGCTCCCAGACCCTTAGAAAGAGTGAATAAATCAGGTTCTACCCTGTAGTTCTGATAACAAAATAACTTTCCAGTCCTTCCCACCCCAGTTTGAACCTCGTCAAATATGAGAAGAATTTTATTCTCCCTAGAAAATCTTCTTAACTTAAGAAAATACTCTTTAGAAGCAAAGTTAACTCCTCCTTCTCCCTGAATTGGCTCTAATATCACCGCACAAGTCTTTTTAGAAACCTTCCTTTTAAAATCTTCAAAATCTCCAAACTTGGCTACTTTAATGTGAGGAAGCAAAGGTCGGAAAGGAGCCTGGTATTTTTCCTGAGCAGTGCAGGACAAAGCTCCTAAAGTCCTTCCGTGGAAAGAATTCTCCATACAGATGATTTCCAACTTTTGGTATTTTCTCCCGTAAGCTTTAGCTAACTTTAAACCTGCCTCTACTGCTTCAGCTCCCGAATTGGCAAAAAAGACTTTTCCCTTTTTAAAAGAATTCTTTATAATCTCCGAGGCTAACTCTGCCTGCTGTTTATGATAGAGGTTGTTAGGGATATGAATAAGTCGTTTAGCCTGAGAAGATAAAACCTTAACTATCCGGGGATGACAGTGGCCTAAGATATTTACCCCCCACCCGGGGAAAAAATCTATAAATTTTCTTCCTCTCCTATCCCAGAGAAAACTCCCTTTACCTTTAACAAAGACAGGGCCTGTGCGGGTATAAGTATTTAAAAGGTACTTTTTATACAAACTCTTAATACTCATCTCCCAAAACTCTCGATAACATAATAACTAACTTTCTTTATTATAGTTAGTTTTTCCCTTACAGGCAAGTTTTTAATATTAGAGTCAATTAAAGGAGTGTTCTCCCAAAAATACCCGAGTCTGGAGGCTAACCTCGGGATTAGTCTTGGGGTCAACAGGTTCGGAAGGGTCATAACGGGCAGTAAGGGTTACAATAACCTCAGTTCCTGAAGAGCTGAGAGAAAATAGAGGTTCAGGAAAGCCATCTCTATCTATATCGGGATTATCCACTATCCGTGAAGACAAAGTCTCTGTAGTTAGGCCATTATTATAAGTCAATTGGTGATTAGTATTACTAAAAGTATAGGTAAGACTCAAATCATCTCCAAAATTCTCGGGGGTAGAATTATTGGGGTCATCTACCCTTATACGTAAGCTATTAGAGATTATCGCCACTGCAGGATTATCTATCCAGCCATGAGCTAAAGAAGCATTTTTCTGGATGTGCTCTAAGATAAAACTTACTTCGTTTAAAACCTGAGTTTTAGTGTCTGAGGACTTAAAAAAATAGTGGGAAGCTACATCTATAGCTGTAGCTGACAAAATAATTACTCCTAATAAAACTATAGCTAAAATAAGCTCCATTAAGGTAATTGTCCTCTTATCCATAATTCAGGTTAATCTTGAGGAAACCGGACATTAACTATTACCTGCCGGTAGTAATCCTGCCCCCCCACAGGATTAACTGCATAATCCCAGTTATAGGTAATATTTTCCGGAGGAAGTTGGATAGTTCCATTCTCAGTATAGCCAGGGTTTAACCTTCCTGTATCCCAAGTATCCTCTCTTACCTCTTTATACAAATCTTCTAAAATTCCTCTAGCTATATTGAAAGCAGCCAGCCTCTTATCACTCCTCAAGACGGCTTTCCTTACTGAAACAAAACTAGCTAAAACCCCTCCTAAAGCAGTAGCTAAAATAAGGGCAGAAACTAAAATTTCTAAAAAGGTTAAAGATTTTTTACTCATCTCAAGATTAGTTAAAGTTAGAAAGCTTGGAGAAAAAGTTCTCTATTGAAAGAGAAAGAATCACTCACAATACTCACCACCACTACATGTAGGCTCCTGATCATCCTGGTCAATAGTCCACACCCTGCCATCCGAACCATTCCTTTGGGCTCTAGCTGTAAATCTAGGAGGATTAGAGTTGTTGTTAACATTTATTACCCTATAATCCCAACTCCCTCCGGCAGGAAGATTCAACCTTAACGCATTATTACAAGCAGAAATATTATTACAGGCTACATAGGCATTATTTTCCAAGCGGTACATCCTTTCAGCCTGCTGGATAAGTTTAAGCATAGAGATTGCTTCTTTATTCCGGGTTCTCTCCATAGCCTTGATGTATTTGGGGACAGCTAAGGTGGCTAAAATTCCTATAATTACTACTACAATAATAACTTCAGCTAAAGTAAATCCTTTTCTCATTCTTTAAGAAACTAACCCCTCCTTTTAAAAAGGAAATACTCTTATTACCAAGTACAACTAGGAACCGTAGCCTAACATTGTACATACATTCCCTCTACCACCTGAACAGGTAATATCTCCATCAAATTGAATCTGCAATACATAGTTCCCGTAATTAAAATTACTTACATCATTTCTTGTAGCCTGAGCAACAGGAGTATCGTTACTAGGGTTAGCATTACCAAGGGGCGCCAGTGTAAAAAAGCGGGGATTGCCGGTGGTTTCTACATCTAATTCGCTAAAATTGTCTGTAACTCTGGCGTGTTCAGCACAATACCTCAACTGAGCTGAACGTATAGACCCTAAAAGATTAATTGCCTCGGCTGCCCTTCCTCTCTCAGCTACCTTAAAAAACTGAGGAACAGCAATTGTAGCTAAGATGCCAATGATAATAACTACAGTAATAAGTTCAAGCAAAGTAAAGCCTCTCTTCATCCTCTCACCTCCTCTTTAGGTTTTTAAATAATCTATCTTAAACCCTTTAGCTACCATAAAAGTTTAACATTAAAATTTAGAAAAATCAAGTTTATTTTACTACTGAAGCTAACTGAAACAAAGGCATAAATAAAGAAATAACAATTACCCCGATAGTTACACCCATAAACAAAATCATTGCTGGTTCAAAAAAACTGGTGAAGCGCTCAACTTTAGTAGTAAGGGCAGTTTGGTAATGACGGGCTAACCGAGAAAACATCTCGGGAAAATTACCTACTTCTTCTCCTACTGTAGTCATCTCCACAAGCATAGGAGGGAAAATCCCAGCTTTAGCTAATTCCCCAGACAAAGGTTTACCCGCTTTTACTGCCTCTTTCACCTTCCCCAAAGTCTCTTCAAGAACTCTATTACCTATACTTTTCTGAATTACATCTAAGGCATAAACTACCGTAACCCCACTCTCAAAAAGAATATAAGCAGTTGAACTGAACCTCTCCAAGAAATAGGCGTAAAAAAAGTCTTTCAGAAAAGGAAGTTTAAGTTTTAATCTATCCAAAAATTCTCTACCTCCTGAAGACTTAACAAAAAAGCGTAACCCAATTCCCAAAATTACGATTACACCTAAAATCCAGAAAAACTTAGTCCGGACAAAGGTTACTATATCAAACATCCACTGAGTCAAGAAAGGAAGCTTAACCTTAAACTGAGAGAATATCTCTTGAAATTTAGGTAGAATTATTAAGGAAAAGAAAAGTAAGGCTCCGGTTGCTGCTACTAGAAGGACTGCTGGATAAGTAATAGCTGAAATCAACCTTCTTAAAAACTCCTCTCTCATCTCTAAATAGCCGGCTAACTTCTCCAAAACTTGAGAAAGGTTTCCTGAAGCTTCGCCAGTATCAATGAGACCTTTCCATAAAGAAGAAAAAACAGCCGGATATTTACCTACCGACTCAGTTAAAGAAAGCCCTCCTCTTATATCCTCAACCATATTTAAAAGAACTCCAGCTAATTTTCTACTCGCACACTGAGAAACAACTATTTCTAAACTTCTTAAGAGAGGTACTCCCGAAGCTAAAAGCGTAGCTAACTGCCGGGCAAATAAAGCCAAATCTTCAAGTTTGATTCGAGAATGAGAGAAGCGTTGGGCAGAAAGATAGCTTTTTCTTTCCTGAACTTTTTCTATTTTCTTTAGAGATATTATGTACAAATCTTGAGCTTGAAGGAGCTTTATTGCCTCCTCTCGAGAGGAAGTCTGAATTCGACCTCTCCTAGTTTTAGAATTTTTATCTTTAGCTAAGTAAAAAAAAGTCTCCATAATCTATTTTTAGTCTTAACTATTTAAAAGCAACTGATAAAACTTCTTCCATAGAAGTTGTGCCTTCTTCTACTTTTTTAATCCCACTCTCTAACAAAGAAAGAGTCCCTTTAGTTTTAGCCGCCCCTAATATCTCAAAAAGAGAAGCTTTGTTGTAGATTAATTCCCTTATCTCCTCATCTACGAGAATTATCTCAGCTATTAAAGACCTTCCTTTATATCCAATAAAGTTGCAACTTTCACAACCCTTGGCTCGGAAAATAGCCTCAGAATTTATCTTTATTCCCGAAAATTCCCTAGCTTTTGGCTCGTAAGCCTCTTTACAAGAAGGACAGAGCTTCCTCACCAGTCTCTGGGCAATAATTAGTCTCAAAGAAGATGCTACTAAGTAGTTAGGAATACCAATATCTACTAACCTTACTATGGCTGAGGCTGCATCGTTGGTATGTAAAGTAGAAAGAACCAAATGTCCAGTTAGAGAGGCTCGCATACAGATTTCAGCAGTCTCTAAGTCTCTTACTTCTCCCACCAGGATTATATCAGGATCCTGTCGGAGAAAACTCCTTAAAGCTTGAGCAAAGGTTAAGCCTATATCCGACCTTACCTGAACCTGATTTACACCATCTAAACGGTACTCTACAGGATCTTCTACAGTCATAATATTTTTCTTAGAAGTTTTGAGATGATTTAAAGCGGAATATAAAGTGGTAGTCTTTCCTGAACCAGTAGGCCCGGTAAGAAGAACTAAACCGTAAGAAGAAGATAATCCTTTCTTTATCATTTCTAATTCCTGGGGTAAGAATCCTAATTGAGCTAAATCTAAGGGAACTCTGCTCTTGTCTAATATTCTTAAGACTACCTTTTCTCCGTAGATTGTAGGCATAGTAGAAACTCTGAGATCAATTAGTCTCCCTCCAATCTTTACCATAAATCCTCCATCCTGAGGAAGGCGCTTTTCAGCAATATCCATCCGGGAAAGGATTTTTATTCGGGAAACTAAAGCTAAATGTAAAGACAAAGGAGGAGGGGGGATCTCATACAACACACCATCAATCCTGTATCTTAAAACTAACTTATCTCTTTGGGGCTCAATATGAATATCGGAAGCACTCTCTTCTATCGCTTGTCTTATTATTAAATCAACTAACTTAATTACCGGAGCTTCTTCAGCTTTGGCCACTAATTTATCTAAACTTAACTCTTCCCCAACCTCCTTAACCTCAATCCCCTCTGAAGATCCAGTCTTATAAGTCTCTTCTATTGCGGATTTGAGCATTTTTGACTTTCCGTAAAAATCCTCAATTGTCTTAAGAATAACTGTCCGGGGAGCAATTATAGGGTTTATATCACAACCGGCCATCTTTCTCAAATTATCTAAGAGGATTAAATCAGTGGGGTCAAACATAGCTACAGTTAAAGAAGAAATCGTTCGGGAGAGAGGCACACAGATATTTTTAATAGCAAAATCATAGGGGATGAGCTCTTCTAAATTTTGTTCTGTCTGAGGTTTTAATATCTCTGAAGAAGAAGTTACGTAGGGTATACCTAACTGTTTACCCAGAGCTATTACTAGCTGTTCTTCAGAAAGATAATTTAATCTTATGAGAATATCGCCTAATTTTCCTCCTTCTTTTCTTTGAATGTTTATAGCTTCTTCTAACTGAGAAGGTAAGATTACACCCTCGGAGATTAAAATCTCTCCTATTTTCTTATAGCGCATAGATTCTTCCTCAAGCTAACTGACTCTTCCTAAAATATAACATAAAATATAGAGATTTTCTACAGGAAAATCACTCAAACTTAGCCAAGGCTTCTTCTATTGCTGAAAGTCTCCAGCTATTAGTTTGTTCCCTGCTTTCTCTAAATAGGCTCTTAGTAGACTTAAAAGACTCACTATCGGAAACAATATGGGGAGTAAGAAAAACTAAAAGCTCTCTTTCGGTAGAATCCTTACTCTTATGTCTGAAGAGAGCACCTAATAAAGGGATATCTCCTAAGAGAGGGACTTTATATTTAATGGTAACCTCCTCATTTCTTAATAAACCTCCAATCATTAAAGTCTGAGATTCCTTCAACCTCACCACAGATTTAGTCTGGCGGTTATGAACATCCTTTACTATAAATCCTTCCAGGCTATAACCACTCTCCTCAGCTGTAGCTGTTTTGGGTTCAATAAGCATAGTAATTTCTCGAGTTTGAGGGTTCACCTGGGGAGTAACTCTTAAGATAGTTCCGGTTTCTGCCCTCTCTATCTCATAAGTAATTTCACCAGTATCAGGGTCTTCTGTCCTCTGAACACTTACTGCCTCCTCAGTAGAAAGTTTTATCTCAGCAGTTTGCCCGGATAAAGTAAGAATCTTAGGCCGGGCCAGATACTTTGTGCTTTGGTCCTTAGAATAAAACTCCAAAAGGGTTTTAAAATTAGCAAAGTCTAAAATCCCCAACTTTACAGCAGACTTAGGGAAAAGGGCCTCTTCACTAGAAGTTGCATAGCCAATATTTTCTCTAATACTAGGGGTAGAATTAAAAAGAAAAGGGAAAGAAGTAGTTCTTGAACCTCCGCTGAAACTGGCGTACAGCCCCTTTTCAAACTTAATCCCTATTCTATCTACAAGACTTTTGTCAACATCCAATATCTCCACCTCAATTAAGACTTGGGGAGCAGGAACATCTAAAGACTCTATAAGTTTATCAATAATAGGAAACTGGGAAGGAACATCGGTTATTATCAAAGAATTGGTAAGAGGTTCTTCAGTAGCCCTTCCATATTCAGAAAGAACTTTTTTTACTGCCTCTAAGATTCCTTCTTCTTCTTCAGAGGTTTCAGAGGTAGTCTCTGACTCTTCTATTTCCTCCTCTCTTTTCATAGCTGAATCAATCTCCCTATACATCCGGGAAGTCTTAAGTTGAACATACTTTAACTGGTAAACTTTGGTTTTAAGTTCAATTGTAGGTTTACCCATCTCCTTAACAATGAATATATTACTCTCAGGATAAAACTCGTAAGTTAAATTGTTAGCTTTAAAAATAACATCCATTGCTTCTTTTAAGGGAACTTTTTCTAAATAGAGAGTAAGTTTTCTATCTTTCACTGCTTCTGAAGAGACGAAATTTAATCCTGTCTGCTGAGAAAGTACTTTTAATACATCTACTAAACTTGCTCCTTCTAAATCCATAGAAATTCTTTTCTTAGATCCTGAAATCAAATAGTCTCCATAAATATTATCTGAACTTTTAGCCTTTAAAGGAAAAACTAAAAACAGAATAAACACTCCTAAAAATAATACTAATCCTCTTCTCATTTTTCTTCCTCCTATTATTAATTGTCAACAACTAATCTTTTCCTTCTATTATTGAACAATTATCGTATCATTTCCTCCTTTTCTGGAGACAACATAAACATTCTATCTTTATAAATAAGAGTTATCTTATTCTTTTTAATCTCGGTTATCTTAGCGCCTGCCTCTGCAATTACATCTCCCTCTCTGTAGACTTCTCCATTTATTATAACTTGGGGAGTAGGAATATCCCAAAAAACTCCTTCAATCTTTAAACTTTCTAAAGACCGGGAATCAATTCTCTCTTCAAGATATTCTCTTGGCTGAGATTTTGGGTATTCTTTTGGCTGAAATTTTGGCTTCTCAGGTAAAATCTTTTTAAAGGGGTCCCGGGCTAAAGAAAAACTTACTACCAACAAAAGAACAAGTACTGTGAGAAAACCGACTTTCATAACTCTTCTTCTTTCAAAGTCAACCCCAGTATCTCTAAGGTTATTAAAGAGATATTTTCACCTATATTTAAACTTGAAACTGTTATTTTTAATTTTTCCTTATCAACTATTCTTAAAAGATTAAGAAGATTATCAAACCCTCCTTTCAAAGTTAATCTTAAAATCAGAGGAGAAACTATCTCTTCTTTTTGATAGGAAACTCCAGATTTAGGCTCTATAGAAACTACTTCTAAACCCGCCTTCTGAGCATAGTCATTAACTAAATCAATAAAAGTATAAGAATCTGAAGATAAAAAGTTACCTTTAAGCTGGGAAAATCTACTCTGATAAGAAGATATACTCTTAAGTAGTTCTAGTTTCTGGCGAAGTTCTTTTATGTCTCGGTCGTAATTGGATATCCTTGCCTCGTAAAAACTATACAGTCTAACTAAAAGAAACCCCAGCACAAATAGAGTGCCCACTGTTAGAAAAAAATTCTTATATTTCTTAAGAATGTTTTCCATTCTATCTAATCCCTATAGTAAACGCTGTTACTTTATAACCTTCTAATTCCTGCTGTCTAACAGAATTCAGGGTTACCTTCATCTTTCTTCTTTTTAAAAATTCCGATTCTTTAAGCTTAGTAATAAATTTATTTAGACTATTTCTTTCTCTTTGAATATCTCCCAAATATATATAACCTTGCAAAACTAAGTATAAATCCCTAAGATTTCTTTCTCTTTTCAAATTAAGACTTTTAAACCACATACCTTCGGTTATATTCCTTCCTAATAACTCAATTAAAGAAGAATTATCCTTAGGTATATCTGAATATTCTCTCAATTCAGCTATGATTTTCTTAAGATAGGATTCCTTGTCTTTAAGAGTAGTTAAAGAAAGAGAACCAAATTCTTTGAAATTAGGAAGAACTTTTAAT
>QNCG01000007.1 GCA_003644445.1 Candidatus Duberdicusella sinuisediminis | reverse complement strand
TTTTTATACCTTCCTTGTTTGCCAAAGGAAAAGTGCACAAAATAGTTTACACTATCATCAGAAAATTTAAGATATCTTTAAGAAGGAGATTGAAAATTGAAAAATTTACGTAGCAAATTGTCACCTGTTGACAAACTGTCATTAATTGGTTATTGATTATTGACACACCTTGGTTTCGGTTGTCGCCTTTTTTAGAGGAGAGAAAGGGATTAATTTAGGTATATCTTGGCAGTTATCTTACTTGAGAATCAGGAGGGATTTCTTTTTCTTAAACTCTCTTTGGGCTTTTTTAAGAAAAGTGATTTCTTTTTTAGGAAGGGGCATTTCTAAAATCTTCTTTATACCTTCTTTACCTAATATAACTGGAACACCTAAACATACATCTTTAAGAGAAAACTCACCTTTCAAATATACTGAACAAAGACTCAACTCTTTCTTATCCAAAACAATCGCCTCTAACAGCTTAAATACGGCCACAGCCGGAGCAAATCTTGCGCTCCCCTTTTTAAGAAAACCTACAATTTCTGCGCCTCTGTTTATAGTAGTCTTTTTGACTTCTTCTAACTCCTTCTTGCTCAAAAAATTAGATAGCTTAAACCCATATAAAGAGCTTAGCTCAGAGATTAGCATATTTTTCCCGTGAGCCCCTAATACCAAGGGATTGAGGTTAGAAATATTTATGGATAATTTCTTAGTTATAATATTAGCTAAACGTGCCGAATCTAAAGAAACCCCCATCCCCATTACTTTTTTATAAGAGAAACCAGTAATTTTTAAAACCAGATAAGTCATTAAATCTACCGGGTTAGTAACTACTATAATAATTGAATCAGGGGTATACTTTTTAAGAGCACTGGCAATATCTTTCACTACTTCCGAATTAAACTTAATAAGGTCTTCTCTGCTCATACCGGGAGTGCGAGGTCTGCCGGCAGAGATTACTACTATATCTGAAGATTTTGTGTATTTTAAATTATCTACTGCTGAAACTTTAGTATTAGAAGAAAAGGGGAACCTGCTGTCTTCTAAATCCAAAGATAAACCTTTAACTAAATCCTTTTGAATATCTACTAAAACAAGTTCTTGGGCTAGGTTTTTTATTACCACTAAGAAAGCTATATTTCTTCCTACTTCTCCTGCCCCTATTATAGAAATTTTACCAGCTACCATATCTTTATTTAAAAGACTTTATCTTATCTACAATAGCCTCAGCCATTTGAAGAGTGCCTACACTGGTAGGGTCATCGCGGGTAGGCTTTAAATCATAGGTAAGAAATTCACCTTCTTTAATAACCTCTTCTATTGCTCTTTCTATTTTTTCAGCTTTTTCTTCTTGTTTAAGGTATTTAAGCATAAGAGTAGCTGAAAGTATTGTAGCTATAGGATTTACTTTATTTTTACCGGCGTGTTTAGGAGCTGAACCGTGAACCGGCTCAAAAACTGCGCAATCTTTTCCAATATTAGCTCCCGGAGCCAACCCCAATCCTCCTACTAACCCTGCACATAAATCAGAAACTATATCTCCATAAAGATTAGGTAAAACTAAGACATCAAAATTTTCTGGTCTTAATACAACCTGCATACAGAAATTATCCACTATATAATCTTCAGAAATAATCTCAGGGAAATTCTTTGCTTCCTCATAGAATATTTTAAGAAATAACCCGTCGGTAAACTTTAAAATGTTAGCCTTATGGATACAAGTCACCTTTTTTCTTTTATTTTCTTGAGCATAGTCAAAAGCAAATCTTATAATTCTTCGGGAATTCTCCTCAGAAATAACTTTTAAAGAGATAGCTCTTTCTTTTTTTGTGTCTAAGCCTCTTTTCTCAAGTTCACAAGCTAAAGAAGGGAAAAAATCATCTTCAGAGTTAAATTCTATCCCCGCATATAAATCCTCAGTATTCTCTCTAACCACGACTATATCTATCTTTCTATCTTTAAAGGGTGAGGTGCAAACCGGCCAGGATTTTACCGGTCTCAAATTAGCGTATAAATCAAGTTTTTTTCTCAGTTCTACATTAACCGACCTAAACCCTCCCCCTACCGGAGTAGTAACTGGACCCTTCAAAGCTACTCTGTTCCTTCTTATTGAATCTAAAGTCTCCTCAGGAATAAGCTGGCCGGTTTTTTCCTGAGCTGTCTTGCCTAAAAACCTTTCTTCCCACTCTACCTTTAAACCGCTTGCCTCTACACATAACTTAGCAGCCTTTACTACTTCCGGCCCTATCCCATCTCCTTCAATTAAAGTAATTCTATAAACCTTATTCATAACTTTGTAGGAAAACCCTTGTGTTTTTCTAAATAATTAATTATACCCCCTGCTCTAATTAACTCTTTCTGAAATTTACTCCAAGGTAAAAACTTTATCTGTAAATTCTTAGATAAATCTTTTATTAATCCCTTATCTACATCTACTTCTAATAAGTCCCCTTCACAAATCTCGGAAGTATCAGCTTCAATTAGAGGCAAACCAATATTAAAACTATTCCGGTAAAATATCCGGGCAAAATTGTTAGCTACCACGCAGATAATACCTGCTTCTTTTATCACCCAAGGAGCTTGTTCTCGGGAAGACCCCATTCCAAAATTTTCTCCAGCAACGATAATACTTTTACCTCGTTTAATCTCCTTAGAAAAATTAGGCCTGATATCTTCAAAAATATACTGAGAAAGCTCTCTTAAATCAGTGATTGAAAATTTATATCTCCCCGAGATTATAAAATCAGTATTTATGTTGTCCGAGAATTTATAAGCAAACCCTTTATAATTCATAGAATTTTGAACTCTTCTATATTTTTAACTTTACTTATTGCGCTTTCGTAAGATATCAATCCTTTAGTATATAGTTCTTTTAAACACTTATCCATGGTTCTCATTCCATACTGAGCTCCAGTCTGAATTAAAGTAGGAATTTGGGCAATCTCTCCTTCTCTTATTAAGTTCCTTATCCCAGGAGTAGCTACCATAATCTCGGTTGCTAAAACTCGCCCTCTTCCTGTTAGGTGAGGAAGAAGAAGTTGAGAAATTACCCCTTGCAAACAGTTGCCTAACTGCAATCTGACCTGCCTCTGCTGATAAGGAGGAAAAACATCTATTATTCTCTCTATTGTCTGGGGAGCATCGGGAGTATGAAGAGTAGCTAAGACTAAATGCCCAGTTTCAGCAGCAGTAAGAGTAGTAGCAATTGTCTCTAAATCCCGCATCTCGCCTACTACAATAACATCAGGGTCCTGTCTTAAAGCTCTTTTTAAAGCTTCAGCAAAAGAATGGGTATCAGCGTAAACCTCTCTTTGTTTAATGATACTCTTCTTATTAGAGTGAATAAACTCAATAGGGTCTTCAATACAGATTATCACCTCTTCTCTTTCCTTATTAATTAAGTCTATCATTGCTGCTAAGGTCGTACTTTTGCCCATTCCGGTAGGACCAGTAATCAGGATAAGCCCGTTGGGTCTCCGTGCTAATTCTTCCACAATTTGAGGTAAGCCTAATTCCCTTAATTTAGGGATGTTAATCGGAACTCTTCGAAAAGCTGCCTCTACATTTCCTCGCTGATAATGGACATTAACCCTAAATCTATCTAAACCCGAAGGAGCAAAAGAAAAATCTAATTCCTTATCTTTCTCAAACTTTTCTTTTTGGGAATTAGTAAGGATGGAATAGATTAGGTTTTTAAGTCTATCCCTATCAAGGACTTCTAGTTCATCTCTTACATAGAGTTTGCCGTCTATTCGCAATATAGGAGGACTGTTAACTGTAAGATGAAGGTCAGAGGCATTAAGCTCCATGGTAAGCCGGAGTAAACTTTTTATATCTACCATATCTACTCCTTTCCTTTTAAAAACTTTCGGGGGTCAGTAATCCTGCCGGTTATTGCTGAAGCAGAAACTACAGCCGGAGAAGCTAAATAAATAAAAGAATTAGGATTACCCATCCTTCCTTTAAAATTTCTATTAGCAGTAGATATTACTACCTCTCCATCAGCAGGCACACCTTGATGAGTTCCTACGCAAGGCCCGCACCCAGGAGGTAAAATTATAGCCCCTGCTTCTATAAATATCCGGATTAAACCTAACTTATATGCTTTCTCTAAAATTCTTCTTGATGCCGGGGCTATCAATAGCTTAACATCTTTATAAACCTTTCTCCCCTTTAATATTAAAGCAGATATTTTTAAATCCTCAAGCCTACCATTAGTACAGGTTCCAATAAAAGCCTGTTGAATTTTAACTGACTTTAAGTTTTCAGCTTCAGTTACAATATCTACACTGTGAGGTTGAGCAACTAAAGGAGAGATTTTACTCAGGTTAAATTCATAAACCTTTTCATATTTTGCCTGTTTATCAGAATATACTGGCTTAAACTTTTTTTTGCCAATGCTTTTTAAATAGTTAAATACTTTTTGATCAGGCTTAATTAAAGCAGTTTTTGCTCCCATCTCTGTAGCCATATTAGTAAGAGTAGCTCGGGCATCTAAAGATAAAGAATTAATTAAAGGACCTTCATACTCTATAGCCTTGTAAGTAGCTCCTTTAGAAGTAAGAGTTTTTATTATGTACAAGGCTACATCTTTGCTAAACACCCCCAAAGGGAGCCTGCCCTTCAAGATAATCTTAATAGTCGGAGGAACTTTGAACCAATTCTTACCGTAGATTAAAGCCACAGCTAAGTCAGTAGAACCTACGGGTATACCACACCCCCCTAATATTCCACAGGTGGGGGTATGAGAATCAGCTCCTAAAATAAGAGAACCAGGCATTGCTATGCCTTCTTCAATTATAATTTGGTGAGAGATGCCTTCTGAAGGTTGATAAACTTTGCACCCCCACTGAGAGCAAAATTCCCTCATTTTCTGATGGACTAAGGAAACTCCCAAATTAGGAGAAGGAGCATTGTGGTCGATAAACATTGAATATTTCTTAGGATAAAGAAGCAAAGGTTGTCTGAATTTTTTAAAAGCCGATATTACCAGAGAGGAAGTCCCATCTTGGGAAAAACAGAAGTCTACCTTACAAATAGCCACATCTTCAGCTTTTAGAGACTTTCCAGCATGGTTAGAAAAGATTTTTTCTATTATAGTCTTACCCATATTTGGCAAATTACCAACAAAAAATTAGAAGAGTAAACCCTGCACTATAACCTAACCCCGCCCTTTCCTTGAAAGGGCGGGGTAGTTTTTGGACGTGACCCTTCGAGATATTTTTTCCTTCATCTGCTAATTTATACCCCTCACTTTTTGGTGGTGCGGGGTAAAATTATAAAGCGTCTCTCTCTTTCTTAAATATCTTCTTTAAAGCCTGACGAAAACCTCCTTTAGGAGGAGGCGTCTTCTTGGGCGCTTCTTTTAGAGAGGGTTTGTGTTCAGGTTTAACAGTTTGTTCAACCTTTTCTTTCTTCTTTTTCTTTTTAGGTTTTTCTTTAAGAAGTGTAAGTTCAAGAATTGATAAATCAGCGCCATCTCCTTTTCTTGAACCTAAATTTATTATCCGGGTATAGCCTCCGGGAATTTCTTTAAACCGGCCAGCTATATCTTCAAATAACTTTTTTACTAATTTATGGTCCCCTAACATTGAATAAGCAATCCTTCTCGAGGCTAAATCTCCTTTTTTACCCCGGCTAATCAACTTCTCTACTTCTGAAGCAGCTAATTTTGCTTTGCGAGTGGTAGTCTTTATTCTTTCATAAATTAGCAAAGCTCTGACTAAACTCTTAACCTGAGCTCTCCTTAAACTTTTTGGGCCCGAAAGTCTTCTCTTTTTTCTATGTCTCATCTTACCTCGATTCTAACTTTTTTAGCTTATTTCTGTCTACCTGCATCCCCAAAGAAAGTCCCATACTTTTGAGAAGAGTAATTATTTCATTTAAGGACTTCTTCCCAAAATTGCGATAAGAAAGCATATCCTGCTCAGTTTTTTCTACTAAATCCGCTAAAATTCTTACATTAGCTTCTCTTAAACAATTTGCACTTCTTACTGAAAGTTCCAGTTCAGTAACCGGAAGTCTCAATTTTTCATAGAGAGAAACTTCTTCTGGAGTAAGTTCTTCCTCCTCTTCCTCCTCTTTCTCCTCGATTTGAGTCAAATTCATAAATAAGGCTAAATGTTTACCGAGGATAGTAGCAGCGTAGACTAAAGCCTCTTTAGGCTCTATAACTCCATTAGTCCAGATTTCTAAAGTTAAGGCATCGTAATCAGTACTTTTACCTACCCGGGTATTCTCTACTTTAAAATTTACTTTTCTTACCGGCGAAAAAATAGAATCTACCGCAATTGTACCTATGGGAGCATCTTCTCTACGATTTAGCTCTTCAGAGATAAACCCCCTACCTCTGCTTACCTCCATCTCTACAGAGAAATTAGTATTTTCAGTTAAAGTAGCAATATGTAAATCTTTGTTGATTACTTCTATTGTTTCATCAGTAATAATATCACTTGCCTTTACTTCTCCTTTTTGAGTTTTTTTTATATATATCTTTTTAGGAGCCTTGGTATAAGATTTTAAAATTAGGTTTTTAATATTGAGAATAATTTCCGGAACATCCTCCAAAACTCCCGGAATTGTAGAAAATTCATGACTCACTCCCTCAAACCTTACAGAAGTTACAGCTGTCCCCTCTATAGAAGAAAGAAGAATCCTTCGGAAAGCATTACCTAAAGTAACTCCGTAGCCTCTTTCAAAAGGACTAGCTATAAACCTACCATAAGTTGAAGAATAAGTATTTTCCTCAACTATTACTCTTCTTGGAAATTGAAAATCTTTCCATTTTATTCCCATCTTTACCTCCCTGAAAGCTTAATTTTTTTATCCTTTTGTCCTATTTAGAATACAATTCTACAATCAGTTGTTCGTTAATGGGGACTGCTATATCTTCTTTTTCAGGAAGCCTAAGAACTTCAGCTTTTAAATTCTCTTTATCTAAGAAGAGCCAACTGATTACACTCCTCTCCTTGGAAGCTGTCTCAATATTCTTTTTAATTATGTCTATTATTTTAGAATTACCTCTTATCTCTATCTTATCATTTACTCTAACCAAAAAAGAAGGAATATCTACTCTCCTACCATTCACAAATACGAACCCGTGCCTGACTATTTGGCGAGCTTGAGAACGGGATAAAGCAAAAAGAAGCCTGAATACCACATTATCCAATCTTCTCTCTAAAAACTGAAGGAGAAGTTTGCCAGTAACTCCTTTAGATTTAGAAGCTAATTGGTAGTACCTCCTGAACTGTCTCTCTAAAACCCCATACATTCTTTTCACTTTTTGCTTTTCCCTTAACTGCAGAGCATAATAGGAAGCTTTAGACGAAGAAAGTCTGCCTTTCATTCCCGGAGGATAAGGCCTCTTAGAAAAAGGACACTTCTCAGTCGTACACTTCTCTCCTTTAAGAAAAAGTTTTGCCCCTTCTCTTCTACAGAGTCTACACCTGGGTCCTGTATATTTAGCCATTAATTTCTCCTTCTATTTAAACTCTCCTCTTTTTTCTAGGTCTACATCCATTATGGGGTACAGGGGTTACATCTTTTACACTCTTTATAGCTAAACCTGAACTCTGTAAAGACCTAATAGCTGCTTCTCTTCCTGGACCGGGGCCTTTGACTCTTACTATTAACTCCTTTAGCCCAACCTCTTTTGCCTTTTTAGCTGCTTCTCTAGCAGTAATCTGGGCAGCATAAGGAGTGGATTTTTTAGTACCTTTAAACCCCGAAGTTCCCGCAGAACTCCAGACTAAGACATTGCCTTGCCTATCAGTAATAGTAATGATAGTATTGTTAAACGTAGACTTTATGTGAGCAACCCCCAAAGATTCCTTTACTAAAATTTTTTTTCTTCTCTTTCCAGCTTTGGATTTGGGTTTAGCCATAACTTACCCTTTCTTCTTTATCCCTCCTACCTTAGACCTTGGCCCTTTTCTGGTGCGGGCATTACAACGAGTCCTCTGACCCCTCACAGGAAGACCTTTCCTATGTCTTGTTCCTCGGTAGGAACCTATATCAATAAGTCTTTTTATATTCTGACTTACCTCCCTCCTCAAAGCTCCTTCTACTTTAAAGTTTTTCTGAATTACTCCTGCTATTCTGGAGACTTCATCGTCAGTTAAATCCTTGGCTTTTTTATCAGGATTTATTCCTGCAGTTTTTAAAACAATTTCAGCCCTATAAGGGCCTATCCCATATATGTATCTCAAAGAATAGAGAATTTTCTTATTAGCAGGGACATCTACACCTAATATTCTCGGCACTCCAACCTCCTTATTTAACCTTGACGTTGCTTATGCTTGGGGTTCTTACAAACCACCCTTAATATGCCTCTTCTCTTTATAATCTTACAGTTTTCACAAATTTTTCGAATAGAACTTCTTACCTTCACTTACAACCTCCGGATAATCCTTCCCCGGGTTAAATCATAAGGAGAAAGTTCAAGCTTTACTCTATCCCCAGGTAAAATTCTTATAAAGTGCATTCTCATCTTTCCACAAACATGAGCTAAGACAATGTGACCACCTTCGAGTTTTACCCGAAACATCGCATTAGGTAAAGTCTCAACTATTTCTCCCTCAATTTCAATGGGTTTCTCTTTTGCCATCTTTTTCTGCTAAGCAGTAAGTACCCAACACCCCTTCTTGGTTACTGCTATAGTATGCTCAAAATGAACACACAAATTTCTATCTTTAGAAACTACTGTCCACCCGTCTTCTAATATCTCTACATCAGGACTTTCCAGAGTAAGCATAGGCTCAATCGCTAAAGTCATACCTTCTTTAAGTTCTAAACCCTCAGAAGGTTTTCCAAAATTAGGAACTTCTGGTTCTTCGTGTAACTGCTTACCTACGCCATGGCCTACAAACTTTTTAACCACACAAAACCCTGCTCTCTCCACAAAACTCTGGATAGTGTAACCTATATCTCCTATCTTTATTTTAGGCTTAATAATTGCGATTGCTTTTTTCAAAGCAGCCTCTCCTACTCTCAGCAAATCCTTAGCTAAAGATAAAGGTCTTCCTATAGAAAAACTATAAGCACAATCAGAATAAAAGCTACCATCGTAAAGCCCTAAATCAATACTTACTAAATCTCCTTTTTTAAAAATTTTCCCTGAAGAAGGGACACCGTGGATTAATTCCTCATTTAAAGAAATACACAAAGAAGAAGGAAAACCTTTATACCCTAAAAAAGCTGGCTTTACATTAAATTTTTCCATTAAGATATTAGCCTGAACTTCTAAATCTTTTGCTGAAATCCCCGGCCTGGCATACCTTACCAGTTTCTTTATAATTAAAGAATTAATCTTACCCAGTTTCCTCATTAACTTAATTTCCTGAAGAGTCTTTATCCTTACCATAAGAATTCAAAGCCTTTTTAATTTCTGAAAATACTTCTTCTTTAGATTTATTGGCGTCAACTTCTAAAAGTTTAGAATCTTTCAAATAATGGTCAATTAGAGAAGAAGTCTCTCTTCTAAACACTTGCCATCTTTTCTTCACTGTCTCTTCTCTATCATCGTCTCTTATCATTAACTTTTCTCCGCACTTATCACAAATACCCTCTTTTTGAGGAGGCATATTTACTATATGGTAAATTGCTCCACAGTTTTTGCAAACTCTTCTTCCCGAAAGCCTTTCTACAGCCTTTTCCTCATTAACTTTAAGATAGATAACCCGATCTAAACTAAGGGCTTTTTCTTTTAAGATTTCTTCTAACATCTTAGCTTGAACCAAATTTCGAGGAAAGCCATCAAGGATAAATCCTGAAGAGTTCAACTTTTCCTGGATAACTTTTATTATAATATTATCAGGAACTAAAACTCCTTTGTTCATATATTCAGAAACTACTTTGCCTAAAGGAGTATTATTTTTTACTTCCTCTCTTAATATATCTCCTACGACAATCTTCTTTATCTTGTAATGTTCAGCTAAGAACTTAGCCTGCGTACCTTTGCCACTACCCGGAGCTCCTAATAAAATTAAATTCATCTTCTCCCCCTTAACTTCCCCTTCTTCATAAACCCCTGATAATGATGGAGAATTAATTGAGACTCAATCTGTCGCATTGTATCCAACATAACTCCTACAAAAATAAGCACGGTGGTACCTCCAAAAAAAGAAGCAATAGCATAAGAAGGTATATTAAATGTCCTCATTATCAAAGAAGGTAAAATTGCTATTAAAGATATATATATGGCTCCGGCAAATACTAAACGGGTAGCTATATAGTCTAAGTATTTAGCAGTATTTTCTCCTGGCCTTACTCCTGGAATAAAACCTCCATATTTTTTCAAATTATTGGCAATCTCTACAGGATTAAAAACAATCGCGGTATAAAAATACATAAAAAATATAATCAAAATTACATAGCTGAGGTTATACCAAAGCCCCTGACTTCGGATAAATTGAGAAAATATCCTATTTAAAAAAGAGGCTTTAGGAAAAAAAGTAGCTAAAGTAGAGGGGAATAAAAGTACTGACTGAGCAAAGATTATAGCAATTACTCCGGCCATATCTACCCGAATAGGAAGATAAGTAGATTGACCTCCGTAGACTCTCCTTCCTACTACTCTCCGGGCATACTGAACAGGTATTCTTCTTTGAGCCTGAGAAAATAAGACTACCCCTACTATCACTAAAAACCAAAGAATAAATAAAGATACCACTGTAAAAGTAGAAATTTGCCTTTGAGCAGGATTAAAGGGAGAATAAAACACCCAAATCTGATATAAAGAAGAAGGAAGCCGGGATAAAATACTGGCAGTAATAATTAAGGATATGCCGTTGCCAATCCCTCTTTCCTGAATTTGCTCACCCAGCCACATAATGAAAATAGTTCCCGCACAAAGAGTAACTACCGTATTTAATCTAAAGAGAAAACCCGGATAAGGAACGATAGTCATTCCAAAAAAATTACCCTTATTCTCCAGCCATAAAGAAAGAAAAAAACCCTGAATTATACACAACAGGACAGTGCCATAACGAGTATATTGATTTATCTTTTCGTAGCCTGCTCTTCCTTCTTTAGCAATCTTCTCTAAAGCTGGGACTACTGCAGTAAGAAGTTGCATAATTATTGAAGCTGAAATATAAGGCATAATCCCTAAAGCAAAAACGCTTAACCTTCTTAAAGCTCCGCCGGTAAATAAATTTATAAAACCAAAAAGAGTAGCTCCTTGCTTTTGAGCTAATTTCTCAAAAAATTGAGAAAGAGCCTGGCCATCCACTCCGGGAGTAGGAATAAAGCAGCCTATCCTATAAATAAATATTAACCCTAAGGTTATTAGGATTTTCCTTCTTAAATCTTGAATCTTAAAGATATTAGCTAAAGAGTCAAACACTCTATTTTTCCTCCTGCCTTTTCAATTTTTTCTCGGGTTTTCTCCGAAACCCGGTGAACAGAAAAACTTAAAGCTTTTTCAATCTTGCCTTTTCCTAAAATTTTTACTAAGCCGGTTCTTTCTCTTATCAGTTTCTTAGAAAAGAGAGTCTCAGGATTTACTTCTTCTTTAGCATTGAACTTATCATTTATATCTTTAAGGTTAACTATTTGGCACCTTTCCTTTCTTCTCTTTAAATGAGTAAAACCTCTTTTAGGTATTCTCCTGAAATAAGGTAAATTTCCTCCGGCAAAACCTATAAAAAATAGCCGGCCGCTTCGGACTTTTGCTCCCTTATGACCTCTTCCGGAAGTCTTGCCCCTTCCTGAACCAGGACCCCGGCCCAATCTCTTATTTTTTTTCTTTATCTTAGGTAAATTATGAATTTGCATCTTAATCAGCCTTCAATTTCTTAAAACCTTCAAAAGTAGCTTTTACCACATTTATGGGATTAGTAGATTTAGTAAGAATCTTAGTAAGGATATTTTTAATACCAGCTGCTTCGCAAATAGCTCTGATAGCCTGGCAGGCAATTACTCCTGTCCCTAAAGAAGCCGGTTTAAGTAAAACTTTTACTGCTGAAAACTCTCCTGTTACTTCGTGAGGGATAGTAGTATTTTCTATAGGTACTTCCATTAAGTTCTTCTTAGCTAATTTTATCCCTTTCCTAATAGCTTCAGCTACTTCCGGAGCCTTTCCCAAGCCGAAGCCTACCTTACCCTTACTATCTCCTGCTACTACCAAGGCTGAAAAGTTAAGGTTTTTACCCCCCTTGGTGACCTTGGTAACTCTATTTATAAAAATAACTTTTTCTAAAAAACTTTCCTCTTCTGAAGACAAAACCTCTTGTTGATTCAAAATATCAAACCTCCTTCTCTAGCTCCTTCAGCTAATTTCTTAACTCTACCCTGATAAGGATAGCCTCCTCGGTCAAAACAAACCTTGACAATCCCGGCTTTTTTAGCTCTTTCTGCTAGTAATTTACCTAAATGGTAAGCTCCTTCCGAAGTAGAAAACTTTTTATTTAAAACCCGAAAATCCTTTTCTAAACTGGAGACAGAGACCAGAGTGTGAGCTTTCTCATCATCTATAATCTGAACATAGATATGTTTATTACTTCTAAAAACACAAAGACGGGGCTTTTCCTTTGTTCCTTTAACTTTCTTTCTTACCCGCTTATGTCTTATTTTTCTCAATTCTCTCTTATTTTTTTTGCTCATCTTGATTAACCTTTAGCCATAGCTTTACCTAACTTTTTTCTCACCTGCTCTCCAGCATATTTAATCCCCTTACCCTTATAAGGTTCAGGGGGCTTAATCCTTCTCACTTGAGCTGCGAATTCGGCTACTCTTTGCTTATCAATCCCTTCTATTACTATTCGAGTAGAAGAAGGCGTACTCACCTTTAAATCTGAGGGTATAACTTTTTCTACCGGATGAGAAAAACCTAAGTCTAAAAAAAGACTTTCTTTTTTTAGTTCCACCTTATATCCTACTCCTACTATCTCTAACTCTTTTTTAAAACCTTCGGAAACCCCTTTCACCATATTAAAAACTAAAGCTCTCACTAATCCCTGGAAAGCTCTCGCCTGCTTAGTCTCAGAAGTTCTTTCTATAAAAATCTTTTGTTCGTTTTCTTTCAAAATAATACCTTGAGGAAGTTGATATTCTAACTTTCCTTTAGAGCCTTCAACTATAACTTGTCTGCCTTTAACCTGAACTTTGACTCCTGATGGTAAGTCTATTGGTTTTCTGCCTATCTTAGACATATCTTTTACTCTTAGCTATTTTCACCAGATAAAACAAACTACTTCTCCTCCTAAACCTTTAGCTCGAGCCTCCTTATCAGTTAAAACTCCTTCAGAGGTAGAAATCAAAGCTAAACCTTTCCCCTTTAATACCTGAGGAATTTTATCTTTTTTCACATAAACCCTCAAAGAAGGCTTAGACACCCTTTTTACCTCAGAAATAAGGGGCTTTTTACCTTTATAGGCAAGATAGACTTTAACAAACTTCTTCTTCCCCTCCTCCATCTCTCTAAAATTTTTAATATATCCTTCTCTTTTTAAAACCTCACAGATTCTAAGAAAAAGATTAGAAAAGAGAACTACCACCTCTTCTCTACCGACTAAAGAGGCATTCTTAAGAGAGATTAAATTATCAGCAATTAAATCTTGTCTACTCATCTTACCAGCTGGCTTTTTTAACTCCGGGAATTAACCCCTGCCAGGCCAGTTCCCGAAAACATATCCGGCAGAGTTGAAAATCCCGGATATAAGCTCGGGGCCTTCCGCAGAGTCTGCACCTGTTTCGGTATCTTACTTTAAATTTAGGTTTTTTCTTCTGTTTTTGAATCTTAGCTAAAGTAGCCATTTATTACCTCCTAAAAGGAAAACCCAAAAGTTTAAGAAGTTCTCTGGCTTCTTCTTTACTCTGGGCAGTAGTTACTAAAGTAATATCCATTCCAAAAGTCTTATCTACCTTATCGGGTTCTATCTCTACAAAAATAGTGTGCTCACTAATACCCAAAGTATAATTGCCTTGAGCATCAAAACTATTAGGGTTAAACCCTCGAAAATCTCTAATCCGGGGAACAGCCACATTTATAAACCTGTCTAAAAACTCATACATCATTTTTCTTCTTAAAGTTACTGCACATCCTACAATTGTACCTTTTTTAATCTTAAAGTTAGATATTGCCTTACGAGCTCTGCAGATTTTAGGAACCTGCCCGGTAATTAAAGACAAATCCCTTTTAGCTTTCTCGGCAATTTTAGGGTCTTCCTTAGCTTCTCCTATTCCCATATTTATTACGATCTTTTCTAAACGGGGACAAGCTAAAGAGTTTTTATAACCAAATTTTTCCTTCAATTTGGGTACTGCTTCTTTCTCGTAAATTTCTCTTAATCGAGGTATATAAGTTTTGTTCATAAAACCTGTCCGCACTTTTTGCAAGTTCTTACTTTGGTCTTATCCTCTAAGATTTTAATCGAGAACCTCACTCCTCTTTTACAGTTATTACACCACAAAGCTAAATTAGAAAGATTAATCGGCAAAGGTACCTCCACTATACCTGAAGGCTGATTCTCACCCCTTCTTCTTAAATGTTTTTTCACTAAATTTGCTCCTTCTACTAAAGCTCTGTTTCCCTGGGGAAATACTCTTAGAACCTTTCCCGTCTTTCCTCTGTCTTTACCCTTTCTTACTACTACTAAATCTCCCCTTTTTATTCTTACAGCCATTTCAAACCACCTCAGGAGCTAAAGAAACTATCTTAGCAAAATTCTCTCTAATCTCTCTGGCTACTGGACCAAAAACCCGGGTTCCCCGGGGATTACCTTGTTTATCAATAATTACACAGGCATTTTGGTCAAATTTAACTACTGTGCCTTCTTTTCGTTTTATAGGGAAATGGGTTCTCACCACTACAGCTCTCACCACCTCACCCTTTTTTATTGCTCCTTCACCTACAGAAAGTTTAACACTCGCGGTTATTACATCTCCAATTTCAGCGTATTTTTTATTCTTCTTACCTATAACCCCAATACAAGCTACTTCCTTAGCTCCGGTATTATCAGCTACTTTTAATCTACTTCTTAAATAAATCATTTTTCTGAGGCTTTCTTAACAATTTCTATAAGTTCAAATCGTTTTTCTTTGGAATAGGGCCTGGATTCTCTAATCCTCACTATGTCTCCCGGAGAAGCTGCTTCTTTCTCATCGTGAGCCTTAAATTTCTTATGCTTTTTAGTTCTCTTCTTATAAAGAGGGTGAACCTTTATTCTTTCTACTCTAACCACGATAGTCTTTCTCATCTTAGTAGAAACTACTTCCCCCTCTAAAACTCTTCTATTTTGACTCATTTTTCTTCTCCTTTAAGACAGTAAGAATTCGGGCAATATCTCTCTTGTATTCTCTAAATAAATGGGGTCTCTCTACTTTGCCGTATTTGCGTTTAAAATTCAGTTCAAAAAGGTTTTTCCTCAATTCTTTAAGTTTAGCTGTTAATTCTTCCTGAGAAAGGTTCCGTAAAAACCCTGCCTTCATCTTTCTACAAACCTACATTTAAAAGGGAGCTTATAAGCTATATCTCTTAAAACTTTCTGGGCATAATCACGAGGCACTCCGCCAATCTCAAATAAAACTTTTCCCCTCTTTATCTTAGCTTCCCAACAATCTACATCGCCTTTGCCTTTACCCATCCTGGTTTCAGCTGGTTTTTTAGTAACTGGCTTATCGGAAAATATTCTTATCCAGAATTTACCACCTTTTCTTAAGGCTCTGCTCATAATAATTCTTATCATCTCTAACTGCTTGTTAGTAATAGTTCCACAACCTAAAGCCTTTAACCCATATTCTCCAAAACTCACTCTACAACCGCTTACCGCTAAACCCTTTCTTCGGCCCCTTTGAGCTTTTCTATACTTTACTCTGCTGGGTATAAAAGCCATAATTATTTTCTTCTTTTAAACTTCCTCTTTTTCCTCTTCCTGGACAAGATAACTACCTAACTGAGCCTCTCCTTTATAGACCCAAACCTTTACTCCAATTTTCCCATAGGTAGTTTTAGCTTCAGCAAATCCATAATCTATATCCGAGCGAAAAGTCTGTAGGGGAATCTTTCCCTGTTTGTAAACCTCAGAACGAGCAATCTCTAATCCTCCCAATCTTCCTGAACACCTTATTTTTATCCCCCGACACCCTTCAGCTAAGGCTGAAGCTATAGCTCTCTTCATTGCCCGACGGAAATTAACTCTTTTAACAATCTGAAAGGCTATTAACTCAGCTATAAGTTGAGCTTCTGCCTGAGGAGTTATGACCTCTTCTACTTCTACAAAGACTTCCTTGTTAGTTAACTCTGATATTTCTGATTTTATCCTTTCTATGTCTTGCCCTCGTCTACCAATTATCATCCCTGGCCGGGAAGTCTTTACCCTTATCCTTATCGCCTGAGGAGATACCCTTTCTATCAAAATCTTAGCAATAGAACCTTCAGGATAATTCTTCTTAATTAACTCCCTTATCTTTATGTCCTCTTCTAAAAATGAAGCAAACTCTTTCTTCTTTTGAGTAAACCACAAAGATTGCCAAGTTTTTCTGAAACCTATTCTTAAAACATAAGGACAAACTTTCTGACCCATACTTCTCCTTTATTTTACTCTTAGGTCTAATTCTAACTCTATATGGGAAGTTCTTTTTCTTATCATAACCGCCCTTCCAAAAGGAGCAGCTCTATATCTTTTAAGGGTAGGACCCTGGTTTACTACCAGCCTAGATACGTAAATATTATCTAAATCTTGAAAAGTTTGACCTAGATTGCGAGCATTACTCAAAGCTGAATTAAGAAGTTTAAGTAAAGAGTGTGCTGGTCTTTTCCTAAGATGAGAAAGTAAGGCCAAAGAATAACTTACAGATTTACCCCGGATTAATCGGGCTACCTGATTAACCTTGCCTGGAGAAATCCTTAAATATCTGAGTTTGGCTTTAGCTATCATTTCTTTTCAGGAGCTTTCTTAGCTTTTATCCCTCCGTGCTGACGGAAAGTACGGGTAGGTACAAATTCTCCTAATCTGTGCCCAACCATTGCTTCGGTTATAAATACCGGGGTATGCTTTCTTCCATCGTGAACAGCAAAAGTAAGACCAACAAACTCAGGAATAATTGTAGAAGCCCTAGACCAAGTCTTAATTGGAGTTCTTAAGCCTTTTTCTTTAGCTAATTTGGCTTTTTTAAAGAGTTTGGGGTCAACAAAAGGACCTTTCTTTAAAGACCTACCCATTTTAACCTTTCTTTTTCTTAACTCTTCTCTTAATAATAAATTTATCGCTCTTCTTCCTGGGTTTGCGGGTTTTTCCTCCTTTAGCAGGTTTTCCCCAAGGAGTAACCGGGTGAGGGTTGCCTTGTCCGGCTTTTCCTTCTCCTCCTCCATGGGGATGGTCAACAGGGTTCATAGCTACCCCTCTTACTTTTGGCCTTCTCCCTAACCAGCGCATTCTACCCGCCTTTCCTAAACTTAAAGAAGCATGCTCTACATTTCCTGCTTGACCAATAGTAGCTCTACATTCTAAATTTATAAGTCTTATTTCTCCTGAAGGTAATCTCAATTGAGCATAACCTTTTTCTTTAGCCAAAACCTGGGCCCAGCCTCCTGCTGAACGCACTAAGACCGCACCTTTACCCGGCTCTAATTCTATATTATGAATCAAAGTTCCTAAGGGTATATACTTTAACTTCATCGAATTTCCCGGTTTAATCTCAGCCTGATAATCTTTAGTGCTTATTACTGTATCAGAAACCTTTAAATCCTTGGGCCAAATAATATATCTTCTTTCTTTATCCGGATACTCTAAGAGAGCTAAACGGGCGCTCCGGTTAGGGTCATATTCTATAGCCAAGACTTTAGCTGGAAGATTAAATTTATCTCTCTTAAAATCTACTATCCTATACTTACGCTTATGGCCTCCTCCTCTCCGGCGAACAGTAACTCTGCCTTGATTATTCCTTCCTCCGGCTTTCTTGAGAGAAGTAACTAAAGATTTTTCTGGTTCCTTTTTAGTAATTTCCTTAAAATCAGAAATTACTGCAAACCGCATAGAAGACGTAACTGGTTTTAACTTCTTTACTCCCATATCTTCTTCCCTTCTATCCTATATTTATAGTTTGTCCTTCCTTAATTCTAACTATAGCTTTCTTCCAAGAAGCAGTATGCCCCTCTTTAAATCTTAACCTTCTCCTTTTAGGAGGCATATTCATAATATTCACTTTTACTACTTTAACATTGTAAATCTTTTCTATAGCATATTTTACCTCAATCTTATTAGCATTTTTGTCTACCCAGAAACCATATATATTCTGAGGTTGAAGTCTATCTAACCTCTCAGTAAGTAAAGGTGATTTTATAACTAAGTAAGGGTCTCGCATCTTAATTTTTTTTAATAATTCTTTCTTCTAAGACTTTTAAAGAATTAAGAGTCAATATTAGATTCTTATAATTTAAAACCTGATAGGCATTTAAATCTTTAGCTCTGACTAATTCTATATTTTTTAAGTTCTTAACCGAAAGTAATATCTTTGGAGAAAAATTCTCGTCTACAAATAAACTTCTTTTATTCAGGTTTAAAGCTTTTATAATTTTTAAGAAATCCTTAGTCTTTTTAGAATTAACTTTTAAATCTTCTAAGATAAAGAGTTCTTTATCTTTAAATTTAGCATTTAAAGCGGACTTTAAAGCCTGGGCCTTCATCTTCTTGGGAATATTTTTATAGACATAACGTGGTTTAGGCCCAAAAACAACTCCTCCTTTTCGCCATAAAGGATTACGAATCTCTCCTACCCGGGCTCTACCTGTACCTTTCTGTCTCCAGGGCTTTGCTCCACTACCTTTAACTTCAGCCCGAGTTTTGGTAGAAGCTTTCCTAATTGAGTGTAAATTATTCAAATAACAATAGACAGCCTGGGTTAATAGGCCTAAATTAACCTTCCCATCAAAAATTTGAGGATTAAGCTCTATATTTCTCAAATTTTTGCCTTCTTTACTTAGTAGAGGATACTCCATTTTTCTTCCTTATAATTACCAGACTATTTTTTGAACCCGGGCAACTCCCTTTTATAAAAACTAAATTCCTCTCTTTATCTATTTTTAAAACTTTAAGGTTTTTTACAGTAACTTGTTTATTGCCCAGATGCCCAGGCATAGGATGTCCTTTTACTATCCTTCCCGGATAAGTAGAGGCTCCAGCTGACCCAATCCGTCTGTGGGTCATCGAACCGTGAGAAACAGGCTGACCACTCCAGTTATGACGCTTCATACCCCCCTGAAAGCCTCTACCAATAGAGACTCCTCTAATATCCACAATCTCATTCTCGGAAAAAATCTCTGCTCCCAAATCCTGACCACAGGTTAACTCTGCTCCTTTTAACTTCTCACTTTCTTTAATATACTTAAAATAAGGCTGATTCAATTTTTTAAAATACCCTTCCTGAGGCTTCTTCTTCTGCCGGTGTTTCTGAACTTCTTTATAACCGATAACTACTTTCTCTTTGTTATTAACTTTATTGGTTTCTAAGATTCGGCAAGGTCCTACCTCTATTAAAGTCACAGGAACTAATTCTCCTTGCTGAGAAAAAACCTGAGTCATCCCTATTTTTCTTCCCCAAATCTCTCTTACCATAATTTAAAAATTTTGTTAAACTTTTTGGATTATCTCTACATTTACTCCTGCTGGTAAATTAAGCTTTCTCAATGCTTCTACTGTCTTGGGTGTTGGCTCAATTAACTCTAAAACTCTTTTATGAATAGCTAGCATAAACTGCTCCCGGGATTTTTTATCTATATGCGGTGAACGCAGAACTGTGTAAATCTTCTTCTTAGTAGGAAGAGGGATAGGTCCGGAAACCTTTGCTCCCGTCTTTAAAATTGTCTCTACAATCTCCTGGGTAGACTGATCCAGCAATCTATGGTCGTAAGCTTTCAGTTTAATCCTTATCTTTTCCATTTTCTGCCAGAATAATTCTTTTTAGAAAGAGGTAAAATATTCCTCTTCTAAACCTAACCTCTCTCCAAATTTTCAATACTGCTTCTTTCTTATTCTATTACTTCAGTTACTACGCCTGCTCCTACAGTTCGGCCACCTTCTCGAATAGCAAATCTTAATTCTTTCTCTAAGGCTACCGGCTGAATAAGTTCCACAGTTAATTCCACATTATCTCCGGGCATAACCATCTCCACACCCTGAGGAAGAGTAACGGTTCCGGTAACATCAGTAGTTCTAAAATAGAATTGTGGTCTATAACCTGTGAAGAAAGGAGTATGTCTTCCACCTTCTTCCTTTTTCAAAGCATAGACCTGAGCTTTAAATTTAGTATGAGGAGTAATTGAACCAGGAGCAGCTACAACCATACCTCTCTCTAAATCCTCTTTTTCTACACCTCTTAAAAGCAATCCCACATTGTCTCCAGCTATTCCTTCATCAAGAGTCTTTCTAAACATCTCTATTCCCGTGACTACAGTCTTGCGAATTTCTGGCCGCATTCCTACAATCTCCACTTCATCATTAACCTTGATTTTACCTCTCTCTATCCTTCCTGTACCCACAGTTCCTCTTCCCGAAATGGAAAATACATCTTCAACTGCCATAAGAAAAGGCTTATCTACATCCCTCTTAGGCTCAGGGATATATTCGTCAACTGCTTTCATAAGTTCAGCTATAGGTTTACAGTTGGGACAGTCGTCTTTTCCACAAGCACATTCCATAGCTTTTAAAGCTGAGCCCTTAATTACCGGAATCTTATCTCCCGGGAACTCGTATTTAGAAAGGAGTTCTCTTACTTCCAATTCTACTAAATTAACAAGTTCAGGGTCATCTACCAAATCCACCTTATTAATAAACACCACAATAGCTGGAACATTAACCTGACGAGCCAAAAGAATATGTTCCCGAGTCTGAGGCATAGGACCATCATCAGCAGCTACTACCAAAATAGACCCATCCATCTGAGCAGCACCAGTAATCATATTTTTAATGTAGTCAGCGTGTCCAGGACAATCAATATGAGCATAATGCCGGGTATCAGTTTCGTACTCTACGTGGGCAATATTAATAGTCAATCCTCTCTCCTTCTCTTCAGGAGCCTTATCTATGTCCTCATACTTCAAAGCTTGAGCTCTTCCTTTAGCTGCTAAAAACTTAGTTATAGCTGAAGTAAGCGTGGTTTTGCCGTGGTCTACGTGTCCAATGGTGCCAATATTTATATGGGGCTTACTCCGGACGAATTTCTCTTTGGCCATATCCCACCTCCTTTTTTTGGCCAACACCCTTTTCTTCTAAAAAAATCTTCATTTAAACTCCTAAAACTCTATGTAAAATTTCTTCAGGCACTCTCTCGTAAAAAGCTGGCTCCATAGAATAAGAGCCTCTCCCCTGAGTAAGATTCCTTAAATTATCAGCATAATCAAAAACTTCTCTTAAAGGAACATAAGCCTGAATAAGTTTTACATTAGCTTTATCCTTTATAGAGATAATCTTTGCTCTCTTAGAATTTAAATCTCCTAATACTGGGCTCAAATATTCTAAGGCTACTAATACCTCTAACTTCATTATAGGTTCTAAAAGCACAGAGTTTGCCTGTTTAAGGCCTTCAGTAAAAGCAATATTGCCAGCAACTTGAAAGTCTAAATCTGAAGAATCAACTTCATGATAAGCTCCATCAATAAGAGTAACTTTCACATTAGTTACTGGATACCCTCCTAAAACCCCGCTTAAAGAAGCTTCTTCTACCCCTTTTTTAACAGCAGGGATAAAATTTTGAGGGATTAAACCTCCTTTTATCTTACTCTCAAAATCAATCCCTAAGCTATCCTGAGGCTCCAGAGATAAAACTACCCGGGCAAAATGTCCTCTACCTCCAGTTTGTTGGATAAACTCTCCCTTAGCAATTACCTTTTTAGTAATTGTCTCTCGAAAAGCTACTTGAGGCTTGCCCACAGAGGTTTCTATCCCGAAAAATCTCTTAAGCTTATCTACAACTATCTCTAAATGAAGTTTACCCATACCGGAAATTATGGTTTGACCAGTTTCAGAATTATAAAAAACTCTAAAAGTGGGGTCCTCTTCAGCTAATTTTGCTAAGGCCAAACTCAATTTATCCTGGTCTTTTCGAGAAACTGGTTCAATAGCCTGAGAAATAACTGGTTCAGGGAAATGAATCTTTTCTAATAAAAGAGTTTTGCCTTCTTCACATAAAGTATCGCCGGTGGTAGTATCTTTAAGACCTACTAAACAAACTATCTCTCCACCAAAAGCTTCTTCTATTAATTCTTGCTTATTAGCATGCATTCTCACTATCTTATTTACTCTCTCCCTTATTTTTTTTGTAGAATTATAAAGATAACTGCCTGATTTTATCTTTCCTGAATAAATTCTTACATAGTTTAATTTTCCCACGTAAGGGTCAACCGCTACCTTAAAACAAAGACCACAAAAAAAAGAACCCTTAATTATCTCTATTTCTCTTTTATTCCCCTCTTGATCAAACACAGAAACTAAAGGTCTATCTAAAGGTGAAGGAAGATACCTGCATACTCCATCCAAAAGAAGTTGAACTCCTTTATTCTTTAATGCTGAGCCACAAAAAACAGGGAAAATTTGCCGAGACAAAGTTAATTTTCTTATTGAATCAATAAGTTTAGCTTCAGGGATCTGTTTTCCTTCTATAAATCTTTCCATTACTGAGTCATCTCTTTCTGAAAGTTTTTCAATCATTTTCTCTCTATACTTTTTAGTCAGACTAATTAAATCTTCGGGGATTTCCTGGTAAGAATATTTAGTACCTGCCTCATCTTCGTAGTATACAGCCTTTTCTTTTAATAAATCTATAATCCCTACGAATTGACTATCTTTATATATAGGCAATTGCATAACTAAAGGTACTGCTCCTAATTTTTCTTCAATTTCTTTTTCACAATTAAATAAGTCTGCACCTACCTTATCCATTTTATTGACAAAGACTATCCGGGGAACCTCGTATTTATCCGCCTGTCTCCAGACGGTTTCGGACTGAGGCTCAACTCCCCCCTGAGCACAAAGGATTACTACTGCCCCATCTAAAACTTTTAAAGAGCGTTCTACTTCAGCAGTAAAATCTACATGACCAGGGGTATCGATTATATTAATCTGGTAATTACCCCACTTACAGTAAGTAGCTGCTGAAGTTATAGTTATGCCTCTTTCTTTTTCCTGAGGCATCCAGTCAGTAGTAGCTGTACCCTCATCTACCTCACCTATCCTGTGGACTCTTCCCGTATAGAAAAGAACTCTTTCAGTAGTAGTGGTTTTGCCTGCATCAATATGAGCTATAAAACCTATGTTCCTTATAGTTTGGAGTCTCTTAATATCTTCTTTCATTCCTCTTTCAATAACTGCCTGCATCTATCCTCTTAAAGACTAAAACCTAAAATGAGCAAAAGCTCTATTGGCCTCAGCCATCTTATGAGTATCATCTCTCTTTTTAATTATCGCCCCTTCATTATTATAAGCATTAGCCAATTCTTCGGCTAATTTAATTTCTATTGGTTTTCCTTTTTTAGCTCGGGCAAAGTCTCTTATCCAGTGCATAGCAATAGAAATACCTTTTTCTTTATCCACTTCTACCGGAACCTGATAAGTAGCCCCTCCTATTCTTCGGGGCTTCACTACCAAGCGGGGTCGAGCATTATCTAAAGCCTTATAAAATATTTTTAGAGGGTCATCATTGAATCTTTCCTTTAAAATATTTAAAGAATTATAGACTATCTTACAAGCTTTAGATTTTTTCCCTTCCCGCATAACTATATTTATAAACTTACCTACCACCGGTGAATTAAATACCGGATCAGGTTGAGGTCTTCTTTTTTCTGCTCTTCTCCTTCTCATACTACTTAGGCTTCTTAGCTCCGTATTTAGAACGTGACCTTTTTCTATCGGCTACACCCTGACTATCTAATGTACCCCGGATAATATGATATTTAACTCCGGGCAAATCTTTAACTCTTCCTCCTCTTACCAAAACTATAGAATGTTCTTGAAGATTATGGCCTTCTCCGGGAATGTAGGCGGTAACTTCTCTGCCGGTAGTAAGTCTTACCCGGGCTACCTTTCTTAAGGCCGAATTAGGTTTCTTGGGAGTCATGGTTCTTACCTGAATACAAACTCCTCTCCTCTGAGGACAATTCATTAAAGCCGGAGACTTACTCTTCTTCTTTTTAGGAACTCTGGGTTTTCTTAACAATTGAGCAATAGTAGGCATATTAATCCTTTTTGTTAATCTTTAAATCTACTTCTTTATGGGCATAAAATCCTGTACCTGCAGGGATAAGATGCCCGACAATTACATTTTCTTTAAGACCAGTGAGTTCATCTACTTTACCTGAAGCTGAAGCCTCAGTCAATATTCGAGTAGTCTCCTGAAAGCTAGCTGCCGAAATAAAACTCTTGGTAGCTAAAGAAGCTTTGGTTATCCCCAAAAGAAGAGGAGCTGCTGATGCCGGTTTTCCTCCCTTCTTAATTACTCGTTCATTTTCTTTACGGAAGTCCCACTTATCCACAGCTTGTGAAGGCAAAAACTCTGTATCTCCAGGATCAATTATCCTCACTTTCTTAAGCATTTCTCTTATTATTAACTCTATGTGTTTATCATTAATCCTTACTCCCTGAAGCCGGTAAACCTCCTGAATCTCATTTACTAAGTACTCCTGAAGAACTTTATCTCCACAAACTCTCAAGATATCCTGTAAAACTATCGGACCCTCGGTTAACTGCTGACCAGCTACAACTCTGTCTCCTCTGTAGACTATCGGGTGTTTTCCCGGAGGAATAGTATATTCTCTCTCCATACCCGTAGGAGAACGCACAATTATTTTTCTTTCTCCTCCTTTGCCTTGAGTAAATTCTACAAAGCCCTCTATTTCACTTACTACTGCTGGACTTTTAGGTCGACGAGCTTCGAATAATTCAGCTACCCGGGGCAAACCTCCGGTAATATCCCTGGTCTTAACAATCAACCGGGGAATCTTAGCTAAAATATCTCCTGCTGATACTTGAGAAGAATCTTCAACCATAACGTGAGCTCCCGAGGGAATAGGATAAATCCCCAAAACTTCATCTTTCTCAGAAACTATTACTATCTGAGGGTGGTAATCGCCTTTAAATTCTATTACTACTCTCTCTTTCCTATTGGTAGCTAAGTTAAGCTCCTCCTGGACAGTTATTCTATCTATTAAATCTTCATAGCGGACCCTTCCCTCAACTTCACTGAGTATAGGTACAGAATAAGGATCCCAGCGCACAAATATCTTACCTTTTTCTACTATTTCTCCTTCAGGATAAAGAACTAAAGAACCTTGAGGGATGGGGTTCTTTTGGATTTCTCTACCCTGTTCATCACAGATAGCTATTAAGCCATTTCTATTTAAGACTACAAATCCTTCTTTCTTTTTGGCTAATTTTAAATTATGATATTTTATTCGACCAGTTTCTTTAGCTTTAATAAAAGAACGCTCAGCTACCCGGGAAGCAGTTCCTCCAATGTGAAAAGTTCTCATCGTAAGCTGAGTACCGGGTTCACCAATAGACTGAGCAGCAATTATTCCTACTGCTTCCCCTAACTCTACCATTTTTCCCGTGGCTAAATTTCTTCCATAACATTTCTGACAAACCCCTCTTTCTGACTCACAGGTAAGCACACTTCTAATCTTTATCTTCTCAATACCTAGCTCTTCAATCCTCTCAGCCTTTTCTTCAGTAATCTCTTCTCCTGCTTTCACTACTACTTCGTCAGTAACGATATCTACTATATTATCTAAAGCTACTCTCCCGATAATCCTCTCTTTTAAAGAAACTACTACTTCATCTCCTTCTACAATCGCCGAAAGAGTTATGCCGTTTACCGTGCCACAGTCTTCTTCTACTACGATTACCTCTTGAGCTACGTCTACTAATCTCCGGGTTAAATAACCAGCATCAGCTGTTTTTAAAGCTGTATCAGCTAATCCCTTTCTTGCTCCGTGAGTAGAAATAAAGTATTCTAAAACTGACAACCCTTCTCTAAAATTAGAGGTGATAGGGGTTTCGATTATTTCTCCCGAAGGCTTAGCCATAAGTCCCCGCATACCGGCAAGCTGTCTTATTTGAAGTTTTGAACCCCGGGCCCCGGAATCAGCCATCATAAAGATGGGATTAAAATCATCCAGATTCCTGAATACAAAATCAGAAACCTTGTCAGTAGTTCGGGTCCAAATATCAATAATTTTGTTATGTCTTTCTCTCTCAGTAATTATACCCCGGTTATATTGATTCTCTACTTTAGAAACCTCTTTTAGGGCTTCTCCTAAACAATCTTGTTTTTGGGGAGGAACCTTTAAATCATCTACAGAAATACTTATGCCTCCTAAAGTAGCATATTCAAATCCTAAATCTTTTAAGTCGTCTAAAAGCTGAATGGTGCGGTGATGACCAAATCTCTTATAACAATCTTTTATTAACTCCGTAACTCTCTTCTTATTTAATACTTCATTAACAAAACCAAAGTTTTCCGGCAAAACCTGATTAAAGATAACCCTTCCCGGAGTAGTCTCAATTATTTTAGAAGCCTCATCTTCTTTAATTCTTACTCTAATTTTAGCCTGGAGTTCTACTTCCTCATCCTGATAGGCAGTAATAACTGAATCTAAATCAGGAAAAGTTATCCCTTCTCCTTTAGCATCCTTTTTTATTAAAGTAAGATAGCGCAAACCTAAAATAATATCCTGGGTAGGAGCTACGATTGGTCGGCCATCAGCAGGAGAAAAGATATTATTTGCTGAAAGCATAATAATTTTTGCTTCGGCCTGAGCTTCTAAAGAAAGAGGCACATGGACTGCCATCTGGTCTCCATCAAAATCAGCATTAAAGGGAGGACAAACCAAAGGATGCAACTTAATAGCTTTTCCCTCAACTAACTTAGGATAAAAAGCTTGGATAGAAAGTCTATGCAGAGTAGGAGCTCTATTTAGAAGGACAGGATGGTCTCTTATTACATCTTCTAATATATCCCAGACTTCCACCCGGGCCCTCTCCACCATCCTCCGGGCACCTTTTATGGTATGGACAAAACCTTTTTCTTTTAACTTTTTAATAATAAAAGGTTCAAATAATTCCAGAGCAATCTGTTTAGGGAGTCCACATTCATGGAATTTAAGTTCCGGCCCTACTACTATTACACTCCTTCCTGAATAATCAACCCTCTTGCCTAAAAGATTTTGGCGAAATCGGCCTTGTTTGCCCTTCAACATATCGGAAAGACTCTTTAAGGGTCTATTATTGGGACCTAAAACTGCTCTACCATGCCTTCCATTCTCAAATAAAGCATCTACAGCTTCCTGAAGCATTCTCTTTTCATTACGAATAATAACTTCGGGAGCTCCTAATTTTATGAGTTTCTTAAGACGGTTGTTTCTATTGATAACTCGACGGTAAAGGTCATTTAAATCTGATGAAGCAAACCTCCCTCCTTCTAAAGGGACCAGAGGCCTCAAATCCGGGGGAATTACCGGAATCACCTCTAAAACCATCCATTCGGGTTTATTTCCTGAACGCCGGAAATCCTCTATAATCTTAAGGCGTTTGAGAATTTTTTTTCCTGAAACCTGATTTTTATTCTCCTCATACTCCTTCCTTAATTTTTTGCAAATTTTATTCAAATCCAGCTCTTTAAGAAGCTCTCGGATAGCTGAGCCACCTATATCTACTTTAAAATTCTCTTTATACTCTTTTTTAATCCGGTAAAGCTCTTCTTCAGAAAGAAGTTGCTTTTTGCGTAAGGGAGTATCTTGAGGGTCAATCACTATATACTGTTCATAATAAATAACCTTTTCTAAATCCCTCAAATTCATATCTAAGAGAGTAGCTAACCGTGAAGGTATAACTTTGAAAAACCAGATATGAGTACAAGGAGAAGCCAATTCAATATGGCCCATCCTTCTTCTTCTTACTGAAGAATGAGTAATCTCTACTCCACAGCGATCACACTTCATACCTTTAAACTTTATCCCCTTAAATTTTCCACAATTACATTCCCAATCTTTTACTGGACCAAATATCCTTTCGCAGAATAAACCATCTTTTTCTGGTCTCAGCGTCCGATAATTCAAAGTTTCAGCCTTTTTAACTTCTCCTGATGACCAGGAGCGAATTACTTGAGGTGAAGCTATTCTTAGACTTATCCTATCAAAACTTAATGTTTCCATTTTATCTTTCCTTCTTGTCTATTTTTACCTCAATACAAAGGCCTTGAAGTTCTTTCATTAAAACATTAAAAGATTCAGGAACTGAAGGATGAAACTTGTGTTCTCCTTTGACAATAGCTTCATAAATTCGGGTTCTCCCCTGGACATCATCACTTTTTACTGTAAGCATCTCCTGAAGAGTAAAGCTTGCTCCATAGGCTTCTAAGGCCCACACTTCCATTTCTCCGAATCTCTGACCTCCAAATTGAGCTTTCCCTCCCAAAGGCTGTTGAGTAATTAAAGAATAAGGGCCTATTGCTCGAGCATGAATCTTATCTTCTACCATATGTATTAACTTCATTATATACATATATCCTACAGTTACTTTTTGAGAAAAAGGTTTTCCAGTAAAACCATCATAAACTACAGTTTTACCATCTTCAGGCAAATTAGCTTTTCTCAATAACTCTCTTATTTCTTCCTCCCTTGCTCCCTCAAATACTGGAGCCTCTATTCTTATCCCTAAAGACTTAGCTGCCCAGCCTAAATGAGTCTCTAAAACCTGGCCAACATTCATTCGTGAAGGCACACCCAAAGGATTAAGAACCACATCTAAAGGAGTTCCGTCTTCTAAAAAGGGCATATCTTCTTCAGGGAGAATCTTAGCGATAACTCCTTTATTACCGTGTCTTCCGGCAAGCTTATCTCCTGCAGCGATTTTTCTCTTCATCGCTACATAGACTACCACTCTTTTAAGAACTCCAGAAGGTAATTCATCTCCTCTTTTTATCTTAGAAATTTCTAACTCTTTCTCCTGGATAAGTTGATTTATCCTCTCTTCATAAATTGCGGAAATATCTTTAGCCTGAGGATATTCACTAAGGTCTAAATTCCTAGCCTTATTTAGAGAGATATTTAAAAACTCGGCTATTCTTTTAACCCTTTCCTGTTCAATTATTTCTAACTCTTGACTGTAATACTCTTCTATTTCTCTCAACCGCCGTAATTCCTCAGTCTTCTCTTTCTTAGACTTTCTACCTTTTTCTTTGCGCTGAAAGACTTCGACATTTGTAACTACTCCTTCCACTCCCGGAGGAACCCTCAAAGAAGTATCTCTAACGTCAGCTGCTTTTTCTCCAAAAATAGCTCGCAGGAGCCTATCTTCAGGAGTAAGTTCCTTTTCAGTTTTAGGAGTAACTTTGCCCACTAGAATATCGTCAGGCAAGACCCGGGCTCCGATTCTGACTATTCCCTGCTCATCCAAATTCTTAAGAGCTTCTTCACTGACATTAGGAAGGTCGCGAGTTATCTCCTCATTACCTAATCGGGTTTCTCTGGCTTCTACTTCAAATCTTTCTATATGAACTGAAGTCAAGATATCTTCCTTGACTAAACGCTCACTTATTAATATAGCGTCTTCAAAATTATACCCTCGCCAAGGCAAAAACCCTACTAATAAATTTCTCCCTAAAGAAAGTCTGCCTTCTTTGGTAGCTGGACCATCAGCAATAGCTTCTCCTCTCCTCACTTTATCCCCCGGCTTCACTAAAGGCCTCTGATTTATACAAGTATCAGCATTAGAACGTTGAAACTTCTTCAAATGATAAGTTAGCTTTCCTATTTTTATAAAAGAAGAATCTACTTTTTCTACCACACCTTCCTCTTCAGCTAAAAGGACAGCTCCACTATCTTTAGCTACTTTAGTTTCCATCCCTGTAGCTACCAAAGGAGCTTCAGGAAAAAGCAAAGGTATAGCCTGCCTCTGCATATTAGAACCCATTAAAGCCCGGTTAGCATCATCGTGTTCTAAAAAGGGGATAAGAGAAGCAGAAACTGAAACTATTTGTTTAGGCGAAACATCCATATAGCGAGCCTGGGTGGGTTTCACTTTAGGAAACTTCCCTTTAAACCGAGCGTAGATAAACTCATCTTTAATTTTAGAATCCTCTATATTAGGAGAAGCCTGAATTATCATTTCCTCTTCTTCCTCATCAGCAGTTAAGTATTCTGTCTTACCGGTGAGAAAACCTTTCTCTATCTTCCGGTAAGGTGTAGTAATAAAACCTAAAGGATTAATGGTAGCATAAGTAGTTAAAGAACTAATTAAACCTATGTTCTGTCCTTCAGGAGTTTCTATCGGGCATATCCTTCCATAATGGGAAGGATGTACATCTCTCACCTCGAACCCTGCTCTCTCCCGGGAAAGCCCGCCGGGACCTAAGGCTGAAAGTCTTCTCTTATGGGTAATCTCAGCTAAAGGGTTTACCTGGTCCATAAATTGACAAAGAGGAGAACGAGCAAAAAAGTCGTGGATTTGGGAAGAAAAAACCCGAGCATTTATAAGATGTTGAATGGAAATCTCTTTCATAGAAGATAAAAAAGCAAATCTTTCCATAATCAACCTCTCTACTCTCAGGAGCCCAACCCTTACCTCATGCTGGACTAATTCTCCTACTAACTTTACCCTCCTGTTGCTTAAGTGGTCAATGTCATCTAAAGGAAGCTCTCCCTGTTTTACCTTTATTAAGTGTTTTACGATATTTACTACTGTTTCCTTATCTAAGGTTCGTCTATTTAAGGAGTAATCCATCTTTAATTTTCTGTTGAGCACAAATCTTCCCACTTTAGCTAAATCATAGCGCCGGTTATCCTGGAACATTCTTCTAAAAACTTCTCGGGCAACCTCTAAAGTTAAAGGTTCAGTGGGCCGGAGTTTTTTATAAAATTCTAAAAGAGCTTCTTCAGTATTCTTGGTATAGTCCCTCTTTAAAGTATTTACAATTTCAGTGTATCTTCTCTCAGAAAAAGAAGAAAAAATATCCTCATTAGTAGATAATCCAAACATTCTCAATACCTGCGTAGCTAAAAAAGTTCTCCGCCGGTCTATAATAGCACTTAAGGTTTCATTGATATCATAACGAAACTCTAACCAGGAACCTCGATAAGGAATAATCCTGGCAAAATAGAGTTTTTTTCCGCTAGGATGAGATTCTTCTTCAAAGTAAACACCCGGAGACCTCTGAAGCTGACTGACTACTACCCGTTCATCTCCATTTATAATAAAAGAAGCTACCGGAGTAATTAAAGGGATGTCTCCAAAATAAATCTCCTGCTCTCTAACTTCTTCTTCTCCCACCAGCCTCAACCTTAACCTCAAAGGAGCCCCATAGGTTAAGGAGCGTCTCTTACATTCTTCCATAGTATATTTAGGCCTACCTAAATTATAAGAGATATATTCTAAACGCCATTTGCCATCAGGACTCTCTAAGGGAAAAATCTCCTTAAGAACTTCTTGAAGTCCTATATTTTTCCTTTTTTCAGGAGAAACATCCATCTGAAGAAAATCCCGATAAGATTTAAGCTGGTGCTCTAAAAGATTGGGCAAAGAATGGGTAGTTTTTATTCGGGCAAAACTAATTGTCTTCATAGCTATTGAATTTCTACTTTTGCTCCCTGAGCTTCTAACTTCTTCTTAATTTCTTCGGCTTCTTCTTTAGAGACATTCTCTTTTACTGGTTTAGGCGCAGATTCTACCAATTCCTTAGCCTCTTTAAGCCCTAATTCAGTAATAGCTCTTATCTCCTTAATCACATGTATCTTATTTGCACCTATCTCTTTAAGTACTACCGTAAAAGAGGTCTTCTCTTCTTCTTCAGCTTGAGCCTGAGTCTGAGCTTGGGGCATAACTCCAGCCACAAC
>QNCG01000006.1 GCA_003644445.1 Candidatus Duberdicusella sinuisediminis | reverse complement strand
GCTTAAATTGAGGGTTTTCTAAAACTAACTTTAGAGCTTCTACTACCTCCTGAGGAGTCCCCTCTTTTAAAATTATCCCGGTAGACTTATCTTCTATTATCTCAGGGAAAGCCCCAGAATTACTCACTAAAGTTACCACCCCTGCTGACTGAGCCTCAACTACTGAAAAACCAAAAGGTTCTCCCTTGCTTAAAGAAATAAAAACATCTAAAATCTTAAATAAAACTAAAGGGCCTATATTCTTAAAGAATAAAACCTTTTCTCCTAAAGCTAACTTCTTAACTAACTCTTTTAAATCCGGCTCCTGCCTGCCTCTGCCTAAGATAACCAACTTTGCTAAAGGGAATTTTTTTAAAATAAAAGGCATCATCTTTATAAGAGAAGCTATGTTTTTCTCAGGAGTAAGCCGGGAAACAGTTCCTAATAAGGGGTATGCTTTTATTTTTTCTTTTAACCGGTTTATTCGCCGTTCTGTATCTTCATCTTGATAACCTTTAATAATTTCTATACCGTTATAGATTACTCTAATTTTCTCTTCAGCTATCTTTAATTTTTTTATTAAATGCTCCTTTACATAATTACTTACAGCTATGGTTTTAACTCCTTCACATTTAAGTAATCTTCTAAAGATATGGGGTCTATAACAACCATGGAAAGCAGAAATATAAGGAACTTTTCTCGCTTTAAAAAGACGGAAACCTAAAAACTGAGTTACCCGAGTATTAGCATGGATAATATCTATCTTCTCAGCTTCTAAAAACTTATTTAAAATTTTAAATGATTCTCTTATTTTAAAAGAAAGGATAGATTTTGTATTTAAGGGAAGAGAAATTACTTCTATACTCTCTTGAATAAGTTTACTTTGCCAGACCCCGGGGGAAGCTCCCACTAAGACTCTTTCTCCTCTTCTTTTTAAATATTTAGCTAAGTTTATAACATAGCGAGGAATTCCTCCGATATTGAGATGAGAAGTAAGAATAAGAATATTCATAGAGTCAACCTCTCTATAAAAGGAGAAAATTCTTCAGGGGCTATCTCCATACATAGGCTATGCCTACAACTCTTCTTATAACAGCCCAAACAGGGAAGATTTTTCTTTACCACAAAGACTCTTTCTCCTAAGACAATATGCCTCTGGGGAAGAGTTGGCCCAAATACGCCTATTGAAGGCTTATTTAAGGCTACAGCTATATGTAAAGGCGCACTATCAGAAGATATAAATAAATTTAGTTTTGAAATTAAAGATACCAATTCTTTTAAATTAGTCTTTCCACAAAGATTTAAAACATTCTGGCCAAACTCCTTCCTTAGGTTTTCAGCTTTTAAGAAAGATTCTTTCCTTCCTATTAAAACTACTTTTAACCCCTTACCAGTCAGAAAATCTACGAGGAGCCTCAAAAAAGGTGGTTTTAAATTTTTAGTCTTCCACTTAGCTGAAGCCTCTACATTAATACCTACTAAAAAAGAATCTGTAAATTTAGCCTCTTCCAAGACTTCTTCTACCTTAGATAAAGCCAATTTATCTACCTTCAAAAAAGGCTTTTCTATGTCATCTATACCCAGAAGATTAAGGAGTTTTTTCTGAGACTGGAGAGGCCCTAATTCTTTTGCTTTCTTAAAATCTTCTTTTTTATCTATTAAGAACCCCCACTTTCTCTTAAAGCCAATACTCATCTTGGGAAAGATAAGGTAAGATAAAAGATGAGAAAAATAATTATTCTGCAAATCTAAAACTACATCAAAGCTCCTCTCTCTTAAGACTGAAGAAAGCTTTGCCAATTCCTTTAACCTGTGAATTTTATCTTCATAGATAAACAACTCATCAATAAAATCTAAATTCTCTATTATCGGAAGATAAGCCCTGCTACATAAAACTGCTAAATAAGAATGGGGGAAATACTTCTTTAAAGTTCTGAAAGTAGCTGTCCCCAAAACCACATCTCCTAAAGAAGAAAGTTTTATAACCAAGATATTTATTTGTTTAGATAGTTTATTATAAACTTCTAAAGTTTTCTCAGCCATCTTCTCTAAAGTATAATTTTCTTCTACTTGTCTTCTCGCCCTAAAGACTATCTGGGCGTAAAGAGACTTATTTTTAAAACTTTCTTTTATTTTCTCAGCTATTCCTGAACTATCTAAACCTGGCACCAAAAATCCAGTTTGAGAATCTTTTATCAATTCTTTTGGCCCTCCTAAATCAGTAGCTACACAAACTACTCCTTTAGCCTGGGCTTCAATTATAACTCGGCCAAAAGACTCAGGGATTAAAGAAGGCAACACCAAAAAATGAATTTCCTCTAAGATTTTCCTGGGGTCAGTCTTTCCTAAAAATCTAATATTTTCACTCAAACCTAACTTTTTAACCTTCTTCTGGAGAAACTCTTTATAAGCTAAATGCTTTTTAGAAGCCTCCCCAACAATATAAGCTTTAAGGCCAGGGTAATCCCGGACTAATTCGTTTACTGCTCCTATGAAATATTCTACCCCTTTTACGGGGGAGATTCTTCCGATATAACCTATTTTAAGAAGAGAGAAATCTCTAAAAGAAGGCTCTTTAAAAGAAAAATCTTCTATCTTTAAACCCCGGGGGATAACCCTTATCTTAGAAGGCAAAACTTTTAATTCCTCAACTAAATACTTAGCTAAAGACTTGGAAGGAGCAATCACTACTTTAGGAAGCCTTACTATCTTAGAAAAGAAATGCTGAGAATAGTAGCCGTGAGCAGTAATTAAAAATTGAGCAGGGGTCTTTAAAGAAGCAAAACATCCTATCCAGTGAGGAACCCGGGAACGAGAATGCACTATTTCTATCTTTTCTTTAAAGATTATCTTTTTCACTTCCCTTATGCAATAGAAAAAAGAAAACAGGGACTTCTTATGTACAGGAAGAGTATAATGGAAAGCACCCTTTTTTTCTAAATCCTTAACTAAACTCCCTCCTGAGGAAATAACTACTGATTTATGCCCCTGTTTTATCAAGTATTCTGAAAAATCCAAAACTCCCCTCTCTACCCCTCCCAACTCTAACTTAGGAACTATCTGGAGAATATTCATAGGAATTTATAATCCTTTAACCTAAAGTTTTGAATTTATAATTTTCTCCACTGTTTCTTTATTATCTATGTTCTTTAAAGAAATATCCTTAGTTAACACTCCCTTGAGAGTTTTTTCTAAATTCTCCTTAGTAATAACTTGGGTGTATCCCTCTGAAGAAATATCTTCTACAAATCTTCTCTGCTTATCTTTTACTCCAAAAAGAGAAAAGACTAAAGTGGGTTTTAAAGAACTGGCTTCAGTAATCATTGACACAGAATCAGAAGAAACTAATATTAAATCGCAAAGAGAAATTATTCCCAAAGAAACAAAAGGATAATTCTTCTTATTAGCAATAATTAAAAGACTTATATCTTTAAACTCCTTTTCTAAAAACTCCTCTAAAAAATAAGGGGTTCGGCGGGAAGTAGTAACAAATAATTGCCAGTTATTTTTAAAACTCTTTTCTTTTAAAGTCTTCAAAAATTCTAAAGATAAATTTTTATTAAAATTTTTATTTAAGGGCCCGCCAATAAACACTCCAATTTTAGGCAAATCCTCTCTTACTCCGGGGCATATACTTTTTAATTTTTCTCTGGAATCTTTGACCTCTTCTTCCTGGAAAAAACTTAATGAACCTTTAATCCTTACTACATTTTTAAAATTTTTAACCCTGTCATGAGAAGGTAAAACCACCAAATCAAATTTTTTTAAACCTAAACAGGGTTTCTGAATTATAAAAGATTTACAAGACAAATTATAGGCTAAGATTCTATTGAGAGAAGATAAACTTGCTCCACAGGATATAATTACATCTGCATACTTAAATACTCTTTCTAAGTCTTTACCTAATATAACCCTCAGACACCTAAAGCAGCCAAAACATTTAGGGCAAGAAAAAAGAAAGACTACATTTAACCAGAACCGCTGAAACTTAGAAAGCTCAAGTTTAACAACTTCAATAAAAGAGCCTCTTCTCTTTTCAGCTATTAATTTAGCTAAGCTTAGGGATTGTTTTGTGTGTCCGGGCTTGCCATCACTAAGAACTAAAATATTTAAGTTTTTAGCCCTTTTGAACCTCTTATACCACCAGAGATATTCAAAAGGGTGCTTTTTTAGAAAATTTTCAAAGTAATTATTTAAAATCTCAGCTTTTTGAGGAAATTCCTCTTTTTTTTCTACCCGAAGAGGTTTAGAAATTTCTAATCTGAAAGAAAGCCCTTCTCTCTTTATTACGCCGGGGAAAATTTTCCTCTTGAATTTACAGGCTAACTTTAAAGCTCCAATAGGCGTAGGAAGAACTTTCCCAAAAAATGAAGAATAAAATTGAGAGTCCCCTGAGCCGTGGTCAAAGACTAATCCTAAAACATAGCCTTTTTTTAAAAAATCTATTAAGCTCCTCAAATCATCCTCATAGACTACTTCCAAACCAAAAGACTTTCTCAATTCATTCAAAAACCTATCCCAGGAAGTTAGTTTTTGTTTTTTAGCTATAATTACATAATTGAACTGGCCCCCTAAACAAGAATTGGCTACCTCCCAGCTTCCAGAATGAATCCCACAGAGAATAGAACTTCCTGACTTTAAACTCTTAAATAAATCTTTATCTTCAATAATCAAGTTCTTCCTTAAAAACTCTGCATCTTCAGGAACTCTCAATGTTTCTATTAAACTCATCCCAAAATTCTTAAAACTCTCTTTAACTATATTTAACACTTCTGAAAAAGACTTCTCAGGAAAGACTAACCTCACATTCTTTAAAGCCTGAGCTTTTTTCTTTGAAGATAAAAAGTAAAAAATCTGCCCCAGTTGTTTGCCAACTTGAAGAGAAAAACTCCGCGGTAAGATAGAGAAAAATTTACTTAAGATTTTTAAAAACTGATACATTCCTCACTAAATTTAAAAACTCTTCTTCTGGGTTTATCTGGAGTTCCGCCTCTAAAATAAACAGAGAAAGTTGAGTAGGAAATTTAAATCTGAGTTTATCCTTCTCAGTAATTATTAAATCAGTAATTGCTGAAGACAAACACTTTTCTTCAATCTTCCTAAATTCTTCTTCTTTTAGCTGATAATGGTCAGGATAGATAAATTTAAGTTTAGGCAAAAGGCCCAATTCCTTTAAAGAGTTTAAAAAACCTTCTGGCCAGCCAATAGCAGAAAAACAGGCAATTTCTTTATTTAAAAAATCCCGGGGAGAATAGATTTTTCCTCTTAAATCTCTTAAGTTTTGGGGGATATATCTTCCCTGAAATATCCTCAGTTTAGGATTAATCTTTTTTAAAAAAGATCCTAATTCTCTATTTAAAGAGTGCATAATAATCACAACATCTGCTCTCTTAAGAGAATTTATCGGCTCTCTTAACTTACCTAAAGGCAAAAGAAACCTCCTCTTTAAACCCTCCTTCCCATTAACCAGGACAATTTCTAAATCTTTCTTAACCCGGCGATACTGAAAACCATCGTCAAAAATAGCTAAATCATAATCAGAACTTAAGCTGGTTAAGATCTTCAATCTATTTTTGCTAGCAAACACTTTGCAGCTATCTCCTCTCAAAGAATTTTTAATCAAGTCAACCTCATCCTGACCATAACCCCGCAACAAAATAGCTATTTTAAAATCAGGAAGGCTCTTAGCTAACTTTATCACTAAAGAAGTCTTACCTGTTCCACCCCAAGTAATATTCCCTACACTTATTACCCTAATATTAAACTTTCTGCTTTTTAAAAAACCTTTATCGTAGAGATAATTTCTCAAGCTAACAACCACCCTATATAAAAGAGAAAGCAAAAATAAGAATAACTTAATAAAAATTATAAAACTTCCCCTTTTTCTCCCCTCCACTAAATCAATGTAGAATTTTCTAAAAAACATTTTAGAACCTCAAAATTCTCCCTCAGAGCAGACTCTGAACTCTCCAAAATATTCTTTGCTCTTCTGCCTAACTCTTCTCTAAAAACTTTATCGGTTAATAACCTTAAAAGAGCTGACTTTAGCTCTTCTTCATTTTTTACTTCTAAACCTGCTTTATTCTCTAAGAAGACTCTTCGGATTTCCTCAAAGTTAAACATATACTGGCCGAAAATTACTGGCTTAGAGAAATAAGCTGGTTCTAAAATATTATGGCCTCCGTATTTAGACAAACTTCCTCCTACAAAGGTAATATCAGCTAAGCTGTAAAAATAAATAAGCTCGCCTACTGTATCTAAAATAAACACTCTTTTTTCCAAAGAATCTAGATTATCTCTATCTTTTATTTTACTTACTAAAGTTGGCTCAAAACCAAATTTTTGGACTAATTGAGCAATTTTCTCTGCTCTTTCTATATGGCGGGGGCAAATTAAAAGTTTAAATTTAGGAAAAACTTTTCTAATATCTTTAAAAGTGCTTAAAAGAATCTCCTCTTCCGGAGGGTGGGTGCTGCCGGCCACTAACAGACACTCCTCTCTATTTTTAAGAACCTGCCACTTCTTTTTAAAATCAGAAAGTTTATCTTCAGAAAAAGTTCTGCTCTTAAATTTCATATTGCCAGTAACTTTCAACTTAGAAGATTCGGCTCCTAAACTTAAAAACCTCTCTTCAGAAATTTTATCTTGGGCAGTAATAAAACTCACTTCTCTCAACACAACTCTTAATAAAGGCTTAACTAACTTATAAAACTTAAAACTCTTTTGAGAAATCCTTCCGTTAAGAATTATTATAGGTATATTCTTCTTAGATAAAAAATAATAAAGATTAGGCCATATTTCAGTCTCTACTCCTATAAATATCTTAGGAGAAATTATTGAAACTGCCTTCTTCATTATAAAACTTAAATCTAAAGGCAGGTAGAATATAAATGCTTTGTCTTTGTAAAGTTTTTCTGCTAATTCTTTACCCTGAAGAGTAATAACAGACAACAAAAGAGGATGTTCAGGGAAACTCCTTTTTAAAGAATTTATTAATTCTTCTAAAGAAGCTACTTCTCCTACACTTACTGCGTGAAGCCAAATTGGGCTCTTTCTGCCCTGTAAATAGGAAGGTAAATTCTCAGGGACCTGTAACCTTTTAAAAATCTCCTTATTAACCCTTCCTCTTAAAAAATACTTAAGTAAAAAATAAAAACCCGCTAAGATAAAGAGTAAATCATAAAGAACAACAAAAATCTCTCTCATTTCTAAAAGTTTACTCAGCTAAAACAATTTTATCCACTTTTAAATCTCTTTGCTCGGGGATGAGCTTTTTTATAAACCTCTTTTAGCCTATCTATAGTTAAATGAGTATATACCTGGGTAGTAGAAATACTGGAGTGGCCCAGAAGCTCCTGGACACTTCTTAAATCAGCTCCCCGGTTTAAAAGATGGGTAGCAAAGGAATGCCGGAAAACATGGGCTGAGATATTCTCTTTAAAACCTAAGTACTTAATCTGTTTCTTAATAACCTTGAACACTCCTACTGGAGAAATTCTCTTCCCAAATCTATTTAGAAACAAGGCTTTTTGATTAGACTTTCTTACCTGTAAATACTCCCTAATTGCTTTTTGAGCAGTCTCACCAATCGGAAGAAGCCTTTCTTTCCTACCCTTGCCCTTTACCTTAATTACTCCGCTGATTAAATCTACATCTTCTACATCTAAACTTATAAGTTCAGACATCCTTATCCCTGAAGAATAAAGAAGCTCAAAAATGGCTCTATCTCTAACCTGAAGAGGGCTGCCTTGAGGAAGGCTATCTAAGAGCCTGCGCATATCTTCTTCAGTTAAAAACTTAGGAAGGTTTTTATCTAATTTAGGATAAGGTATGCTTAAAGCAGGATTACTCTTTATAAAACCTTCTCTAAGGAGAAATTTAAAAAAACTCTTGAGGGTGGAAATCTTCCTGGCCTGGGTTTTCTTGCTCAAACCTCTCTGAGAAAGAGAAGCAATAAACTTCCTAAAGATAAAGTAGTCTATCTTATCAATAGGCCTATCTACAAATTGAGAAAAATCTAAAAGGTCCTTGCGATAACTAATAAGGGTATGAGGAGAATAATTTTTTTCTATCTCTAAATAATTAAGAAACTTCTCTATATATCTTTTAAAATCAAGCATCTTTAATTCTCAGCAGAAGATAACTTGAAAAAATTTTTCTAAGGGAGTTTAGAAGTTGTGTATCTACATTCAGGAAATCTGGAACAGCCATAGAAAAACTGACCCCGTTTATTTCTCCTTTCTATGAGTTCACCTTCTTTACACTGAGGACATTTTACTCCCGTAGTTAAAGGGTAGGCGTTCTTGCAACGGGGATAATCAGAGCAACTTATGAATTTGCCCTTTTTAGAATATTTAATCACCATTTCTTTCCCACACTTATCACAAATCCTCCCGGCAAGTTCTACTGTCTTCTTTACCTTTTTCTCAGCAGATTCTATATCTTCTTTAAACTGAGGATAAAAATCATCAAGTACTTTTCTCCACGGAAACTCTCCCTTCTCCACATAGTCTAAGGCCTCTTCCATCTTAGCAGTGAACTTCTCATCCAGTATATTAGGAAAAAACTCATTGAGAAGTTCTGTCACCTTTATCCCTAAATCCGTAGGCACAAAACTTCCCTTATGTCTTCTCACGTAGTTTCTCCGCACCAAAGTATAAATAGTAGGAGCATAGGTTGAAGGCCTGCCAATGCTTTTTTCTTCTAAGGCTCTTACTAAAGAAGCGTCATTAAACCTGGGAGGAGGTTGAGTTTCTTTTTCCTGTAGTTTCACCTCTACACACCTCAATAATTCTCCTTCCTTAAGGTTAGGCAAAAGTTCTTCTCTTACTTTTTCAGGATAAATCCTTAGGAAACCATCAAAAAGAATCTTATTTCCTGTAGCTAAGAAAGTATAATCTTCAAAATTTAACTCAACCTGGGTATTCTCTATCTGAGCCTCTTTCATAAAACAGGCTAAAAACCTCTTCCAAATTAAATCGTAAAGATTAAATTCTTCTTTAGAAAGAGATTCCTTTATCTTCTCAGGTGTCCTTTCTATATTAGTAGGCCTTATGGCCTCGTGAGCTGCCTGAATAATCCCTTTAGATTTAAACTGGTATTCTTTCTCAGCTAAATAATCTTTAGAGTAATTCTCCTCAATAAAGGTTTTGGCCTGTTTTTTAGCCAGAGGAGAAATATGAAAAGAATCTGTCCTCATATAAGTAATAAGCCCGGTTAAACCCTCTTCCTTAACTTCTATACCTTCATAAAGCCTTTGAGCTATAAGCATAGTTTTAGAACTGGAATATCTAAATTGGCGGTAGCCTTCCTGTTGAAGAGAAGAAGTAATAAACGGGGGCTGAGGCTTCCTTAAAGAAACTGTCTTCTTTACTTTGCTGACTAAGAACTCCTTACCCAAAATAAGGTTTTTAATTTCTTCAGCTTTTTCTTTATCTTCTAAAGTTATCTTTTTATTCTTTTCCTTAACCAAGCGGGCCTTAAATCTTAATCCTTCCTTCTCAAAAATAGCTTCTAAGAGATAATATTTCTGGGGGATAAATTCTTGAATTTCTTTTTCTCTGTCTACTATAAACTTTAAAGCTACTGATTGCACTCTCCCCGCTGAGAGGCCTCTACAAACCTTTCTCCAGAGAAAAGGAGATAAAAAATAACCTACAATCCTATCCAGAATTCTCCGGGCTTGCTGAGCTTCCACTTTGCGCAGGTCTAAACTGGAGGGATGAGAAAAAGCTTCTTTTATGGCAGATTTAGTTATTTCGTGAAAGACTACCCTCAAAAAATCTTTCTTATTACCCTTAACATCAATCAAATTCTTAATATGCCAGGCAATAGCTTCTCCTTCTCTGTCAGGGTCTGTGGCTAAAAAAACTTTAGGAGCGTCTTTTGCTTCTTTCTTAATCTTTTGAGCTATCGTTTCTCTGCCCTTTATAACTTTATAAGTAGGGGTAAACCCTTTCTCTATATCTACCCCTAACTTATTCTTGGGTAAATCTATAATATGACCCATTGAAGAAATAATCTTAAAAGAATCTGCCAAAAATCCCTTTATAGTCTTAGCTTTAGTGGGAGACTCTACTATCACTAAGGATTTTTTACTCATTTTTTTATATAAACTTTTCCGGGAAGTTCTTTAATCAAGCCTTTAATCATTAAAGAAAGTAAAACCTGATAAAGAGAGCTTCTTTCTAATTGAGATTGCTGAGAAAGAGTCTCTATATCTCTGGCTCCTTTGCCTATCAAAGTAAAAACTCTATTCTCTTTTTCAGAAAGATTTAAGGAAGTTTTTAAACTCTGGTGAAAATTAAACTCTATATTTAACTCTTCTAAGATATCCTCTACAGAATCAACAAGTTTTGCTCCCTGTTTTATAAGCGAATGAACCCCTTTACTCTGAGGGGAATTATAACTTCCCGGCAAAGCAAAGACTTCTCTCCCCTGCTCTAAGGCAAAATTAGCAGTAATTAAGGCTCCACTTCTTTGAGCAGCCTCTACTACCAGGACTCCTAAAGAGAGACCACTGATTATCCTGTTTCTCCGGGGGAAGTTTTCCCGAAAAGGAGGCCTAGTTAAAGGAAATTCAGAAACCAAACACCCTCTATCAATAATCTGGCTGGCTAAAGACACATTCTCCTTAGGATAAATATTCAAAAGTCCACTTCCCAATATAGCCAGAGTTTCTCCTCCTGCAGACAAAGCTCCTTTATGAACAGAAGTATCTATACCGCGGGCTAAACCAGAAACTACAACTAACCCCAAATAAGCTAAAGAGTAAGCAAACTTCTCTGCTGAAGAAAGCCCATAAAAAGAAGCTCTTCTTGAACCCACTATAGCCAAGCATTTTTTACTTAAACACCCTTTTCTACCCTTGAGGTAAAGAAGGAGGGGAGGGTCATAAATCTCTGCTAATAAAGGGGGGTATTCCTCATCTAAGAAAGTCAAAATATTAATCTTTTCTTTTTCGATAAGTTTCAGTTCAGTTAAGAACTCTGGAGAATTCCTTTTAGAGAAGACTTTTTCTCCCAGGTTTTCTCCGAAGATAGTCTTCAATTCTTTAACCTTCAGCGAGAAGATATCTTTAGGCTTATCTAACTTAGAAAGGAGCTCTTTGGCTTTTCTGGGGCTTAAGCCCTCAACCATATTTAACAAGATTAAAGCTTCTCTATTGTCCATTTCTGAAAACTCTTAATTTCTCCTTGACTAACTTCTCAATTTTTTCCACTGCTTCTTCTACAGTTAAGTTAGAAGTATCTATATGATATTTTACTTTAGCATAGAATTTGGCTCTCTTTTCCAAAAGTTCTTTAATCTTTCCCTGAGGATTAACTACATTAAGCAGGGGCCGATGAGTAAATTTTTTTGTCCGCTCGTAAATAACTTCCGGAGAGGCCTCAAGACATATGCCTATACCGCTATTTTCTATTAAAGATAAGTTTTCTTCTTTCAACACAACCCCTCCTCCACAAGCTACTATTAACTTACTTTTTTGAGCTACTTCTTTTAAAATCTTGGTCTCTAAATCCCGGAAATAAGGCTCTCCTTTCTGAGAAAATATCTCTGCTATTTTTAACCCTTCTCTCTCTTCAATTAAATCATCTAAGTCTAAAAACTTCCAGGAAAGCCTCTGAGAAAGAAGCCTGCCTACTGAAGTCTTTCCTGTACCCATAAAACCTAGTAAATATAGGTTAGCCATACCTTACCTTCACAGATTAGAGATAGAATTATCCTACCTTTTAAGAGAGGGATTGTCAACTCTCTTGTAAGAAGAGAGAGGCCTCAGAAGAAAGCAGGCAGGAATAAGTGGTAAATTTTTTCCTTCTTAAAAACCCTCTAAAACCTAGGCTCCTTCTTTTTCATCCTCGGCCATACTATTCAGAAAATCTACATCTTGTGCATTTATTCACCTTTTCTGCCCCAGAAGGCAACCTAAATTTCTTTCTCAAGGAAAAGGTTAGCCCTTTAAAGTTTTAAGGTAGGAATTATAAGTCTTCTTAAGACAAGAAAGTGTATCAGAAGGAAACTTCTCTAAAAGAGCTTGGGCTATTATAAAAGCAGTCATAGCCTCAGCTATTACCCCACAGGCAACTACTGCAGTAACATCCGAACGAATCGAAGGGGCTTTCTTTTTTCTATGGGTAATTAAATCTACTGAAGATAAAGGCTCTTTAAGAGTAGCTATAGGCTTCATAGCTATCCGAACCACTATTGGCTGAGAAGTAGAAATCCCTCCTACTATACCGCCACTATTATTAGTCTTATAATAAAACCCTCTATTTTTAGAATAGAAAATCTCATCGTGAGCTTGAGAGCCTCTAAGCTGGGCATAGTCAAAACCCAAACCAATCTCTACTCCTTTCACTGCCGGAATAGACATAAGAGCATAAGAAAGTCTGGCATCTAACCTTTCTCTCCAGCTCATAAAAGAACCCAGACCAAAAGGCAAACCTTCACAAACTATCTCCACCACCCCTCCCAAACTATCACCTTTATTTTGGGCTTTCTTTATCTCTTCAAGCATCCTTCTTTCTCTTTCTCTATCTACACAATTTAACAAAGAATCTTTGGTTTTCCTTCTTATCTCGGCAAGGGAAACCGCCCTTTTAGGAAGGGCTGTTTTTCCTAAACCTACAGTATGGCTTAACACTTCTATCTTAAATTCTCTTAAAAGTTGTTTACAAAAACTTCCTGCTACTACCCTTATAACAGTCTCCCGGGCTGAAGCTCTCTCTAAAATATTTCTTATATCTTTCTCCTGATACTTTAAAGCTCCGGGTAAGTCGGCATGAGCAGGCCGGGGAATAGTCAAAGGAGGAAGATTATCTTTCAAAAAAGGTTCTATATAAGCATCTTTATTCCTTACCAAAAAAGCTATGGGACTACCCAGAGTAACTCCAGCCCTCAAGCCTGAAAGAACTTCTACTTCATCCTTTTCTATAGCCATTCTCTTGCCTCTGCCAAAGCCCGACTGTCTTCTTTGGAGTTCTCTATTTATAGACTCTAAAGAAATTCTCACTCCTTTAGGAAACCCTTCTAAAATACCCACCAAGGCTTTCCCGTGCGATTCTCCTCCGCTAAGAAAATTAAGCATAACCTTCCTTTATAAGGAAAAAAATAGATTAATTATCTTCTCTCCCCAAAAACTAACTATAAATACAGCTATAGCTAAAAAAGGTAAATAAGCTATAAGATGAGACTTCTTAAAAACTATTATATATATACCATAAACCAAAGCTACTATTGGTGCAAGAAAAAAAACTAAAAAACCTAACTTCCAGCCCAAGAATGCTCCTACCATCCCTAAAAAATCTACATCTCCCAGGCCTAAAGCCTCTCTCTCCCCTTCGATAGATTCTTTCTTTCTAAGAGCAAGCCATATCCACAAGAAAAAATCACCCATAAGTTTAAGAAAGTAAGAAAGTCCTATACAGAGGAAAAGCCCCAAGAAACTCTTAACGAGAGGTATTCTTGATAAAGAAAAATTTATAAGGCCTTGACTCTTTAAGAATAAAAAAGACTCAACCAAAGAAAAAATAAGCCCTAAAAGTATGCCAAAAATACATATCCAGCCAGGAATAGCTCTATAGTCTATGTCAATAAAACTTACTACAATACATAAAGAAAACAAAACTATGTATTTAAAGAAGACTAAACTCAAACCCAATTTTAAATAACTAAATAAGAAAACTGCTCCGGTAAGAAGCTCCACCAGAAAATAGCGGAAGGAAATTTTTTCTTTACAACTCCGACATCTTCCTCCAAGAATTAAATAACTTAAAAGAGGGATATTATCATACCATTTTATAGGAGCTTTACAGTTAGGGCAGAAAGAAGAAGGCTTGACCAGAGAAATTTCCTTAGGAAGTCTATAGATACAGACATTTAAGAAACTTCCTATACACAGCCCTAAAATAAATGAAAGTATTGGCCCAATCATAACTCTTTAATTGCTTCTTCTAAGGCTTTGCGCATAACTTCTACTGGAGCAGGTTTCTGAGTCCACAATTCAAAAGACTCTGCTCCCTGGTAGAGAAGCATACCTAACCCATTAGAAACTCTCGCTCCTCTTTCTTGAGCTATCTTCAAAAGTTCTGTCTGGGGTGGATTATAAATTAAATCGTAGACTAAAAGTTGAGAATGCAACTTCTCCCTCTTAATTAAAGAAGGTTCTCCTTTCATCCCCACAGGAGTAGCATTTACTAAAAGAGAGACCTCAGTTAAATCTAAATCTTCTAAGCAAGAAATAAGCTGAGCCTCACAAAAGGAGAATTCCTTGTTGAGCTTTTCTACCAGAGTTTCTGCTCTTTTCCTGTCTATATCGTATATACCTATAGACTTAATCTTGTTCAAAGCTAACTGATTAACCACAGCCTTAGAAGCTCCTCCAGCACCTAAGACTACTGCTCTTTTGCCTTGAGGTTCAAATCCTAAATCCTGGGTTAAGTGCCGGAGAAATCCTGAACCATCAGTATTGTAGCCTTTTAAATACTCTCCTTCAGCTACAATCACGTTTACTGCTCCGGTAAACTTTGCCTGAGGTGAGAGCCGGTCTAAATATCTGATTACTACCTCCTTATAAGGAATGGTAACATTCAACCCCAATATATTTTGCTTAGCTAAAGATTTAAGAAAACTCTCTACTTGATAAGGCTCTCTTTCAAAAAGCTTATATTCTGCAGGTATTCCTAAAGCCTTAAAGGCAGAATTATGCATAATTGGAGAGAGGGAGTGTTTAACAGGATAGCCTAAAAGACCGTAGAATACTTTCTCAACCATTTCCCAAGACTATTGACCAGAAGTAATCCCAGTGCTGCTTTTGGAAGCGAGAAAAAATAGGATAGTTGTAAATAAGGTAATCTTCTATTTCCTCTTTACTTCTATAAACTTTTTGCTTGATTAAACCTTCTCCAACTTCTTTTCGGCCGTAGATTATACTCCAGAATTTTTTCCAATCCTGGAAGGTAAAATTTTCAAAAATATCGGGAAGGAAAAGTTTTAACTGCTCCTGTTTTTTAATAAAAGAAAAAGGAGAAGTTCTGCGGGAAGGGCTAATATCTTCAGAGATATTGTATTTAATAATATTAAACTTAACTTTTAAAAATTCTACGAAATTAGATAAATTTTGGCTAACAGTTCCATAAAGAGAAGAATGTTTAAACTTTACCGCCAAGACTACCAGGGATATAACTATAGCTATAGCTATCAGACTCTTGAAAACCCGCATTTACAGAAGTTTATTTAAGGCTTCTAAGTAAGCTTTCAAAGAAGCTTCAATTATATCTGTGCTTAAAGATGTCCCCCAAACAATTCTTTTGCCTAACTTAAGCTCCACCCACACTTCTCCCTGAGCATCTTTTCCCGAAGTTAAAGCAGACAACTTATATTGAAGGAGTTTAGGTTTTATCTTGGTAATTTTATCTACTGCCTTAAAGCAGGCATCCACAGGGCCGTCTCCAAAAGAAACAGCTTTACTTTTTCTACCTTTATAGAGGAGTTCAACCTCTGCCCGAGGAGTTATCTCTGTTCCACTTTCTACTCTTACCCCTAAAAGTTTTATTATTTGCCTTTTAGGTTTTGACTGTTCCTGCACTATAGCTATTAAATCCTCATCAAAAATTTCTTTCTTCTTGTCAGCTAAAACCTTAAATCGCTTAAATACTAAGTCTGAGTGTTTCTTGTTTAATTTAAAACCTAAATCTTTTAACCTCTTAAACAAAGCATGCCTTCCTGAATGCTTTCCTAAAATAAGTTGAGTGCCGGGCAAGCCTATTTCTTTAGGGTCCATAATTTCATAGGTAGTTCTTTCTTTTAAAATTGCATCCTGATGAATACCTGCTTCATGAGAAAAGGCATTCCTCCCAACTATAGCCTTATTGGGAGGAACTAAGAAGCCAGTAAGAGTACTCACCAGTTTAGAAGTCTTAAAAATCTCTCTGGTATTTACAGAAGTATATAGTCTGCCAAATACATCTTTTCTGGTCTTTATTGCCATAACTATTTCTTCTAAGGAGGCGTTGCCTGCTCTCTCTCCTATCCCATTTATAGTACAGTGAATTTGCCTTGCTCCAGCTAAAATTGCTGATAGAGAATTTGCTACTGCCATACCTAAATCATTATGGCAGTGAATAGAAAGTGTAGCTTTGTTTATATTGGGAACATTATTTAAAATATCTTTTATTAAGGAAAAAATCTCCTGAGGATAGGAATAACCTACTGTATCGGGAATATTTATGATTTGAGCTCCTTCCTTAATAGCTGTTTCAATTGCCCTGAATAAAAACTCTCTCTCAGTACGGGTAGCATCTTCAGGAGAAAATTCTATATCCTTACAGAGTTTTCGAGCTAACTTTAAATGAGTTTTAGCTATCCTTAAGATTTCTTCTTCTCTCTTTTTAAACTTGTATTTGAGGTGAATTTTAGAGGTAGCCAAGAAGACATGAATTCTTGGCTTTTTTGCTTTTTTTAAAGCTTTGCCTGCATACTCAATATCTTTCTTTACACAGCGAGCCAAAGCACAGATTACACATTTCTTTATCTTCTTAGAAATCTCCTCAACTGATTTAAAATCACCAGGACTGGAGACTGGAAATCCTGCTTCAATAACATCTACACCTAACTCTTCCAGCTGATAAGCGATTTCTATCTTTTGCTCACAGCTTAAGGAAGCTCCCGGAGCTTGCTCTCCATCTCTTAAGGTAGTATCAAAAATAATTACTTTCTCCATAGGCCTTTATACTATTCTTTACTTCTTAGTTCACTTTATCCAAGCCATCATCTTTCTTAATTTCTTCCCTACTTTTTCAATCAAATGTTCTGATTCTTTCTTTCTTAAAGCAGAAAATACCGGTCTTCCTGCCTGGTTTTCTAAAATCCACTCCCGGGCAAATTCTCCCGACTGAATATCTCTTAAAATTTTCCGCATTTCTTCTTTAGTCTCTTCAGTTATAATCTTTTTGCCCCGGGTTAAATCCCCATATTCAGCAGTATCCGAAATAACCTCTCTCATCCCAGCTATGCCTTTAGAATAAATCAAGTCAGTAATCAGCTTTAGTTCGTGAAGACACTCAAAATAGGCAACCTCAGGTTGATAACCCGCTTCTACTAAAGTCTCAAAACCTTTTTGAATTAGCTTAGTTACTCCTCCGCATAAAACTACCTGTTCACCAAATAAATCAGTCTCGGTCTCTTCTTTAAAGGTAGTCTCAATTACTCCGGCCCGAGTACCCCCTATACCTTTAGCGTAAGCTAAAGCTAATTTTTTGGCTTTTTTAGTAGCGTCCTGATAAACAGCTACTAAACAGGGCACTCCTTTTTCCTCCTCAAACATCTGTCTTACCAAAGTTCCCGGACCTTTAGGAGCAACCATATAGACGTCAATATCTTGAGGAGGAATAATCTGGTTAAAATGGATGTTAAACCCGTGAGAAAAACCTAAAGCCTTACCTTTAGTAAGATTAGGCAGAATTTCTTCTTTGTAGACTTTAGGTTGAAGATTATCTTGGACTAAGAAATGGATAACATCTGCTTTCTGAGAAGCCTCATAAGCTGATACTGGAGAAAAACCTTCTTTTTTAGCCAAATTATAATTCTGAGTTCCTTTAAGCTCAGCCACTAAAACCTTAACTTTAGAATCTCTTAAATTTAGGGCGTGGGCTCTTCCCTGAGCTCCATAACCAATTATAGCCACGGTCTTCTTCTTCAAAATATCCAGCTTTGCGTCCTTATCATAATAAATCTTAGCCATTTCTCCCTCCTCCTCTTTGTTTGTTCTATTGTTCTATTGTTCTTTAGTTCTATTATTTTATTTAGTAATAGCAATCTTGCCGGTTCTCACTAATTCCCGGACTTCAGTATCTTTTAAACTACTTAAAAGGTGCCTTACCTGATTATGGTCTCCCAAGAATTCAATTATTAAATAGTCTTTATTTTCCTCCAGGACTTCTAACTCTAAATCTTTCTTTAACTCTCTAATCTTTTCTGGGGTTAGAGAGGTATTATTTATCTTTATTAATAGAAGTTCTCTATCTATATACTCCTTTTTGGTTAAGTCTACTACCTTAATTACGTCGATGAGTTTATTGAGCTGTTTTTTTATCTGCTCTAAAACTCTCTCATCTTCAGCATTCACTACCATAGTTATACAGGATACAGTAGGGTCCTGGGTTTCAGCTACAGCTAAAGAGTCAATATTATAACCCCGGGCTGAGAATAAAGAAGCAATTCTCGCTAATACTCCAAACTTATTCTCCACTAAAGCCTGAATAGTATGCTTCATCTTCCCTTAAGCCATACCTCCAATCATTCTATTAATAGCTTCTCCGGCAGGAACCATAGGAAAAACATTCTCTTCTTCTTCAACCCAGAAATCCATAACTACAGGACCCTGATGAGTTAAAGCTTCTTTAATAGCCTTTTTCACGTCTTTTTCTTTGGTTATCCGCATACCTTTAACTTTATAGCCCTCAGCTACCTTTACAAAATCAGGGTTATCTAAGCGAGTAGCTGAATACCTCCTTTTGTAGAATAATTCCTGCCACTGCCTTACCATCCCTAAATAATGATTATTTAAAATAGCTATCTTTACCGGGATGTTGTAAGTAGCCACTGTGGCTAATTCCTGAATGTTCATCTGGATTGAGCCATCACCGGCTATATCAAAAACTATTCTTTCAGGATTGCCAACCTGGGCTCCAATAGCAGCCGGGAATCCGTAACCCATAGTCCCCAAACCCCCTGAAGAGAGAAAATGTCGGGGTTCATTGAATTTATAAAACTGAGCTGCCCACATCTGGTTCTGACCTACCTCAGTAGCAATAATAGCTTCTCCTTTAGTTTGAGCGTAGATTTCCTCTACTACATACTGGGGCTTAATCTTACCCTGAAAAGACTTCTTGTACTTCAAAGGATATTTCTTCTTGTATTCTTCTAACCTTTTAAGCCAGGCTGAAGTAGAAGGAGGTGTTTTTACTGCTTCTAATAAAGAAGAGAGGACATTCTTGGCATCGCCAACAATAGGGATATCTACTTTTATATTTTTACTTATAGAGGTGGGGTCAATGTCAACGTGGATAATCTTAGCCCCAGGAGCAAAAGCATCTACCCTACCAGTTACTCTATCATCAAACCTACATCCTATAGAAATCAATAAATCAGACTCAGTTAAAGCCATATTAGCATAGACTGTGCCGTGCATACCGGGCATACCTAAATATAAAGGGTGTTCTCCCGGAAAACAGCCTAAACCCATAAGGGTAGTTATAACCGGTGTATTTATCTTCTCAGCAAACTCCAAAAGAAGAGAAGAAGCAGAAGAAATAGTTATACCTCCTCCAGCCAAAATTACTGGTTTTTTGGCTTGGGCTATGGCTTTAGCTGCTTTTTTAATTTGACCGGGGTGACCGAAATAAGTAGGTTTATAACTGCGTAAATGAATAGTTTGGGGATAATTAAGCTCTGTTTCCTGAAGTTGAACGTCTACTGGTAAATCTATAAGCACAGGCCCTGGCCTTCCTGAAGAAGCTAAATAAAAAGCTTCTTTAACTGTAGAAGCTAAATCTTTCACATCCTTTACTAAGTAATTGTGTTTAGTTATTGAACGGGTAATCCCGGTAACATCTGCTTCCTGAAAAGCATCATTGCCAATTAAAGAAGTCTTCACCTGCCCGGTAATAGCAATTATGGGAACTGAATCCATATAGGCTGTGGCAATCCCGGTAGTTAAATTAGTAGCCCCAGGCCCAGAAGTAGCAACACAAACACCCGCTTTTCCTGTAGAACGGGCGTAACCATCAGCTGCATGAGCTGCTGCCTGTTCGTGGCGGGTTAAGATAAATTTAATGGGGGTGTCGTAAAGCTTGTCAAATAAAGGAAGAACCGCCCCTCCCGGATAGCCAAAGATAACTTCTACCTTTTCCTTAAGTAAACTCTCAATTAAAATTTGAGCACCTTTCATCTTTAGAGATTATACCACCTCTTTTAAAGATTCCCAATTTAAATCTTAAAATTCTAAAACTGCTCCCTGAGAAGCTGAACTTACCACCTGAGAATATCTGTAGAGATAGCCTTTTTTAACTTTAGGAGGCAAAATCTTTATCTCCTTCCTTCTCTGCTCTAATTCTTTCTGGCTAATTTCTACTTCAATTTTTCTCTTAGAAATATCTATTAAAATATTATCACCATCTTTTAAATAGGCAATTAACCCTCCTGAGCTTGCCTCCGGAGAAATATGGCCAATACAAGGTCCCCGGGTTCCTCCTGAAAACCTTCCATCAGTGATTAAAGCAGCGTGTTTATGCAGACCCATGCCCACAATTGCCGAAGTAGGAGAAAGCATCTCCCGCATACCCGGACCTCCTTTAGGCCCTTCATACCTTATTACTACCACACTTCCTTTCTTAATCTCTCCCCTTAAGATTGCTGACATAGCTGTTTCTTCAGAATTAAATACCTTAGCTTTACCTTCAAATCTTAGCATATCTTTATCTACAGCCGATTGTTTAACTACGCAACCTTCCTCAGCTAAATTACCATATAAAATAGCTATGCCTCCTTGATGATGATAGGGTTTATTTAAGGGTCTTATTACTTCCTCATCATAGATAAGAGATTCTTTAGCAATCTCTTTTATGGTTTTCTGTCCAACAGTTAGATTATCCTTCAATTTAGGAAGCAACCTCTTTAAAACTGCAGGGATGCCTCCAGCATAGTCTAAGTCTTCCATAAAGTATTCTCCAGCCGGCCTCAAATTACAAATATTGGGAGTAGTCTTAGAAAGGCGGTCAAAATCTTTTAAGCTTAAATCAACCCCTGCTTCCTTAGCTATAGCCATAAGATGAAGGACGGTATTAGTAGAACCTCCTAAAGCCATATCTACTCTTATAGCATTCTCTAAGGAATTTTTATTAACTAACTTACGGATATTAATTTTTTGCCTTACCAACTTTACAATTCTCTGCCCACTCTCATAAGCAATCCTTTTCTTTCTTGAGCTCACTGCTAAAGTAGAAGCACAGAAAGGCAAAGACAACCCTGCAGATTCAAATAAACAAGCAGTAGTATTAGCAGTATATAACCCCTGGCAAGCTCCACAACTCGGGCAGGCTTCTTTCTCTAAATAAGCCCTTTCTCTCTCAGAAATCTCTCCTTTCTTAAACCTGCCTACTGCTTCAAAAGTATCTCTTACTAAAGAAAGCCTTTTTCTTCCCAGCCTTCCCGAAAGCATAGGCCCAGCAGTAACTACAATAGCAGGAATATCTACTCTTATTGCTCCCATAACCATACCCGGATTTATCTTATCGCAGTTAGTAAGAAGAACTAAGCCGTCTAAACTGTGAGCATTAGCTACAGATTCAATTATGTCGGCAATAAGTTCCCGGGAAGGTAGAGAATATTTCATTCCCGCATGGCCCATAGCTATACCATCGCAAATTCCCGGAACCCCAAATATAAATGGTGTGCCTCCTGCTGATTCTACGCCCCTTTCAATAAATCTCTCTAATTGGCGCATTTCAGTATGCCCAGGGATTAAATCTGTAAAAGAAGAAGCAATTCCAATAAACGGACGGTTAATATGGGCTGAATGTAAACCTGTCCCATAAAGAAGAGCCCGGTTAGGCATTCTCTCTAAACCTTTTTTTGTCTTATCTGACCTCATCTTTCTTCCTTTCTTTAATCTGCTCCTTCTAATTCTCCTAAATCTCCAGAAAGAGTAAAATCTTTTAGAGACTTTTTAATACTTACTGGCTTTACATATTTTGCCACTAATTCTTTAGTATTCTCAATCTTAAGCTTCTGAAAGAGAAAATCAAATTCTTCTTCTAATTTATGAGCAATATTTTCTTTTATATCTTTAGATAAAGAAAATAACTCTTTCTTAAAGGGGCCTAAGGCTTTCTTTCGGGTTTTATAGATAAATTGTTCCTCAGTATCCTGAGGTTTCTTCTCTGTAGAAAGATTCTCCTTAATCCAGGCATAGATTTCTTCTTTAAGAGGAAGAGGAAGGTTATCATAGACAATATTCTGAAACTGAGTAGCTAAATGAATTTCCGCACACCCTACTTCAGGAAACTTATGAAAAGCTTCTGAAGGCAAGGTTGAGGCTCCGTGCTGGACTGCCCCAGCTAAGCCAAATTCTTTCTGGGCAACCTGAGAAAGTTCTCTTAAAGTATCAAAATCTATTTTAACTTGAGCTAAAGAACCGTCAGGAAGAACTACTCCTCCGTGAGAAGTACCAGTCTGAACACTTATCTTAGAAATCCCTTTTAAGGAGCCTATATACTCTAAGTATCCTTTCATAAAGGCTCTTAGTTCTTCAGGAGTAGAATTTTTACCTCCTACTTCGCCAATCTCTCCACCAATACTTATATCTATACCTTGGGGCTGTTTTTCTCTAATAAATTTAGTAAACAAACCACAAACTTCAAAATTCAGCCTCTGTTGTTCTATCAGACTCTCTTTAGTCAAATCTACCAAGGTAGAAGAATCAATATCGATATTGTAAAAACCTGCAGAAATCGCCTCTTCTATCAAAACTTTAAGGGAGTCTATTTCTTTTTGAGAGTCGCTAAGGTAATCCTTAGGTTTTAGCTGAAAATGGTCTCCTTGAATGAATACCGGGCCTTTAAAATCTTCTTTTATAGCTGAAGCTAAGATAATACTGGAATACTCTAAGGGCCTCTGGCCAGTATAGCCTATTTCTGACTTAGCTATCTCAAAAATAAAAGCACCCACATTATACTTTTTAGCTACTCTAAATATTGCTGAAGCTGCAGGATAAGTAAGAGTTCTTAGGTTTATTGCCGGAACCGTAAAACCAGAAAATTCTCCCCGGCCTCGGGCTGAATAAAACTCCTGAATAGAAGAAGGAAAAATCTCTAAGTCCTGGCTAAGATTGTGGATTAACCAGCAGGAAAAAAGTTTTATCTCTTCAGAAGAAAAGATAATATTCTCTACTAATAAATCCATATCTTTCTTTATCAACTCCTTATCCTTTAAGTATAATTCTTCTCCCTCTATAAATACACCTTTTAAGTTTGCTATAAGCTCCTCTTTGCTTTTACATATCATCTTTCTACCTCCTTTATAAACTTCAGGTAAGAATCTTAATCAACCTAAAATAAGACCCTGTATCTAACCACTTCTTGTTATCTACTGCTGATTTAAAACTCAGAGTTACTAACCTTTCCGACTGAATACCTACGCAAACTCCCCTCTCTCCCTGAAGAAGAAGCTCTGCCGCAAAATTCCCCAACTTTGCTCCTAAGATTCTGTCTTTTAAAGTGGGCCTTCCTCCCCTCTGGATATGGCCTAAGACTGTAACTCTAACTTCCAAAGAAGTCTTTTTGTTTATTTTTCGGGCTATATCCTCAGCCTTGCCTGCTCCTTCAGCTACTACTATTATCCAGCTGATTTTACCCCTTAAATTTCCTTCAACAATTCTATGACACATCTTATCTATGTCATAGTTTTTTTCAGGAATTACCGCCTCTTCACAGCCTCCAGCTAAAGCGGTCTCTAAAGCAATATATCCACAATTTCTTCCCATAACCTCTATTACAAATATTCTCTCTAAAGAGGTAGCGGTATCCCTTATCTTATCAATACAGTCTAAAGCTACATTTACTGCGGTATCAGCTCCTAAAGTTAAATCGGTTCCTACGATGTCATTATCAATGGTAGCAGGGATCCCCACTACTGGAAAGTTAAATTCCTTCCCAAAGATATCTGCTCCCCGGAAACTGCCGTCTCCGCCAATAACTACTAACCCCTCAATATTATTCTCTTTAAGAACCTCATAGGCTCTCTTTCTTCCCTCCTTGGTTAAGAATCTCTTAGAACGGGCAGTCTTCAAAATAGTCCCTCCTAAATTTACTATCCCCGAAACATCTCTACTGCCCAAAGGTTTAAATTCCCCATTAATTAACCCTTCATAACCCCGGATTATCCCTATTACTTCTTTCTTCCTAAAGACAGCAGTTCTTACTACAGCTCTTAAACAGGCGTTCATCCCCGAACAATCTCCTCCGGAAGTTAAAACTCCTATTCTCTTCATAACCCCCAAATATTTACCTCTTTAGGGTAAGTCAAAGTAAATTCTATATTTATTTCTTTCTTTTCTTCAGGTTTTAACTTAATCTCCCAGAGATTTACTCCTTTTTTATCCTGATAGTCTTTAACCTTAGGTTGAGGGTTTATCTTTAAATCTTTTACTTCTATCTTATCTGTGCGAGAGACCGGAATATTATCTAAAACCTTGATATTAATTTCTTTGTCTTTCAAATTTTCTAAAACTATTTTATAGGCTAATTTTCTAATTATAGTCTTTCTTTCGATCTTACCGAAAAAAGTCTCCTTTATTTCATCTTTAATTTTTTTCTTTTCAACCTTTACTTCCCTGTCTGCACCTAAAGGTATCTTAAATTCTTGACCAGCTTTCTTTTCTCCTAAGTAGGTCTTACCAATAAACCTTCCTCCTAAGTAAACATTTAAATAACCAGCTAATAATTCTTTGTCCGGCTTTGCCTTACAAACTAAAAAAGTTAAAGGATTAACTCGGGGCAGAGCATAGTGAAAAAACTCTCCTTTTAAAGTTTTAGAGAATAAGGGCAAAATAGTCTCTCTATCTTCTGAGGGAAGATTTAAAACCTGGGAAAGCTCATATTCAAAAGAAAGAGGAAGCTCTACTCTTTTAGCCTGAGCAAATTTTGCTTCTCGTTGAGGAGAGAAAGCAAGAATTTGAAGGGAAGTATGCGCCTTTTCCCCACCCCAATTTTTTAGCCCATTCTTATATTTATATCCTCTTGAAATATCTAACCACCAAGTATCCAGAGAAGGCAGAGTCACACCCCTTAAGGGTAAGACATTAGAAATAGTTGCTTTTACCTCTTTCCAATCTTCTCCGGTATTTTGGGTAATCTTAGCAAACATAGTAAAGTTAATCTCTTTCAAATCTAAGGGGACGTTCACCTTATATAAAGGCTTCCAAGAGACATTGTAGACTAAATAACCTGCCTCAATATTTATCTTCTGCTCTCTGAAAGAATTAAACAGTATCTCTATGACTTTTTTTACCTTTTGAGAAGGCTTTCTTAAAGAAGCTAATTCTCTTCTTTTGACTTCTATCTCTTTTTCTAGTTCTCTTATTTTTAAATCTAAATCCTGAGAGGTCTTATTGATTTGAATTAGATTCTCCTCTAAAAATAATAATAGACTCTTTAAATCACTAGTCTGAGGAAAGGAGGTCTTTAATTCTTTGGGTATCTCAACTTCAGAGAAATCAATCAAGGAATTTAAAAAATCTTCTTTCTTTTGCAGCACCTTCTTCTCATCCTTTAAGACCCTTAACTTATCTCCCAATTTTTCCAGCTCCTCCTCCAATTTTTTTATATTTTCCTGGGGCATCTCTTTAACAGGGATTTCCTTATATTGAACACTAAAGACTTCTCCCTCTCCCCAAACTTTAGCCTGTAAAGAATCTTTATCTAGATTAAAAGGTGAAATCTCTAAAAAAAGCTGATTTATCCCCGGGCTAACTTCTGCCTGGGCTTCTCTAGTAACTAAAGCCTGGTTGGTAAAAATAGTGACTTTACTAATTTTAGAAGGAATAATTTTTTGAGCAAAAGATAAGTTAATCCCCAAAATAAAAACCAAAATAAACCCTGATAATTTTCTCATCTCACACCCCTTATATTATAATTATCCTCTTTAAAAAACTTCACTAAGTCCCTTCTTCCCAGCTTTTAAGATACTTTTTTTGTTGAGGAGTTAACTTCTCTGTCTTTACTCCTAAACTCTTCAGTTTAAGCTGAGCTACTTCTTCATCTATTAACTGAGGAACTCTATATACCTTTCTTTCTAAATCTCGATAATTTTTTACGATATATTCACAACTTAAAGCCTGATTGGAAAAACTCATATCCATAACTTCTGCAGGATGACCTTCAGCACAAGCTAAGTTTACTAATCTTCCTTCTCCTAAAAGATATATTCTCTTAGGTTTTGTTCTTTTGCTCCTTTGTTCTTTTGTTCTTAGAGTATACTCAGTAACTAAGGGTTTAACTTCTCTCTTTTTAAGCGCTAACTTCTCCAAACTCTTTATATCTATCTCCACATTGAAATGGCCAGAATTCGCCAAGATTGCTCTGTCCTTCATCAATAAAAAATGCTCTCTTCTTATTACATTGATATCCCCAGTAGCAGTTACAATTATATCAGCAAATTTAACTGCCTCTTTAACAGGAAGGACTCTGTAGCCATCCATTGTTGCTTCTAAAGCTCTTAGAGGGTTAGGCTCAGCTACAATAACATTAGCTCCTAACCCCTTTGCCCTCAAGGCTATACCTCTACCGCAGAAACCGTAACCACAGACTAAAAAACAAGTCCCTGCTATCAATTTATTGGTAGCTCTCAAAATGCCATCAAGAGTAGATTGACCGGTGCCGTAACGATTATCAAACAAATGTTTGGTGTAAGCATCATTAACAGCAATTATTGGATAAAGGAGTTTCCCCTCTCTTTCTAAAGCTCTTAACCTAATTACTCCAGTTGTGGTTTCTTCTGTCCCGGCCCAGGGTAATCTCTGGTTTTTAGTTTCTCCTTTCCAACTTTTGTGAATAGTAGAAACCAAATCTGCTCCGTCGTCTAAGGTAATCTGGGGATTAATCTCTAAAGTCTTTTTAATATGCTTATAGTAGGTATTTTTATCCTCACCTCTTATAGCAAAAACTTCTATTCCGTAATCAGAAACCAAACTTGCAGAAACATCATCTTGGGTAGACAAAGGGTTAGAAGCACAGAGCCTTAACTTAGCACCTCCTTCCTTTAAAGTTATAGCTAAACTTGCTGTTTCAGTAGTTATGTGTAAACATGCTGCTATATTTATTCCCTTTAAAGGTTTTTCTTTTTTAAATCTTTCTCTTATAAGCCCTAAAACTAACATTCTATCCTTTGCCCATTCTATTCTCTTCTTCCCCTCTTTCTTTAACTTCATATTTTTTATCTCAAAATTCATACTCTCTCTCCTTTAAACTTACTTAAGAAGCCTTTTTAACTCTTCTGCTTTATCAGTCTCTTCCCAGGCAAATCCTTCTTCTTCTCTGCCAAAATGGCCATAACAGGCAGTCTTTCTATAGATAGGCCTTAAAAGCTTAAGCTCCTCGATTATCCCTTTAGGGGTAAGAGGGAAAATATCCCTTATAGCTTTTTCTATCTTTCTCTCATCTACATTATTTGTACCAAAAGTATCAACCATTACTGCTACCGGCTCTGCTACTCCTATACAGTAAGCTAACTGGACTTCACATTCAGAAGCTAAGCCTGCTTTAACAATATTCTTAGCAATATACCTAGCCATATAGGAAGCAGACCTGTCTACTTTAGTAGGGTCTTTCCCGGAGAAACAACCTCCTCCGTGCCTGGCCCATCCGCCGTAAGTATCAACCATAATCTTTCTTCCGGTTACTCCCGTATCAGCAACTGGCCCCCCCACTTCAAATCTTCCAGTAGCATTAATAAAAATCTGGGTATCTTTGTCTAACATTTCCTTAGGCAAAACATAGTCTATTACTAATCTTTTTATGTCTTCTCTTAGCCTTTCGGTATCTACTTGAGGTTTATGATGAGCTCCTATTATTATTGCAGAGATTCGTTTAGGGGTGCGATTTTCATACTCTACAGTAACTTGAGATTTACCGTCAGGTCTTAAATAATCTAACATCTTATTTCTTCTTAGTTCAGAAAGCCTCCTTACCAATTTATGAGCTAAGACTATAGGCAGAGGCATAAGTTCAGGAGTTTGTTTACAAGCATAACCAAACATAAGACCCTGGTCGCCTGCTCCTCCAATATCTACTCCCCGGGCAATATCCGGAGATTGCTCCTGAATAGCAGTAATTACTCCGCAACTACCGTAGTCAAAACCCATATTAGGGTCGTCATAGCCAATCTCCCTAACAAGATTTCTTACTAAACGGGGTATCTCCACATAACAATTGGTGGTAATCTCCCCAGCTATATAGATAACTCCCCGGGTAACTAAAGTTTCGCAGGCAACCCTCCCTTGAGGGTCTCTCTCATAGATTGCATCTAAAATAGCATCGGAAACTTGGTCACAAATCTTATCAGGATGACCTTCAGTTACTGACTCTGAAGTAAAGAATTTCTTCATTTTAACTCCTTTCTAAGCCTTTTAAGCAAATAAATTCTGGGCTAATTCTAAAGATTCTTTATGACCTATATCTAACCAGGTACCTTCAAATTTATAACCTAAAACTTCAGTCTTCTTACAAAGCCAACTTATATATTGGCCGGTAGTATCTTTATCATAAAGTAAAGCATATTCTTTTATCCAGCTAAAAGAATTCTTAGGAAAGAAATATATACAGGCTCCTATTAAAGTAGAAGGAGGGGAGTTTGGCTTTTCTAAAAAATCCCGGACAACCCCCTCTTCTAACAAGGCTACTCCAAATTTTTTAGCTCTTTCTTTACTCTTTACATCAAAAAGCCCTACTACTGGTTTATTCCGGGAAACAGAAAATTCATAAAAATCTTTTAAGGACCAGGTAAAAAGATTATCACTGCCTAAAACCAATAAATCCTCATTAATAGATTTATTATCGATAACAAACTCTATGTCTCCTAAAGCTCCTAAGCGCTCTTGGGGAGAATTTGTATTATCATTAAGGATAGATATCTCTGAAGGAAGGTTCTGGTTAGCCTTCCATTGGACAAACTTTGAATAAAACTTATTATTAGTTACCAAAATAATCTCTGAGGTAGGCACATCCTTTAATTTCTCTATTAAAATATCGATTAACTGTTTGTCTTTAATTTTAAGAAGAGCCTTAGGAATATTCAGAGTAAGAGGATAAAGTCTTGTTCCGTAACCAGCGCAAAGAATTAAGACCTTCATAATTTAATTATCTTATCAAATTCTTCTCTCAAAACTTCTTTTAAAAACTTAGTGGCTATCCTCTCTACCTCTTTATGGGTACTTAAATTTATGACCTTTTCAACAATTTGAGAAGCCTGGGCAAATTTTACTGACCTGATGAGTTTTTTCACCTTAGGGATACTGGAAGGGGGAACACTCAACTCATCTATGTCCATACCTAAAAGCAAAAAAGCACATAAAGGCTCCGAGGCCATCTCTCCACACATACCTACCCAAATCCCTGCCTTATGGGCATTATCAATAATTATTCTCAACAGCCTCAATACTCCTGGATGGGTAGGCTCATATAAATAAGCTACCTTTTCGTTAGCTCTATCTACTGCTAAAGAATACTGAATCAAATCATTAGTTCCGATACTGAAAAAATCTGCTTCTTTAGCTAAAACATCACTCATTAAGGCAGCTGAAGGAACCTCAATCATTACCCCTACCTCTATATTCTCATCAAAAGGCTCACCTTCTCTTCTTAACTCCTCCTTTACTTCTTCTAAAAGCTTTCTTGCCTGCCTTAATTCCTCAATCCCTGAAATCATAGGAAACATAAGTTTTAAATTACCTTCCCGTGAGGCTCTTAATATCGCCCTCAACTGAACTTTGAAAATTTGAGGCTGAGCCAAACAAAACCTTATTGCCCGCCACCCTAAAAAAGGCGACATCTCCTCAGGCATTAAAGGTTGGGATAAAAATTTATCTCCTCCCAAATCCAGCGTCCTTATTACCACTGGATAAGGCTTAACTTTCTTAGCCACGTTTAAGTAAGCCTGATACTGCTCTTCTTCTGAAGGTAAATCTTTTCTTCCTAAATAGATAAACTCTGTCCGATAAAGCCCCACACCTTCAGCTCCCCACTCTAAAACTAAAGGGATTTCTTCAGGAAGTTCTATATTGGCTGCTAAAACTATTCTTTTATTGTCAGAAGTTTGGGCAGGAAGTTTTTTCAAAGAATAGAAAAACCTCTTTACCTGCTTTTCTTCCTCTTGCTTTTCTTTATACTCAGCTAAGACTTCTTCAGGAGGGTTAACTATTACCTCTCCTTTTGTTCCATCAATAACTATTAAATCTTGGGGTTTAACTATAAAAGTAATCTTCTCTAAACCTACAACTGCCGGAATCCCTAAAGCCCGGGCAATAATAGCGGTGTGAGAGGTTCTTCCCCCAATATCAGTAGCAAAACCTAAAATCTTTTTCTTAGGCAAAGAAACAGTATCGGCCGGAGAAAGGTCATGAGCTACAATTATTACTTTTTCTTTTATCTGAGTGTAGGGGTGGACATCTTTCTTAAGAAGTTTTTTTAAAACTCTTTTACCTACATCCCGTAAATCCAAAGCTCTCTCTTTTAAATAGCCGTCATCAAGCTTGGAAAGGGTCTCTATATACTTCTTAATCACCTCCCAGAAAGCATACTCTACATTTATCCTGTTTTTCTTTATCTTAGAGATAACATCCTCAATGAGGACTCTATCTTCTAAAACTAATAAATGGGCATCAAAAATCTGAGCATGCTCTGAACCTAAATTTTTCTCTATTTCTTTTTGGAATTCAATTAACTCTCTTCGGGTTTTTATCAAAGCATCTTCTAAGCGAAGAATCTCTGAAGGGATATCTTCTAAAGAAATCTTCTTGCAGACTACAGAAAATTCCTCTCTGCCAATTAAAAAGGCTTTACCAACAGCTATGCCTGAAGAAGCCGATATTCCTTTAATTCTCTTCATTATCTTCAGTTAAAATTTTTTCTAATTCTAAAACTGCTCTTTGGGCATCTTCGCCTTCAGCAATAATCGTTATTCGGTTTCCAGATTCTGCTCCTAAACTTAATATACTCATAATTGACTTGCCATCTACTAATTGGTTATCTTTTTTTATTCTTACTGAAGAATCGAATTTAGCAGCAGTCTGAACGAATAAAGCTGCCGGTCTTGCATGTAAACCCTGTTTATTTTTTATCAAAACCTCTTTTACCACTTTGTTCATCTTCCTAAACTTTTCTCTTGGGCTTTTATCAATTCCTTTACTTGTTTAGGTTTAGAAGCCTCCTTTAGGCGATTCAAAAAATATTTATCCCTTAAAATCTTACTTATACCAGCTAAAATCTTAAGATGTACACCCTCTAAATTTTTGGGAGAAAGGATAAGAAATATTACAAAAACTGGTTCTCCATCCAAAGAGTCAAAGTCTATACCTTGCTTAGATATACCTACAACTATCAAAGGCTTTTTTATTATCTCCAGCCGAGTATGGGGTATAGCTATACCCTGGCCTAAAGCTGTTGAGCCTAACCTTTCTCTGGCTAAAAGAGCAGAGATTATTTTCTGTTTACTGCGGGGAGAAATTTTTTTTAGTCTTATTAAAAGACTTAAAAGCTCAGCTAAAACCTCTTTTTTCTTTTTAGATTTTAATCCTACAATAATCTGATTCTCGAAAATATACTCGGATAACCTCATTTTAAAAATAATTCTGGAGCGGGCGATGGGCTTTGAACCCACGACAACCACGTTGGCAACGTGGTGCTCTACCAACTGAGCTACGCCCGCACCCTGTGTTAGTTCTTCTGTTCTATAGAACTAATTTCTAAGGGACTAAATTTTGCGGACGGGGAGAGTTGAACTCCCAAGCCCCAAAAGGGCATTGGGTTCTAAGCCCAACGCGTCTGCCAGTTCCGCCACGTCCGCATATATCTTTGCTTCTTTAAAAAACTAAGTTTGAGCCGCCCGAGGCTCGAACTCGGCACCCCCGGCTTAAAAGGCCGGTGCTCTACCTGATGAGCTAGCGGCTCAGAAAATAAAACCAGAAATTAACTTGTAAAAGAGCAAATTTAATCTTTATCAGGAACTCAACCCCGCTTAAGCTTAGAGAAATTCTTTCTAATGAGCTACAAGCTAAAAATTTACTAAAACTGCTGAAGTTCTTTTTC
>QNCG01000005.1 GCA_003644445.1 Candidatus Duberdicusella sinuisediminis | reverse complement strand
GTCTATGATGAAACTCGTCTTCAGGAAGTAAAAAATGGGAATGATAGTTTCCCATCTTCTTTCTGGTACTCCGAAGGAGTCCCTAATGTAGTCTATGTAACTACTGATTTAGAACTTAACGGTAATATCGGAACTATTGGAGGTTTCTTTGTAGTAGCAGGGGATATTATAACTGATCCTGATGATACCGATGATATAGTAATTAATGGTAATGGCCAGATTGACGGGGTAATCTATACTCGGGGTCAATTCCGGATAAATGGGGGCGGAGGAGGTCTAAATGTAGATGGAGGAGTCTGGGCCCAAGAAGTAAGGATAAATGGCAATGCCCATCTTGCCTATAATGCTGACTATATGTCTGCTATTGAAAATTTAGGAATAGAAGCCTCAGTTCAGATTACTGCCTGGCGAGACTTAAATAACCCCTACCAATTCTGAACTTTAGTTTGATAGTTTATCTATTCATTAGAATAGAAAGCGGCTGGAGTTAACCTCTACAGGGTTTTCTTCCGTGGTTTGCTCTCTTGCTTCTCCAGGAAAGTTTTCCTCTCCTCTTTCTCTTAGACATCTTACCCCTTTATTCTTTAACTAATAACCGCCTGAACAATAAAACAAAAGAACTAATAATTTAAAGAAGCCCTTCAGCTACATAATCAATTTTTTCTATAGGGTTTATTATAGCTGAGGCTATGTTAGCTATATGAGCACTGATTCTCTTGTAGTAGCGTAAAAGCAAAGTGTAAGCTACGGTCTTATCAGCAGAAAAATTTTGGTCAATCATTGAACGAATCATACTCTCACATTGAGAAGAAATTTTTCCGTGCCTCTGCATCAGAGTAACTGCCTTCTCATTATCTGCAGAAATGAAAGCTGAAGGAATCTCCTGCAAGCTCTCTCTTATCTGGGTTTCTAAATCCTGGAAACTACTGGTTAAGTTGTCCTGGGGTGAACTTTTCAAGATATAACTTAGCTCAAAAATATTTTTACAATAATCACCGATTCTTTCAGCGTCCTTTACTACACTCATAAAAACCAAACAGGCAGTAAAATCTTTACGGGGATTAATAGCTAAGTGTTCAATGAGTCTTCTTCTTATTTTCTGCTCTTCTTCATTAATCTTTCTATCTTTTGAGTATATTAAGGCATGAACTTCCTGAGAAGGTATCTTCTTCCAAAATACAGAAGTTGCCTTATCAAAGATATCTTGAGCTTCTTTGAGCATATTCTCAAAATCTTTTACTACTTTCTTTAAAAACTCTTCTTCTTTCCAAATATTTAAAATATCTTTAAACATTTCTCACCTACATCATTTTACAAAGAGCTTTCTTAAAAAAATAAGGAACAAAGGTAAAACCATAAAAATTACTAAAGTATAGATTAAAGAAAAGTACCTCCGCTTATAACAGAGTTGAGAAAGCTTCTTAGCCAAAGCTGGGGGAATATTTCTTATCTTCTTAAAAGGATAAAATATAGCTATCCCCGAAAGATTAAAGAATAAATGAGCTAAGGCTACGGTTAAAGCTGCAGTTCTACCTTCTCCGACCACAGCCAAAGAAGCTAAGAGAGCAGTAAAGGTAGTACCCACGTTTGCCCCCATAGTATAAACAAAGACTTTTTCTAAACTTAAAACCCCAGCGGCAGCTAAAGGAACCATCACTGAAGTAGTTAAAGAAGAAGACTGAACTATTACTGTAATTAAAAACCCTAAACTCATAGCTAAAAAATTATTTCTAAATATATACTTATCTATTAAAACCTCAGCCTTCCCAATAAAGAGCTTTCTTAATATTTTAACTAAGAAAAACAGAGAGGAAAATAAAAAGACTAATCCCAGAATAATAAATAAAATCCCTGCCCAGTTTTCTGAAAAAGAAAGATTTTCTATAAATACCTTCTTAAAAAAAGAAATTGCTGGAGAAAGAAGAACTTTTACAGGACTGCTAAACTTAACTCCTCCTACTCCCTCAAATAACCTTTCAAAGAATAGAGAAATCTTAGTAAGATACCCAAATTTAAGCTGAAGAGGAAAAAGGATTATCACTGTCAAAATATTAAAAAAATCATGGACTGTAGCCGCCTGAAAGGCTCTTTTAAACTCTGCTCTCCAGGAAATGTGACCTAAAGAAACCAAAGTGTTAGTAACGGTTGTGCCAATATTAGCTCCCATAATAATGGGGATAGCACAGTTAATATTTAAAGTACCAGCACCCACTAAAGCCACCGCCAAAGAAGTAGTTAAAGAAGAAGACTGAGCCACTACTGTAACTAAGATACCAATAAAAAGCCCGACAAAAGGGTCTGAAGTGGTAGAGATGAGTTTGCGAGCAAAGTCTTCACCTAAAAAATGGGCTCCTTTACTAATCAGCTTAATACTTAGAAGGAAGACATAGACTAAGAAAAGGATAGAAAATGCTTTCAGGGTTCTTTTAAACACCCTCAAAAACCGCCTCCTTTTAACCCTAATTAGTATTATACGGATATTGATAAATTAACCCGAAGTAATAAATACTTCAATAATCCAGGCTTTCTGGTCTCTTATCCTTAAAGAATGTGGTTCTTCTATCTGAGAAGAATTAAATACAAATTCCTCCTGGTTGGCATATCTAACTATTATTTTTTCTACTTTTGCTTTCCGGTTATAAGTATCAATTCTCTGGGGATTATGATAGATAACCAAAGTCTTGCCTAAAAACATAAAGGAAAAAGTATTTTTAGGGAGAGTAAATTCCTGGGGTTTTCCTTTATTATCTAAGATAAAGACAGCATCTTCTTTTTTAGTAAAAAGGTCTTTCTTTAACAAAGGCTTAAACTCTAATATTAATTTCCCTTGCTTCAGATAAAAAGGATTTTTTCCTAAACACATAAAAAGTAGTATATTTAAAGCTTCAGAAGTTGCTCCAGTAAGTCGAGCCACAAAACCTCTCCCCCAGAGCTTCTTATCGGGATTAGCTGAACTTACTATAAAAGAAGAATTCTCTAAATTACTTCTCCCATAAATTGAAGGTTTTAAAAAACAGATAAAACAGTTAAAAAATTCTTTATAGAACTCTTCATAAAGTCCAGCCTTTATTAATTCCAAAAGATACTTATACTCCATATGCACCCAGATAGATTCATTTTCTAACCAGCCCGGAGGAAATACTTTTATTCTTCCTATTTCCAAAGGTGCTTTTCTCAAAGAAGTACAGATTTTGTACATCTTTAAATTCTTATCATAGAGGGAACTTTTCTTTAAAGAATTGTAGATTAGTTTAATAGTTTCTGGGGGCGATATCTTCATAGCTCTCACAAAGCCTTCTAAAAAGATAGGGAGTTCCTTCTGTTTAAACTTTAAAGGAAAGATAAAACCCTGCTTTTCCTGGTATTCCACTACTTCATTTATAAAGTAAGTAGGCAATCTCTTATAATCTATATCTTTTAACCCTAAAGAAATCTTCTCCTCACTCAGCTCTAAAAACTCCTCTACCTCTCCTAAAGATAGTGAATAAAATTCAGAACTTACTCCCCAGAAGACTTTTTCCCGGAAATCTTCTTTAAGAGTATGGCTCCTCTCCCAGAAATCCAGACTATCTTTAAAACCCTCCGATTTACTTTCCTGAAGAAGCTCTTTTAAGTCTTTAAAAAAGTTAAATATTTCTGAAGGCAGAGATATCTTCTTTTCTCTGTATTTTCCAACCTTTTCTTTAAGAAAGAGAATTATCCTCAAAAGCTCAAAGGTCTCGGCCAAAGAGGAGCCTAAAAGAGAAGGTAAACCATTAAGGGCATCACACCAGCCCGGTTTTCCTGCCTCCATTTCTACGCCCCTGCCAAAAGGGTCAAGGGTAGAAATCCGGTTCAAAACTACTACCAAAAGCTTAACTAATAAGTTAGTATAGAAAACTTCGTCTTTATCTCTTATTCTTAACTGGTGTTTAAAATACTGACGGGAATTTATCAAATTGGCTTTTTCCCCGTCAAACCCCAGAAAATCTTTTTGCAAAATATAGCCATCTTTAAGGTAATATCTTTTCCTCCGGGGGGTCAGTTTGCAGAAATCATCATAGAAAGAATACTCTTCTTTAAATAAGAGCTCTGATTCTTTATCAGGAAATACTGCTAAAAAACTCTCTACCAAATCCAAATTATAAGTAAAGTGGTCTATCCAGAAACCCTCTCCAAAATCAGCCTGTTCTACCTTCTTAGAAAAACTCAAAACTCTTTTAATTAATTCCTCCCACAATTTAGAAGATACTTTATTTTCCTTCAAAAACCTCATAAACTCCGAGAGAGAAAATTCTGAAAACACCATTCCTTCTAACTTCTTTAACAATTCTGAAACGAAAAACTCAAAAAAAGCCTTCTTAAAAGACTCTTTATCCCTAAAAATAAACTTAGGAGACTTAACTACTAAAGGATTATAACTATCTAACCTCTGAAGATTAAAAAATAACCGGATATTTTCTTCAAAAACTTTGGGCTCAAAAAATACATCCTGGCGTCTATTCTGATTTATATCCCGGTAATTTCCTTCTCCTGAAGAAAGGAAGTTGTGTTCAAATTTAAATCTGTTATAATCTCTTTCTAAATCTCCGTGCTTTCTATTATAGAGATAAAAGACTTTATCTCCAAACCTTTGAGGAAACCCTCCCCTTAAAACATTATCTAAGAAATTCTGCTGAGTATAGAAGTCAAGGGTTTTTAATGAAGAATTTATAAAAGCCTTTTGCTGAATCTCTTTTATAATTTTTTTATTCTCTTCAAACTTATCCTCAATCCAACTCAAACTTAGCTTCTTAGAAAAATTAACAACCTCTTCCTCTCTTTCTGCTGAACCAATAAAGCTAAAAAATCTAAAACTCTCCTGGGGATTAAGCCTCAGTTTGACGAAGGAAAAAGCACAGGGAGTCCTTCCCAGAAGAAGGTCTTTCTTTACATAATTAAACTTTTTATCTGCAAAATTAAAAGGGAGGCTTAAGTCTGAATCCTCGCCAAAAAGAAGGTGGGAATCTATGATTGGCCTTAAAAATTTAATCTCGTTTTTCTTAGAGAAAAAACAAGAAAAATAGAAATTTACTCCTTGGATATAAATAGTCTGAGCAATATCCTGAGGAGAAACCTTCAACTTAAAAAAGGCTAAATCTTTATTAAGATAACTTTGCATCCAAGCCTCTAAAGTCCGGGCTAAATCTTTAAGAAAAAGGTTCTTACAACCATAGGGAAGTATACCTGGCAAACCATCAATAATTTCTAAATCTCTGGGCCGGGTAGTAATATTTTTTAACTCCACTATCCTTACTAAAGAAGCAAATTCAGAAGAAGGCAGAGTAAAATACCTTACCCTTATATCCAAACCCCTCTTTTTATTTTCCTCTTCAATCTCCAGAAAAGAGGAAGACACTTTCATAACCTGCCTCACCTGGTTCTTCTGGGGGATGCGGAAAGGCTCATAAAATTTAGAGTCTATTTTTAAAAATGTCCTGAACCCCCGGTAAAATACTGAAAATAGAGACTTATTGGCCGGTAAAAATTCTAAAAGGGAGTGGTCCTTATCTTTTATCCCCAAACTTACTACTCCCTGAGCCCTATTTACATAAAAGCACCAAAGAGGAAGGCCAAACTTACCAGAAATACCGGGCAAGAAACTACAAAAACTTTTTGCCTTGTTGTAGTCTTCTATGAAAAACTCTTCTTTGTTTAAACTATACTTAGCCATAATTTAGAAAATAAAATAGAGATATATTTTATCTAAATTTTAAAAATAGGCAACTATTTTTGAGAGAAATTTTCTGAAGAACTCAACATTCCTCCCGAAACTATAATCTTAACTGCCTCTTCTACAGAGATATCTAAATAGATGAGTTTATCTTCAGATATAAAATAAGTAAAGCCGGTGAGAGGAGAAGGTGAAGAAGGAATGAAGATGCTTATCATTTTTTTACCAGTCTTTTGATTAATCTTAGAAGACTTTCCAGTTATAAAAGCTAAAGAATATATACCCTCTTTAGGAAATTCTACTAACACAACTCTTTTAAAAGAAGGTTTAGAGGGAGAAAATAAAAATCTTACAATTTCTTTGGTAGGGGCATAAATTCTGCCCACTAAAGGAAATTTTAAAATTAATAATTCCAACCGCTTAAAAATCCTCCACCTGAGAAAAGAAGAAATAATTCCTACCAAAACAATTATCAAGACCGAAAAGATTATCCCTAAACCCGGGATTTTATAACCAAAATAAAGGAAAATATAACGATTTATATACTTACCTAAAATAGAATCAGCAAAGTTAAAGAGCCCTATTACTACATAGATAGTAATAACCACAGGCACTAAAACTACTAATCCGGTAAAAAACCAGCGTCGCAACATAATCAAACTTTGCTTAACTTAGTTATTAAACTAGCTAAGACTATCTTCAAAAAATCTCCATATATAAAAGGAAAAACCCCAATCCCTATTGCTGAAAGAAAAGAAATCTTTAAACTCAAAACAATCCCTACCACTCCCAAAATATAAATGATTAGATTAGCTAAGGAGAAAGAAAGAAGGTACCAATAAAAATTCTTTTTTAAAAATAAAAACTTAACTAAGAATAAGCTGGCTACTAAAAATCCTGATATATATCCAAAAGTGGGAGAAAAAATATAGAGAGACCCTCCTCCCCGAGAAAAGAGAGGAAGACCTAAAATACCTAAGAAAATCCAGATAAGCTGAGAAAAAACTGCTTTCTCTCTCCAGAAAACTACACCTAAAAAAATAACTAAAGTCTGCAAAGTCGCAGGAACAGGAGAGAAAGGGAAATAAATTCTTGCTTTAGAAGAAAGAGTTAAAAGAAAAACAAAAATACTCACTATTAAAATTTCTCTCACCAGTTTCAAAAAACTAAATCTTAGACCTAAACTCTTAACCAACATAACCCCCTCCCTTTAGTTATAAGGATAAAATAAAAAGAATAAAAGAGAAACTATTCCCAAAAGAATTCTCCCCAAATTTAAGTCTTTAAATCTTCCTGAAAATAATTTAAGCAAAAGATAGAACAAAAACCCTGCAGTAATCCCTACTCCTAAATTATAGGTAAAACAGCTAAATACAATTACTGAAAACGCAGGGATATACTCAGTATAGTCAGAAAAATCTATTCTGGCCACAGGGAAAATCATTAAACTGCCCACAATAACTAAAACCGGGCCATAAGCATAGGGAGGAACCAGGGTAAGCAGAGGAGAAAAGAATAAAGCTAATAAGAATAAGAAAGCACAAACCACACTGGAAAAGCCGGTGCGAGCTCCTTCTTCTACGCCTGAGGCTGACTCTATATAAGTACCAGCAGTAGTGGTTCCTAAACTTGCCGAAAATATTGTAGCTAAAGCATCTACTAACATAGGTTTCTCAATCTCCGGGAGGTTCCCATCTTTATCTAAAAGACCTGCTCGGGCTGAAACCCCAATTAAAGTACCCATAGTATCTACGAAATCCATAACAAATACAGTTAAAACCACTGAAAACATCCCCCAGGTTAAGACCAATCCCGGATATTTAAAAAATTCAGTAAATTTTAAAAAAGTCGGAGCTAAAGAAGGAGGCAAACTCCACCAAGAATCTATTTTTATCTTTCCCCAAAAAACCCCTAAAAAAGTAACTGAAAGCATACCTAATAAAAAAGCTCCTCTTACTTTTTTAATCATCAAGAGAGAAATCAAAAGAAGGCAAAAAACAGCTAATAAAGTATCGGGTGTTCTTAAATTGGCTAACTTCACTGGAGCTGAAGCTGTGCCTAAACTTATAAACCCCGAAATATTTAAACCAATAAAAGCTAAGAAAAGTCCTAACCCTACCGAAAAACTATACTTTAAAGACTGAGGGATAGATTTAGATAACCAGGCTCTTAACTTAAATACGGTAAGGAAAAAAAATAAAACTCCTCCTAAAAACACAGCCCCCAAAGCTACTTGCCAGGGGAAACCTAAGACTTTACATACTGTATAGGCAATAAAAGCATTCTCTCCCATATAAGGAGCAATAGCAAAAGGTCTTTTAGCATAAACTCCCATTAAAAGAGTTCCCAGAAAAGCTGAAAGCACAGTGGCAGTAAAAGAGGCTGGCTTAGGAATACCGCAAGCTTCCAAAATAGCTGGATTAACTACTATAATATAAGCCATAGTAAAAAAGGTAGTTAATCCTCCTAAAATTTCTCTTTTTAAATTAGTATTATTTTCTTTAAACTTAAAATACCTATCTAAGAACATAGAGAATAGCCCCTCCTATTAGAGGTATAGTTAAATTATCGTCAATAAAGGGGAATAATTCTACTAAAGCTACAGCCAAAGAAGATAAAATCAGTGCCGGGTAAGAAAAGAGAAAAAAAATTCTTAAAATTAAACCTATACCCAAACAACCTAACCAACAAGCTAAAAATCCTTCCAAGGATTTTTTACCTATCTTAAATCTTCCCCAGTTAAACCCGACTATCCCTGAGAGAGCATCTCCTACAATTAAGTAAAGTAAAGAAATTATGGCTATCTCCTTAGGAAAAATTAAAACCGTAATAAAAACTCCTATAAAAAAAATAGTAGTCCCGGAAATTCTCTCTCTTTCTCTGTCTTTTAAAAGGCGAGAAAAAGAAGAAAATATTTTCCTATTAAAGGAAGGGTTTTTAAATCTAACTATTTCTAAAATGAGTAGTCCCAGAAGAATAACTCCGGTTATGCCTAAGATAAAAGCCTTGGAAGAAAAAAAATAGGTTAAAGGAAAAATCAAAGCAGAGAGTCTATAAACCTTTCTTAAAAATATACTCATTAAACAGGTTGAGAAATCTCCGGACTTTCCCGGGAAGCTTTCCATTCTTCCCAGGCAGACTTAGTCAACTCTTTAAGCTCAGAAGAGTATCTATCTAAGTGTTGGGCAACCTCTCCTTCTAATACTTTTTCTGCTCCTTCGTGAGTAGGGTAGGCTTTAAAATTCTTCACTGCCTCTCTCAAAATATAAGGATTATCAATAATCATACAGGGAGCATAGAGATTTTCAGCAAAGGGTTGTTTTGACCGCAAGAATTTAAAGAAATCTGACTGCAGAGCCTCAATTAGAGATTTTTCTCTTATATTATCTACAGCAAAATGGACAAAAGCACATGGCTCCACATCTCCTTTATGATTAATATGGACGTACCTCCTTCCAGCAGCAATACACCCTCCCACAAAAGGACCATCATTCCAGAAATCGCCAATAAATATTGGACGAGTCGCTCTTACTTCTTCTACAAAGTTTCGGAGCCTCTGTCTCTGAAGAGGCGTAGGCATAAGGTTGACATCAGGGTCTTTACCAATAGGAAGGAACTGAAAATACCAGACTATAAATGCTCCTTTGGAAATCAGCATATCCATAAAATCTAAGGAAGTAACTATATCAGAATTAACCCGGGTATGAGTAATAGAAGCTCCAAACAAAACTCCTTCTTCTTTCAAATTATCCATAGCTTGCATACACTTATCAAAAACTCCTTTACCTCGGCGAGCATCGGTTTGTTCTTTAAAACCCTCTAAACTTATAATAGGAGCAACATTACCCAACTCAGCAAGCCTTCTGGCTGCTTCCTTATCAATAAGGGTACCGTTAGTATAGACTTGAAAATAAACATCGTTGTGTTTTTGGTAGAGCTTCCACATATCCTCATAGACAAACATCTCCCCGCCCTGAGTAACTATAAAGTGAATACCCATCTTCTGCTTAGCTTCAGTCAAAATCCTATCTACTATCTCTATATCTAAATCCTCGGACTTAGAGTATTTACGAGTAGAGCAACCCAGACAATTAAGATTGCATCTCATAGTAGGAGATAAGACCAAAAACCAGGGAGGTTCAAAACCATACTCTTCTTTAAACTCTTTAGCCTTATCTACCCCCTTAAACATAGCATTGATAAATAGATTCTCGACAAATTTTCTCCGACAATGAGGAGAAAGCTGAGTAAAGACTTTCCGGGCAATCTCTATAGAAGGATGGTTCTCTAAGAAATACTTCCTGGTCTCTCTAATAGCTTTTAAAACCACAGGGTCTTCTTTGGTCATCACTCTCTCTGCTAAATAGGTAAGCTTTATCAAAGTATTTTTAGAAAAGCGGGGAAGAAGCCTTATAATATTCTTAATGGCTTGTTCAGCTACAAATTGCTTTATCCTGTTAACCATAGCAACCTCCTTTCCTAAAGAAAGGAAAAAATCGCCTGCGTTTTAATCTCTTCTTAAGCTGGGGGAGTTTTTCCAAAGCTTCTTGTCTTCCTCTCTCGATAATTGTATCTACCTTAGAAAAATCAGCCCAGCCAAAATCGGAAACTTCAGGCTCAAAAATAAAATCAGCTAAATTCTTAAAAATTTCCAGTAATCTATTGTACCTTATCTCATCTACATTTAAAAGAATATCTATACTACTTCTGCCCACTCTTTCCTGTCTTTTCTTTTCTAAACTTACTCCCAGGATAAAATCTATTTTTTTCTTGCGTAAAGCTAAAGTAGGAAGAGCTTCCAATACTCCGCCATCTACTAAATACTTTTCTCCTTCTCTTAAGGGAGGAAAAACTCCCGGTAAAGCACAGGAAGCAAGCAAAGCCTTATACAAAAGACCCTCTCCTAAATAAACCTCTTCTCCCTTTACCAAGTCTACTGCTACGCAGAGAAAGGGAATCTTACAATCCGAAAATTTCCACTCATCTAAGGCTTCCTTAAAAAGAACCTCAAAAGGACGATAATCTATGAGCCCTTTTTTAACTATTCGGATATTCCAGAGATAAAATTCCCGAATAAAAAGAAAAGCCTTTTTGACTTTAGGATTTTTACTTATATCTTTCTGAGAAGCTAAACTGAATCTTTCTTCTAATTCCTTAATTAGCTCCCTTTTTAAAAAAGGGAAAATCTTACTTTTTAAATAATCAACCTTCCCCTTTTTAGCATAGAAGGCTCCTACTACTGCTCCCATCGAGGTTCCCGAGATGAAATCAATAGGTATTTTCTCCTTCTCCAGAACCTCTAACACTCCGATATGAGCAAGACCTCTTGCTCCCCCACCTCCTAAAGCTAAACCAATCTTCACTTAGTATTACCAAATAACAACCAAACTCTTTCCGGCAAAAATTTCTCTCTTAACAGTAAAGTAGATTCTTTCTCTCTATCTTTTAGTCTTTAGCTATGGCTATAGTAATTGCTCCTGCTAAAATTAAGAACGGACCTATACAACCTTTAACCACTAACAATAAATCTTTCCACCAGGCTATAATCGCCCAGATACCTAATCCTACCAAAACAACTCCTAAGGCTATCTTGAGAACCATCTTGCCTGCTTCTCCAGCAGACTTCTTCTCTTCTGGTTGTTGAGTTTGTTCAGTCTGTTTTACCTCTTCAGCCATTTAGCACCTCCTCTTTTTCAAATAAATAACCCTGAAACTTCTGGTGAAAAAACAGTATTATACCAAAAAATCAATCTTTTTGAACCCTAAATTTCAAGTTAAAAACTTTTTCTGGGGGCCGAGACTTCCAACGTCGATGAATCCAACTCCACAAATAGGGATATTTCCTTACCCAGTCTTCTATTATTTTAGTAAATTTTATAGCATTTACAAGTATTATTTCATCTTTATCCTCTTTCCTCTCTAAAGGTACTTCCTTTTCTATAAAAATAGTATGGAAACCCTCTCTTTGTTTTACTATAAACATAGGCACAATACTTGCTTTACTCCTTAAAGCCAAAACTATAGGACCTACGGGAGTAGCTGCTAACTCTCCAAAAAACTTAACCCATACTCCTCCTGTGCCATAATTCTGGTCCATCTGAATAACTAAAACCTCGTTATTAGCCAAGGCTTTAAGGGAGTTAAAAACAGCTTCTCTCTTAGGATAGGAAAAAATTGTTTTAATTCCCGCCTGGGTTCTCAAATTATGGATAAAATTTCCTGCCTTTTCATCTCTCATAGGCCTGGCCATGGTATTGACTATAACCCCTTCCTCTTTAAGCCTTAAACACATTAAAGGGAAATTACCAAAATGAGCAGTTAAGGCAATTACCCCTCTCTTTTTCTCCAAGGCCTTTTCTAAATTCTCCAAGCCTTTAATTCCTACTCTCTGTTTAACTTTACCGGGATTATTAAGAAAATAAAACATCTCCCATCCTGCCTCCCCCATAAATTTAAAGGAATCTTTGGCAATTCTTTTAATTTCTAAGGGGGTCTTTTCTTCAGCAAAGGCTGTACTTAAACTTTCTAAGGCTATTCTTCTGTGTCTTGGTGAAAAAACATAACCTAACAAACCAAAACCTCTTCCCAAAAACAAAATAAATTTAAAGGGTAGAATCTTAACCAGTTGAGAACTTAATTTAAGAAGAACCCACCCTGCTTTTCTCCTTAAAAATTTCTTCTTTTCTTTATCCATAATTATAAAAATAGGTTAAATATAAATCAAATAGAAGATTGAAAATTAGCCCTTACAGCTTATACCCTATTTTTCTTAGGAAATCCTTCCTCCAGCTTACATCTTCTTCAGCTTCTATTCCTTTAGGAGAAAAACCGTCAACTACTCCTAAAATACCTCTTCCCTGTGAAGTTTCTGCTACGATTACTTCTACCGGGTTAGCAGTAGCACAAAAAATTCGGCATACTTCTGGAACCATCTTTACTGCATTTAAAACATTTATGGGAAAGGCCTCTCTCAAAGCAATAAAAAAAGTGTGGCCAGCACCTATATTTAAAGCATTCTCTATAGAAATCCTCTTAAGCTCTTCGGAGTTTGCTTCAGCCCTTACTAAAGTCTTTCCTGAAGATTCACAAAAAGCAAACCCAAACTTTATATTAGGAGATGCTGAGATTAAAACTTCATATAAATCTTCTACTGTCTTTATGAAGTGGGCTTGACCAATTATAATGTTCACATCCTCAGGTTTTTCTACTTTTACTACCTTTATCTCCATAATAGCCTCCCTTCTCTTTAAAACTTTATTTTCTTATCAAAGACTAACAATACTAACCCCAAAATCCCTCCTATATAAATAAATATATCTGGCCACTGAGAATAAAAAGTCTCATCTTGAGAAAGAAAGATTTTACCATTTAATAAGCCTTCTACAAATATTTTTTTATTGTTGACTCTGAGAATTTTTTCTATCTCTCCCTGGGGAGAAATTATACAGCTTATACCAGTATTGGCTGCCCGTAGTAAATATCTTCTCTCCTCAATAGCTCTAAATACCGCTGGTTGAAGATGCTGAATTACTTGAGGATAACCTTTAAACCAGGCATCATTAGTAATATTTACCAATACATTTGCTCCTTTTCTGACAAAATCTCTTACTAAGTCGGGAAATAAATCTTCAAAGCAGATAAGAGTAGCTATTCTCAAATTTTTATAATTCAATAAAACAACTTCTTTACCCGCAGAGATATCCCCAAAAGAATTTACCACTGAGATAAAACTTAAAAACCTCCTTAAAGGAATATATTCTCCAAAAGGAACTAATTTAAGTTTTCTATACTTAGAAAACCGTCCTTGTTTAGAAATAAGAACAGCTGTATTAAAATAATTTTCCTCACTCTTCTCTACTACTCCCATAAGAATGTCTCTCTTAAAAGTTTTAGCTAAGAGCTTTAATTCGGCAAAATCTTTTCCTGCTGAATAAGGCCAGCTGGCTTCAGGAAAAATAACTAAACTTCCTGGAGGAGCCTGTCTCAGGAGAAAAACTAATTTATCTTTTATTTCCTGATAATAAATAGTTTGCCACTTTTTTTCTTGAGCTATGTTGGGTTGAACTAAACTTACTAAACTGGATTTATCCTTAAAAGAGGGCCTCTTCAAAGAAGAATAACCGTAGAAGAAGAAGGAAGATAATAAAAATAAAAATACTAATAAACTCAATAAACTCTGGCTTAACTTCCTCTTTTCTAAAAAATTAAACAAAACCACATTAAATAAGACTATTAAAAAAGAAACAGGCCATACCCCCAGCAAGTTAACTATCTGAATAAGGGCTATATTTTTAAACTGACTATAACCAAAGAGAGCCCAGCCAAAACCTCCCCACTTTGCCCTTAGGTACTCAAATACAACCCAGAGAAGAGGAACTAATAAAAAATTAAAGTTTTTCTCTAAAAGTTTTTTAATCCCTAAACTGGGAATAGCCCAATATAAAGAAAGGTATAAAAGAAGGAAAAATAGACCCAGACGGGTTACAAAACCTATCCAGAAGACTACAGTTAAAAAATGAATAAATCCGGCTATAAAGCTATAAAAAAAACTCTTAGGATAAGAATTATTCTTTAATACTCTTAATAAAAAAATTAGAGAAAACCAGATAAGAAAGGAAAGGTTAGGAGAATTAAAGCTTAACCCAGTTAAAAAACCGGATAAACTTGAGAAGAATAAAATCTGGAGTAAATTTTTAACTCCAAAATTTTGGATATTAACCCTGGAGTTTATCATCACATCCATTAAGACTTTAAAATAATAACTTCCTTCAGTAATAACGGATAAACTAAGCTAAAAAAGGAGACTGTGGAGATCTAAAGATTACTAATTTTAAAAATTTCTTCCGCAACACTTCTTATACTTCTTCCCGCTTCCACAGGGGCAAGGGTCATTCCTTCCTATCTTCTTCTTAGAAATCTGTTTAGGAGGAGGCTTTCTCTTGCTCTCCTCTCTTCTCAAGGGTGAATATTCTTCATGCTGAAAACTCTGAGGAGTTCCGGCTAAAGCAGTTCTTAAACGAGGAGGCTCTTTTATCTCTACTCTGAAGATTAAATCTAAAATTCCTTCTCTTACAGAAGAAAGCATATCTAAAAAAGCTCTAAAAGCTTCTTGTTGATATTCATCAATAGGGTTTCTTTGGCCATAGGCTCTTAAGTGAATACCTTCTTTTAAATTATCTAATGTTAAAAGATGCTCTTTCCAGCGGGAATCGATAACTTGTAAAGAAACTATTCTCTCTAAATAACGAAGCTTGTCCCCTAACTTAGCTTCTCTCTCCTGATAACTCTTCTTTACCAAATCAAAAATTATCTCTTTAAGTTCCTGGGGAGTTTTATCTTTCAAAATAGCCTTGTCTAAATCTATAGCAAATCTAAACTTTAGCTCATTTATAAATTTCTCCTCTTCTGCAGAGAAATTATCAACTTCTTTGGAGAATAAAAATTCAATCCTCTCCTCTAAAGATTCTCTAAGCATATCTAAAATATCTTCTTTTAAATTTTTACCTTCCAAAATCTCTCTTCTTTTAGAATAAATTACTTCTCTTTGTTTATTCATTACATTGTCAAATTCTAAAAGCTGTTTTCTGATTTCAAAATTATGAGCTTCTACTCTCCTCTGAGCTACCTCAATAGACCTGCCCACCCAGGGATGCTCTATAGGTTCATCTTCAGGAAAACCAAACTTCTCCATCAAATACATAATCCTTTCTGAGCCAAACAACCTCATCAAATCATCCTCTAAAGATATATAAAAACGCGACGACCCCGGGTCTCCCTGACGGCCTGCTCTTCCTCTTAACTGGTTATCAATCCGGCGAGCTTCGTGACGCTCTGTGCCTATTACATGTAAACCTCCTAATTCTACTACTCTCTGGTGTTCGGCATCAAACTCTTTCTTATATTTTTCTAAAAGTTTTTTAAATTCTTCAGGATAATTTTCATCTTGAGGGTCTAAGCCTTTTTGTTTTAAAATACTCTTTACTAAATATTCGGGGTTTCCTCCTAAAATTATGTCGGTTCCTCTTCCAGCCATATTAGTGGCAATAGTAACTTGAGCTAATCTTCCCGCCTGAGCTACGATATATGCTTCTCTCTCGTGATACTTAGCATTAAGAACCTGGTGAGGGATTCCCTTCTGTTTTAGAAGGGTTGAAAGATACTCTGAATTCTCAATTGAAGTGGTCCCTACTAAGATAGGCCTGCCTATCTTATAAAACTCCTCAATTTCGGAAACCACAGCTTTAAACTTTACTTCTTTGGTCTTGTATATCTTATCAGGGAAAGTAGTCCTTCGCAGAGGTTTATTAGTGGGGATAACTACCACATCTAAATTATATATATGTTTAAACTCGGCAGCCTCAGTATAAGCTGTCCCGGTCATCCCCGCAAGTTTTTTATACATCTTAAAATAGTTCTGTAAAGTAATAGTAGCTAAAGTTTGAGATTCTTCCTGAATCTTCAAACCTTCTTTAGCCTCAATTGCCTGATGGAGGCCATCCGACCATCTTCTTCCCGGCATTAATCTTCCGGTAAATTCATCCACAATAATTACCTTTCCTTCCTTAACAATATAATCTCTTTCTCTTTTAAAAAATTCTTTAGCTCTTAAGGCTTGTCTTATGTGATGAGGCCATTCGCTGAAAATATCTTCAAAGAGATTATCCAAACCCAAATACTCCTCACATTTCCTTAAGCCCTGCTCAGTTAATGTCACGGTTTGGGTTCTTTCGTCAGCTAAATAATCGACGCCTTCTCCCAAATCTATACCTTTATACTTAGCTTCTATTTCATCTTTTTCTAAAATTCTTCTTCCTTTAAGTCTGGAGGCAATTTTTTCTGCAAGATAATATTTGTCAGTAGACTCTTCAGCCGGCCCAGAAATAATCAAAGGGGTTCGGGCTTCATCGATAAGAATAGAATCAACTTCATCTACTATAGCATAAAAATGGCCCCTCTGGGCCATATCTTCTAAGTGCAAGACCATATTATCTCTTAAATAGTCAAAGCCAAACTCGTTATTAGTCCCATAAGTTATGTCGCAAGAATAAGCAAGCCTTCTCTCCTCTTGAGGCATTCCTTGCTGGATAACTCCTACTGATAATCCTAAAAATTCGTAAATTGGGCCCATCCACTCTCTATCTCTTTTGGCTAAATAGTCATTTACCGTAACAATGTGGACTCCTTTTCCCAGGAGAGCATTAAGATAAGCAGGCAGAGTTGCTACCAGAGTTTTCCCTTCACCAGTAGCCATTTCAGCAATCCCGCAGTTATTGAGAACTATTCCTCCTAAAATCTGAACATCAAAATGGCGCAGACCAATAGTCCTTAGTGAAGACTCCCGCACTAAAGCGAAAGCTAAAGGGAGGATTTCCTCTAAAGTTTTTTGAAAAACGAGGTATTTTTCTTCTTCATCTTGAATATTTTTAGTCCGTTCATAAATTAATTCCCGAAACTCCTGAGTCTTCTGGGAGAAAAAACTATCGGATTTTTTCCTCAGCTCCTCTTCTAAAGAATTTACCTGGGAAACTATCTTAGCATATTTAGCAATTTGAGAAGCCGAAGGCAAGGGGATTTCTTTATCCAAAGTTATATTTACTTTGGGAGTTAGTTTATCTATTTTTCTCTGATAATATTTTATAAAATGGGCCTTAAACATCTTTGGTTTTTAAATATGCCTCTATAAACCCGTCTAATTCTCCATCTAAAACAGCTAAAGCTTGAGAGGTTTCGTATTCAGTTCTATGGTCCTTGACTAAAGAATAAGGATGGAGGATGTAAGAACGAATCTGAGAACCCCACTCTATTCTCTTTTTTTCTCCGGAAATCTCTTCTAACTCCTTTCTTTTTTCTTCTTGAAGTCTATTATAAAGCTTAGACTTTAATATCTTAAGAGCTGTCTGCTTATTTTGATACTGAGAACGCTCAGCCTGGCAAGAAACTACAATCCCCGAAGGAAGATGGGTAATTCTTACTGCTGAATCCGTAACATTCAGGTGCTGACCTCCGTGACCAGAAGCCCGGAAAGTTTCTATCTTTAGGTCCTGAGACTTTATGTCTATTTCTACCTCCTCACTGACCTGGGGAATAACATCTACAGAAGCAAAGGAAGTGTGTCTCCTTTTATTAGCATCAAAAGGGGAGATTCTTACTAATCTATGGACTCCTTTTTCAGCCTTAAGATACCCATAAGCGTACTTGCCTTTAACTAAAAAAGTAATATTTTTAAAACCAGCGGATTCTTCAGGTAGACAATCTACAACTTCTACTTTATAATTCTTAGATTCGGCCCAAAGACTATACATTCTAAAAAGCATCCCCGCCCAATCGCAAGCCTCTAAACCTCCTGCACCTGAATTTATACTTACGATAGCATCTTCTTTGTCAAATTTATCTCTAAGAAGAACTTTAGTCTCAAAATTACTGACTTCTCTTTCTAAAGTCTGTAATTGTCTGTCTACCTCTTCCCGAAAAGAAGGGTCTTCCTTAACTAAGTCAATAAACTCTTTTAGTTGTTCGGTATCTTTATTAAGCTTTTCCCACATCTCATATTTCTCTTTACATTCTTTAAGTTCTTCTACTCTTTTCTGGCTCTGTCTACTCTCCCAGAACGAAGGAGAACTCATTTGATTCTCTAACTCTTTAATCCGTTTCTTTAAAAGGGGTATTTCAAAGATAGTCCCCTAACTCTTTAATTTTCTTCTGTAATTCCTGCTGAGCTCTAACTAAATCCCTCATCTTTCCTCCTCTATAAGTTTTGAGTCTTACCCTTAAATAAGATTATTTTATTCATTTTCTATCCTCATCCTTAACTCTTCTTTTTTATCAGAAAAACTTATGGCAGTCTCCTTATTAACTTTTCCTTCTTTCACTAACTTCAAAAACATCTGCTCAAAACTCACCATTCCATAAATTTCACCCTGTTCAATATAAGAAGGTATCTCCCAAATTTTATTTTCCCGAATAAGCCTGGAAATAGAGGGACTTAAAACCATAACTTCATAAGCAGGGATAAGACTTTTACCATCTTTACTAGGAAGAAGCCTCAAAGAAACCACGCCCTTAAGAAGCTGGGATAATTGCATTAAAACTTGAGGATGTTGATATGGAGGGAAAAAACTTATTATCCTCTCCACAGTCTGAGAAGCATTAACTGTGTGAAGGGTGGAAAATACCAACACTCCGGTTTCAGCAGCGTCTAAAGCTGCACGCATAGTTTCTTCATCTCTTATGTTTCCTATAAATATAACGTCAGGTGAATGTAAAGCAAATTGTCTTAATGCCCCTAAATAACTATCCACATCTTTGCCAATCTCTCTCTGATTAATAATTGAATTTTTATCAGTAAAGGTAAATTCAATTGGTTCTTCAATAGAAAGGATGTGTCTCCTATGGTTTTTATTTATATATTCTATCATCGAAGCAATAGCTGTAGATTTTCCACTACCAGTAGTTCCCGTAAGAAGAACTAACCCTCTTTTTTCTTCACATAAAGATTTTAAAACTTTGGAAGGAAGATTAAGTTCCTCAAAACTCAAAATATTTAGATTTATTGCCCTTATTACTAAAGCTAAAGAATTCCTTTGATAAAAAATACTTATTCTCATCCGCCAATTCTCTCTAAAATAAAAAGCCCCTTCATAACTTTTCTTTTGAGAAAGTTCATTGAATTCCTCCTGAGTAAGGAGCTCTTTTATTATCTCCACTAAATCTGAAGGCTCAAGTTCCTTCTCCTCTAAGTTGACTACCTCTCCAAATAATCTTATTTTGGGAAAAGACTTTGCTCTTAAAAATAAATCTGAACCTCCTGCCTCCACCATTTTGCCTAACCACTTATCTATAATCATTGCCTCCTCCTTAATTTTAGGTAAACCCCCACCACCGCTTAACCTCGCCCTTTCCTTGAAAGGGCGAGGTGGCTTTTGGACATTACCCTTCGGAATATTTTTCTCTTCATCTGCAGGTTTACACCCGTGGCTCTCTGGTGGTGCGGGGTAAATAAACTTTTCTTTATAGCCTTCTCTAATTCTAACAATTCTTTTTTCAAATTTTTTCCTAAAGAATATCCTCCGATATCCTGGTTACTCTTTATTACCCGGTGACAGGGTATAAAGAAAGGAAAAGGATTCTTGTTTAAAACCCTGCCTACTGCTCGAAAAGCATTGGGTTTACCTATCTTCTTAGCTACCCATTTATAACTGCGGACCTCTCCTAAGGGTATCTTAGCTACACATTTTAAAACTTTCTTTTCAAAACCAGTAAGTCTTTTCCTCTTTGACCTTCTCATCCTGAACTGATTTTCTTTAATTTTATCCTAAAAATCAAAGATTGAAAACTAATTTCCAACCCTCACTTATTAGTCCTATTCTGAGACAAAGCCTTCTTTCTTAAATAGGAATAGTACTGATGAGCAAACCTATGGGCTTCGTCTCTCAACCTCTGGATAAGAGTTAAGGCCAAAGAAGTTCTTTCTAACCTTAAAGGCTTTTTCTGATAAGCAAACCAAATTTCTTCGTTCTTCTTAGAAATGCCTATTACCGGGATATTAGAAAGTTTTGCTTTTTTAAATTTATCGCTACATAAATTGACTTGGGCTATGCCTCCATCAACTATCACCAAATCGGGAAATTTTTTCCTCTGTAAAATATTCCTTATTCTTCTCTCCACAACTTCAGCCATCCTCCCTAAATCGCTATCCACCTTTCTCTTTATTTTATAGCGCCGGTATTCAGATTTTAAGGGAAGACCGTCCTCAAAAACTACAACTGAACCTGTAGCTGCTTCCTTCCGAATATTAGAAATATCTAAAGCCTCAATCCGGCGAGGGAGTTTCTTAAGACCTAAGACTTCTTTAAGAGAGATTAACTGCTGAAACTCTTTAGTAGTGCCATAAAGAGAAGACAAAGCAAAGAGTTTATTCCGGATTAAAGACGCCTTCTCAAATTCTAAGGAAGAAACTGCCTTCTCCATATCCCTGCTTAAAAGCTCTATCAATCTTTTTCTTCTACCTTCTAATATTAGAGAAAGCATCTTTATATTTTTTAAATAATCTCTCTTAGAAATCTTCCCTATACAGGGTCCGGGGCAAAACCCCAGATGATAATATAAACATTCTTTCTTAGGGAGCTTAGAACAAGTCCTAAAAGGAAATATTTTTCTTATAACCTCTAAGGCTTTTTTAAGAAGTTTAGCCTGAGGGTAAGGACCAAAATAAATAAACCCCTCTTTTTTCTTTCTGGTCATACTTACCTTAGGAAAAGCTTCTTTACTTATCTCTACCCAGGGAAAACTTTTATCATCTCTCAAAAGAATATTGTATTTGGGTTTTCTCTCCTTTATGAGGGTATTCTCTAAAATAAGAGCTTTGGCTTCAGAATCACAGACTACAAAATCTATATCGGCAATCTCTTCTAAAGAAAAGCCTCTATTTAATAAAGAACTGTTTTTCTGGAAATGCGCTGAAACTCTCTTTCTTAAAGAACCTGCTTTCCCAATATAAAGAGCCTTACCCTTTTTATCTTTAAAAATATATACTCCCGGAAGTTGAGGTAAGTCTTTTATTTTCCCCCGAATATCCATCTCCCAATCCTGGGTAAAGGCTCTATCTTCCCTAAAGAACAGAGAATAAAGAAGATTACCATAATTATCCCCATAGTTAAAACTATCTTAGGTAAAAGAGCAAATTCACTCAGAACAAAATAAACCTTGCCTATCCCTACACTAATTATACTAATTCCAGTTAACTTAAGCCAGGAAACTCCTAACCCTTTAATAACCCCTATTCTCTTCTCCAAAACCTTTAAGAGAAATAAAAACCCTACAGTTGAAGAAATACTACTAGCAAAAGCCAACCCCCCAATTTTAAGAGGCCTCATTAATATTATACTTAATATAAAGTTAATTAGTAGGACAAAAGTAGAAATCTTAGCCGGAGTCTTAGTATCTTTTAAAGAATAAAAAGCACTAATTAAAAGCCTTGATGAAGAAAAGAAAAAAAGCCCTAAAGAATAAAAGAATAAAGCTGAAGATGTAATATTAACTGAATAACTGTCAAAGACTCCCCGTTTAAAAATTACCTCTATTAAAGGAGAAGAAAAAAATAGAAAAAACAGGCTAAAAGGAATCATAAAGAAAGAGAGGTTCTTCAAAGAAAAAGAGAGAGTAGAATTAAACTCCTCAAATTTTTCTTCAGCACTAAGGTTAGACAATTGGGGAAGAACAGCCCGGGAAATACTCAAGCTAAAAAGAGCCAGAGGAAATTGAATTAACCTATTGGAGTAATAAATCCCGGCTACAGCTCCTTCTCCTACTATATTAGAAAAAGAAGCCAAAAATGTATCCAAAAAAACATTTATATGATAAATTGCTACTGACCAAATCCTGGGTAAAGAAAGTTTACCCATCTTAAGCGTAGCTTTATCTAATAAAGCTTTCTTAAGATTAAAAGTTAGGTTAAAGTATCTCCGAGAAGCCAAAAAATTCCAGAGAAATTGCAAGAGCCCTGCTAATATTACAAAATAGGAGAGAGTATATATCGGCTCTTCTTTAAAGACAGATAATAAACATATACCGAGAATCACTGTAAGATTAAGCAGTAAAGGAGAAAAGGAAGGAACAAAAAAATTTCCTCTGGTATAGAGGATGCCTCCTAAATTAGCTGATAACCCTATAAAAAGAAGATAAGAGAAAACGATTCGTGTTAACCTTACAGTTAACTCAAATTTTTCTGGAGAGAGGAGAAACCCTGGAGCAGTTAATACTACTATATACTTAGCAAAAACTATTCCCAAGACTACTACTATCGATAAAAGAAAACAACAAGTAGTAATCAAATGACTACATACTCTTATAAAATCTTTCTCTTTATACTCGGAAATTACCGGAATAACCACTGAATCCACAGCTCCTTCTCCTAAGAGAGACCGGAAAATATTGGGGAGTCTAAAGGCTACCAGGAAGGCTTCAATGAGAAAAGAAGTTCCAAAGAAGTTGGCTATAAGGATATCTCGGAAAAACCCCAAAATTCGGGAAGCCAAAGTTCCCAAAGAAATAATAAAGGTATTTTTAATTATTTTCTTAAAAATCCTTGACATTTTCTAAATTTCTGATTTAATTTTTCTAACTTTCCAAAAAGGAGTTAAAATGCCTCAAAGAAAATCAGCAAAAAAAAGATTAAACGCTGACCAAAAAAGAAGACTAAGAAACTTAGCCCTAAAAAATAAGATAAAGCAGGCTAAAAAAAGATTCTTACGGGCAATAAAAGAGAAAAATATAGAAGAAGCCAAAAAAACTCAAAGCCTGCTCTATAAGGCTTTAGACAAGGCTGCAGCTAAAAAATATATCCACAAAAATAAAGCCAGTCGGAAAAAATCTCGTCTTTCTCAAAAATTAAGCTCTCTGCTTAAGGAGGAGCTTAAAAACTAACAGCTCTAAAGCTAACTGGAAGGAAATCTTACCTTCCTTGATTAACCTTTCTATTTCAAATATATACTTAAGGTTTCTACCTTTTAAAGGATAAGGAGCATTATCCACGAATACCTTAACCATAAGACCTAAAATCTGTAAAGAAATCCTATCTTTTCTTCCTTTTTTAAGGAAGTAATCAATAATCTCTAAAGCCCGAAGAGGTAAACCTCTTACCAAAGCCAACCGTAAATCGTTAAAAGTATAGTCTTTGAGGCCTCCCCCGGTCTTAAAAGGGGGGCTTATACGGAAAAGAAAAGAAAAAAATCTATCTTTCTTTATTCTTTCCCGCTGAGAAGAGTCTAAAGCAAAATCAAATATGAGAAAATCTCTCAGCCTCTTCCCTCTTATAACCTTTTTAAGATAATCTTTTATTTCTGGAGAAAGTTTTTCAGAATTTCTAAAGATAAACAACCTTTTGCTGAAAGAAATATTTTCCATTTCCTTTTGAAGCTGGAGCAAAGAAATATCCTGAGAAAACAAGTTTACTAAGGCTAAGGAAGGGTAATGTAGAGAAAGGACTTTTTTAAATTCCTCAATATGCTTCTTCTTGGTAGAGAAATCTCTCCCGAAGATTACTAAAATCCTCTTTTCTACCACTCTTCAACAATATCTTCGACTATTCTTCGAGCAGCATCATCCAATAAATCTGAAATAGCAGAATCTTCACTCTTAGCAGATTTCCCCTCTAAAGCATAAGCAGTATCACTAACTAAACTCTTTTTTCTTACTAGGTTGTCAGCCTTGTCATAAAGCTTGTAAGTAAAGTAAATTTTTAATCTGTATTCCTGGACCCTATCTTGGTCAGTATATCTTAAGGTTTCTCGCAAAAAGTCAGTAATTTCAGTCTCCAAAATCAAATCTGCGGTCTCTTCTCTATCTACTCTTAGATTACCATCAAGATTAAATCGGGATATTAAAGCTTTAGTAAAAGAATCCTCCAAAAGAGGAGGGATACTCCTAAAATCTCTATATTCCTGAGTTTCCTTAGTAAAGGTTAATTTATTTAAGACCGGTTTTACAAAAATACTTTTATAATCAGGATTCAAAAACCCCCGGGTAGTATAGCCACAACCCAAAATACTAACAACTAAAAGAAAATAAATGCTTAATAACAACCGCTTTCTCATTTCAACTCCTTTATTTTCTCTAACATCTTTTCTGATTCCTCTGCCCAGAGAGTCTGAGGATAGTTTTTTAATACATACTCATAATAAACTTTAGCACTCAAGTATTCTCTCTGTTTATAATAAAACTGGGCAATATCAAAAAATTTTTTTGCTTCTTTATTCCTTAACATCTTTAACTGTCTTTGAGCTTGCTGAGAAATTTCTAACTCGGGGTGGTCAGCTATAAGTTCCTCCAAACGCTTCTTTGCCTCCTGAGTTAAAGTTTGGTCATAATCACTTCCTGGTGAAGCCCTTAGACTACACAAGGCCAGCTGATACTTAGCAGGCTCTGCCCACTCACTTTCAGGATACTTTTCTTCCAATTCCCTAAAAGACTTTATGGCTTCATCATATCTACCTAAAGCTTTATAGAGAAGACCTAATTTATATAAACTCTTAGAAGCATATTCAGAATAAGGAGCATTATCAATCACTTTCTTAAATATCTCAATTGAGGGATGTTCAAATAATTCTTCTAAAATCTGAGCTGGCCATTTCTTCTCTGGCCTATTTAAAAAAAATTCTCCTATCTTATACTCTCTCTCTATAATTTCAGTTATCTTCTCACTATAAGGATAAGAATCTATTACCTTCTGGTATTCTTTAAAAGCCTGGTAAGGCTTTCCCATATCTTCTAAAACCCTTCCTATATAATACTGAGCTAAGGGGGCTTGTTTGGCATCAGGAAAATGGGCTACTAACTTTTTAAATTCTTTAAGAGCCTGAGGATAATCTTTAGCCTTATAAAATTTAAGAGCCTTTTCTAATTGAGCCTGGGGAGAAGCTAAAGGAGAATATTCGGGATTTCTCCATTTTTTAGATTTAGGAGACCAAATCCAAAAAGGATAGGCTAAATTAGAAAATAAAACTCCTCCTATAAATAATATCAGTATCTTTCTCATCGGCTCTTAAACTATAACAAAATAAATAGAAAATGTCAAATTAAAGAAAACGCTTCCAGAAAAACTTCTTTAAGGATAGAAAAAATAAAAGATTTTAGGTTATACTTTAAGTGTCTCGCTTTTAGGCGGGAAAAGCCACGGACCCCGCTCTTTAAAAAGGGCGGGGTATCTTATTTCTCCTTATTTTAAAAGTAATAATCAACAAGAGAAATAAATAGTAGAAAGATAACTCTTTAAAAGAGAACCTATAGTTAAGGTAGCTCAGAGGAAAGTTTGAGAAAAAATAATTTATCTTCAAAAATAAACCAATTAAGAAAGAACAAGCTAAACAAAGTACCTCTCTTAAAGGGCCGATAAAAGAAAGACCTAAAAATACAAACAAAGAGTAAAAAATCAACCCCAGATAAGGTATAACTAATATATTGGTAAAAAGATTTAAAATATAGACCTTGCCAAAGTAGAAGCTTAAAAGGCCGGCTAAACCTAAGTTGGCAAAAAGAGAGACCAGAAAGAGAATTCTAATCTTTTCTAAAAGAGTAAGCTTTCTTTTTACATAGAAATACCTGAAACCTAAACTTATAGAAAAAACAGCTAAAAAAGAAAGCTGAAAACTAACAGTTAAAAAATCATCAGGCTTAATAAAAAGGTCTATTAATCCGGCCAAAGCTAAAGAATTAAAAATTAAAAACTTTCTTCTTAAAAGAAAACTTAAAGCATAGACTAAAAACATAAGACTTGCTCTCAAAACCGGGGGCCTGGCTCCAGAAAGAAAAGCATAAAATAGGACTAAAGGTATAGTTAAAATAAAACGGGTTCTCCTCTTAAATCTTGCGAGTTTAAAGATAAAAAGAAAAACTGTAGAAACAATCCCTACGTGTAAACCACTTATAGCTAAAATGTGGCAGGTTCCTGCCTCTACAAAAATCTTCCTAATTTGTGAAAAATACTCTTCCTTCTTACCCAAAAATACAGCTGAGCTAAAACTGAAAATTTGCCGAGAAAAATTCTTTTTAAATAAAGAAGAAATCCTTTCCGAAACCCTCAGGGGAAATTTACGAAAATCTTTAGAAGTGTAAAGTTTAAGGGGAGGGTTATCTTTCTTAAGATAAAGAACATACCCCTTCTTTTGATAATTCTTTCTAAGTCTTCCCTCAAATAAATATATATCTAATAAAGAAGGCTTTCTAAATGAGTAGTCTTTAACTAAAATAGACCCGGGAAAATAGAATTTTTTATCTCTTAAAATTAGATAGTTAGAGCGTATTTTATAAAGGTTGTAGCTAGAATAAGAGATTGGGAGTTCGGTTATCTTTCCTATAACTTCTGTTCTCTCTTTTAAGAAGTAATCAGGTATACTCAAACTATAAGGCTTAAAATATAAAGCGGATAGAAAAAAGAAAAAGGAGAGAAGGGAAAAATCAGAAAGGGCCAGTTTCTTCTTTTTGTAGAAAATATAGGAAGCTAAAAGAGAAGCGCTACTTAGCCAAAGAAGGAGGGAAAAACCAGGCTTTAGCAAAAAACAAAATACTTCTCCGGCTAAAAAAGATAAGAATATCCATATAAGTATATAATTCAATTTAAAGAAATAAAATTTTTAATAGCCTTTAACTTCTTCTCTCCTACACCTTTTACTTTTTTTAACTCCTCAATACTTTGGAAGGGTCCGTTTTTTTCTCTATAAGAAATTATTCTCTTGGCTAAAACCTCTCCTATATAAGGGAGTTTTATCAAATCTTTAAACTTAGCTTTATTGATGTTTACTTTAAAAGAAGAGGATGAAACTGCTTCTTCAGAGATAAAGGAAGGAAGCCTTTGAGAAGGCAGGTTTTTAAGAAAAGCTCCTAAGATTAAGAGAAAACCTAAAAATAATAAAGCTTTCCTCTCAGAAACCGTAAGAGAAAACACCTTAAACTACTATATTCACTAATTTATTTTTTATATAAATTACCTTTTTAGGAGATTCTCCTTTAAGGTGGTGTTTTACCTTCTCTAAGGATAAAACTTTATTTTTCAATTCTTCTTCAGAAATGTTTGCCGCTACTTTCACCCGGGCTCTTACTTTACCCTTTATAATTACTGCTAATTCTAATTCTTCCTCTACCAGATATTTCTCGTCATATTCAGGCCATTTCTCCTTGAATATGGAATCTTTACCCCCTAAAATCCGCCAAGCTTCTTCAGCTATGTGGGGAGAAAAGGGAGCTAATAATAAAAATACAGTTTTTATTGCTTCTGTTAATGTATTTATTTGAATTTTAAAATGAGGGCTCTGAATCTTCTTATATATCTCGTTAACTAACTCCATAATTTTACTTATGGCAGTATTAAATTGGAAATCTCCTTCCATATCCTGGGTTACTTCTTTTATAGTAAAGTGTAGCTTCTTCAACAAATCTCTCTCTTCTGAACTCTGGGGCTGAGAAATTGAAGATTGTGGTTTAAGTTTTAAATCTTTTACTAACTCTAAAAGTCTGAAAGCTCTTTTTAAAAATCTAAAACAACCGGTTAAACCTTCATCCTGCCATTCAGCATCTTTTTGAGGAGGCCCCATAAAAAGAATATAAAGCCTCATAGTATCTACGCCGTATCTGTCAATTATATAGTCAGGAGAAACCACATTACCCTTAGATTTGGACATCTTAGCTCCATCTTTTACAATCATCCCCTGAGTAAAGAGCCTTTTAAAAGGCTCTTTAAAATCAACTAAACCTAAATCATATAAAAATTTGTTTATAAACCGGGAATACATCAGATGTAAAATCGCATGTTCTACGCCCCCAATATACTGGTCAACCGGTAACCAGTAATTTACATCTTCAGAATCAAAAGGCTTTTCATTATCTTGAGAAGAAATATATCTTAGATAATACCAGCTGGAATCTACAAAGGTATCCATAGTATCAGTCTCTCTTTGAGCTTTCTGCCCACACTTAGGACACTCACACTTTAAAAACTCTTCTACAAAGTTAAGGGGAGATTCTCCAGTGGGTTTAAACTCTACATTCTCGGGCAAAAGCACAGGTAAATCCTTTTCAGACACAGGGACAATCCCACATTCTTTACAATAAACTATAGGGATGGGAGCTCCCCAATATCTCTGGCGGGAGATAAGCCAATCTCTCAATTTATAATTTACTGCTCTCTTACCTATATTATGTTCCTCCATATATAAAGCTATCTTCTCTTTAGCTTCTGCTGAAGTTAACCCTGAGAAATTTCCGGAATTAACTAAAACCCCTTCTCCTTCATAAACAGGTTCTAAATCTTTAGAATTTGCCTTAAGTTTCTTAATCACTTCTTTTATAGGAAGATTATACTTTTTAGCAAACTCATAATCTCTTCTATCATGAGCAGGCACACACATAATAGCGCCTGTGCCGTATTCAGTCAAAATATAATTAGCCAACCACACCGGGATTTCCTCGCCAGTCATAGGATTTATAGCAAATTTGCCGGTAAATACTCCTTCCTTCTCAAAGCTCTCCTGCAATCTTGCTGATTTAGGCTGATTTCTAACTTTCTCTACAAACTTTTTAAGTTCTTGAAAATTAGGAGAATCCTTTATAAGCTCTCCAGCTAAAGGATGTTCACAGGACAAAGCTAAAAAAGTTGCCCCAAAGATAGTATCTACCCGGGTAGTAAAACATCTTATTTTAAAGTCCTTGCCCTTTAAGGAGAAGTCTATTTCTACCCCTTCTGACCTCCCAATCCAATTTTCCTGCATTATTTTCACTCTTTCTGGCCAATGCTCTAATAACTTTAAATCCTCTAATAACCTTTCTGCATAAGCAGTAATCTTAAAAAACCACTGTTCAAGTTCTTTTTGAACAACTTCAGCTGAACACCTTTCACACTGGCCATTTATAACCTGTTCATTGGCTAAAACCGTCTGACAGCTAGGACAAAAATTAACTTCTGCTTTCTTCTTGTAGGCTAAACCTTTTTCAAAGAGTTTTAAAAAAAACCATTGGGTCCACTTATAATAAGAAGGCTCACAGGTAGTAACCTCCCTCTTCCAATCATAGCCTATACCCCAACTATTAAGTTGTTGTTTAATTCTTCTTATATTGTTATAAGTCCAGACCCGGGGAGGGATGTTGTGTTTTATAGCCTGGTTTTCTGCAGGTAAACCAAAAGCATCCCAGCCCATAGGAGACAAAACTTTATAACCTTGCATAATCTTATAGCGGACAACAGCATCTCCAATTATGTAGTTGCGGGCATGCCCTACATGAAGCTCAGAAGAAGGATAAGGAAACATAACTAGACAATAATATTTGGATTTGCTTCTGTCTTTATTATCTACAGAGAAGAGACCAATTTCTTCCCAATACTTCTGCCACTTTTTCTCAATCTCTTTAAAGTTGTAACTCATAAGTTCTTATAGAGTCTTCTTACCTTTTCCAAATTCCTAAAATCGTCTTCTTCTTTCTTCTTGGGTGTCTCCAAAATAAAAGGTAAATTCTTGAGTTGAGTGTGGTTTATTATTCTTCTGAAGCCTTCTTCGCCAATATACCCTTCTCCAATATGGAAGTGTCTGTCTTTATAAGAGCCTAATTTATCCTGAGAATCATTAAGGTGTATCAGCCTGAGTCTGTCTAACCCAATATAACAGTCTATCTCTCTAAGAAGTTCTCTAAGCCCCTTTGCTTCTCTTAAATTATAGCCAGCAGAAAAAGCATGGCAAGTATCTAAACATACACCTATTTTTTTAGGCTTACCCAGGCTGTTAATTATATAAGCTATCTCTTTAAAATCTGCACCTAACCAATGGCCACTTCCGGAAGTATTTTCTAAGAGAAGGGTTAAAGAAGAAGGCATCTTACCCAAGATATTCTCCAAAGCTCTAATTACCCTCTTAATTCCTTTCTGCCGGGAACTTCTTTTAAAACTGCCAATGTGAGTTACTATAAACTCAGCTCCTAAATCTTGGGCATCTCTTAAATCTCTTATAAAATCACGGATAGAAAGTCTATAAAATCTTGTATCAGAACTAGCTAAATTTAAAGTATAGACTGTATGAATAAATAAAGGGTAAATTCTGGCCTCTCTTCTCTTCTTCTTGAACTCTTCTATCTCTTCTTCTGCCCGTAAAACCCTTTTAAAAGAACGGGGATTACGAGAAAAAATCTGAATAGTATTACAGCCTAACACCTTAGCTCTTTCTACAGCTTTAGAAAGCCTGCCCGAGATTGAAACTTGAACTCCTAGTCTTAACAAGTTGTTTATGTTTAAGTTTAGGATGGAGTAGAAAAATTTCCAATAAGCAAAGTGAATTTAACCGAGAACCTCCACCTTTATCCGATAAAATAGCGAAAAATAAACTCGTGGAGCCGAGGGGATTTGCCCGCCTAAGGCGGGTCCGCCTCTGGCGGAAACCCCTGACTTCTACTTTGCCAAGATAACATCCCCTGCTAATCTATCTTGCCCAATTCTCAAACTTCTAAAAATTGGTGATTAAAAATAACTTTAATAGTATGAGAATTTAGCAATTTAACTGTGGTGGAGCCGAGGGGATTTGAACCCCTGACTTCTACGCTGCCAGCGTAGCGTTCTCCCAGCTGAACTACGGCCCCGCAATTTTACTCTGAATTAACCTAGAGTTATAAATTAAAAAAATCTTAAAAATTACCGCTTACTACTTAAGACTATTTTATATCACCTAATAAGGAAATTGTCAATTGACAAAGATAATTAGGGTTGCTATATTGTTAAAACTGAATAAGAAAAGAGTTGTCTGCCGGGGTGGCGGAATTGGCATACGCGCCGGTCTCAAAAACCGGTCCTGCTCGTCGGGATGCGGGTTCGACTCCCGCCCTCGGCATTGTTTTAAAAATCCCCTGTAGATGAAGATAGAGCACCCTATTAAAGTAGGTATTAGTTTGGCCTAACTTCAGGAGTTATTACTACCTTAGGGTTAATCGTAGGCTTATACTCATCTACACTCTCTAAGCCTGCGGTTATTGGGGGGATACTAATTTTATTGCTATAGCTGATGCCTTCTCTGACGCTTTGGGTATCCATATTTCTGAAGAAACTGAAAACAAACATACTCCCTCTCAAATCTGGCAAGCTACCGCCTCTACATTCTTTTCTAAATTCTTCTTCTCCTCTACCTTTATTCTACCTTTTTTATTCTTCAATCTCCCTATAGGGATGTTTTTAAGCATAACCTGGGGGATATTTCTTCTCACAACTTTCAGCTTTCTTATAGCTAAACGCCAAAATGTAAAAGCCTGGAAAGTAATAGGAGAACATCTCTTGGTAAGTGGAGCAGTAATAATCCTGGCTCACTATCTTGGGGATTGGATAAGAATTAGGTTCAGGTAGTCAATATCTCAAAATTTCTTTTTAACCACTCTTTTTAAAATCTCTACATAAAAAGGGTTAAATTGGCTACCACTATTTTTCTCGAGCTCTTTGAGAGCTTCCTCAACCTGAAGACCTTTTTTATAACCTCGACCAGAAGTAATAGCATCAAAACTATCAGCAACAGCCAGAATTTGAGCTCCCCGAGGAATCATATCTCCCGCTAACCCATAAGGATAGCCGGTTCCATCAAAACGCTCATGATGATGCAGAATTATAGGAAATAGTTTTTTAAAAGCTTTTATAGGCTTTAAAATCTCTACACTCATAATCTCGTGTTTTCTTATCAGCCCAATCTCTTCGGGAGTAAGTTTCTCTTTCTTATGTAAGATATACTCTGGTAGACCGATCTTTCCAATATCGTGAAGAAGCCCGGCCTTATAAATATCCTCACACTCCTCCTCAGATAACCCAGCCTCCTCAGCTATGGCCTTAGCGTATCTGGCCACTCTCTCCGAATGACCTTGAGTATAAGTATCTTTCTCCTCTAAAGCCTTTATTAAAGAAAAAATAACCTCAAAGTAAGTCTCTTCGGTTTTCTTTTGAGCTCTCTTAACTCTTTCTAAACTCTCTTCCAACTCTTTATTACGAGCCCCTAAATCATAGATTAAGAAATCAAATGTATCTTTTAGGAGAAGTTCTTTATTTTTGACTACTTCTTCTTTAAATTCTCTATAGATAAAAAAATCCTCCTTAGACCTCAACTCTTGTAGTAAATTCCTGGTAAAATAGATAAGCCCTCCGGCTGAGGTGTTCTTTAAAGAGTTAGAAACTATTGCAACCTTTAAAGAAATACTCAACAATTTATCTCTTACCTCAAAATTAGTATCTTTTATTCTTGCTAAAAGATAGTTAAAGACTTCTTTGACCTTATCTTTTCTCTTATCTCCTATGTATACTAAGAATGAATCTTCACCCAAACGGCTAAAAAATAATCTCTTAAATCTCTTTTCTAAATTTATTTTTAAGAAATTAGATACACTTTTTAGAAGAGAATTTATCTCTTCAATCCCACACTCCTTAGTTAATTTTCTAAAATCTGCCAAAGCCACTCCTATCAAAAAAATCCTATTATTCATTCTCAATTCTTCTCCTAATCTTAAAGAAAAATAACGTAAAGTATAAAATCCACTTGTCGGTTCAGTTATAGCCAAATTTTTTATCTTATTGGTAATAAAGATTAAATAGCTATATTTGTAAATGTTAGAAATAGCGTAGCCACCAAATAGGAGAAAAAACAAAGTAAAATAGTCAAGTTCTATATTCCTAAACCTTAAATAAAGTAAAACTATAAATGTAAAAAGTATTACTGAAAAAGTAAGAAGGGAGTTCTTAAAAAAGGAATAAGTTCTATTAATTCCCAAAACTAAAACTCCTAAGAGTAAGATTAAAGGATAATAAAAATGAGCTCCCAAAGAGAAGAGGTAATTCTTCTTTAAAATCATATCTAAAGAATTAGCTAAGATTACTACACCGGGCAGATTTCCTAAAGGAGTAGGATGTTCATCATGTAAGATAGAAGCTGTTGAACCTACAAGGACTATTTTATCTTTCAAAGAAGGAAAATTTCCTTCTAAAACTCTATAGGCTGGAATTATTTCTAAATCTTTGGGAAGTAATGAATAATTCAAAGAAATAATCCCTTCTCTAGAAGAAGGAAGAAAAAGCCTTCTCTCTAAAATTCTTAACCCTTCCTCTCCTTTAATAATCTCAGGGTTAATACCTTGAAAAAAAGAAGCTATCTTTGTTTCTAAAGAAAAATAGAAATTTTCTTTACTTCCGATAAAAATCCTGGTTTTTCTTATTACCCCATCAAAATCTCTGGGCTTGTTTACAAATCCTATACTTCTTGCCAAAGCTCTAAACTCCTCTAAGGGTAAGAGTTTTTTATTCTTTGTCTGCCAGTAATAGGCTAAAAAAATATTGTCAAAATCTTTAAGGACTCCGATAAACTTCTGGTCATCTTCTTTATTGGGAGATTCTCCTGAAAAAACAAAATCAAACCCTACTACTTTGGGGTGGCTCGATTCAATCTTTCTTAGAAGTTCAGCAAAAAGACTTCTCTTCCAGGGCCATTTAAAATCAATTTTAGATAAAGAGCCTTCATCTATAGCCACAATAGTAACCTCGGAAGAAGAGGTAGATTTTTCAAGAGAGTAGTTTAAGAGAGTAAAGAGGTCTTTGCCCTGAAGAATAAAGGAATTAAAAGCGCCCAGAGAGAAGAATTCATACCAACAGATAAAAAGAAGCCAGCATATAAAAGGATAGGTGAAATTTTTATCTTGCCAAAATCTTACTATCAAGACAATCTAAAAATTCCAGTCATTATCTATTTTAATCTTCTTCAAGGATTTTATCTATGCGAGCCTCTTCCTTCTCCAGGATCCCTTCCTCCCTGAGATTCTCCTCCACATCCGACCATTCCATTATAAAAACCATCTCCTCCTCCGCCTCTCCTCTCTTCTCTTCCTATTTTCTTATTCTTCTTTACTCCCAGAGCAACTCTTCTAACTCCTAAATTCTTAATGTGCCGGTAAGCAAGTGCTCCAGATGAGCTGAAGGTATAATTATCGCAATCAGCTACTATCCATGTATTCTCAGATATATCTCTCCATCTCTTTCCAGCCAATTGGGCATTTATCCCGTAAGAAACCCCTCCATTAGTATCAGCCGGGCAATGAAAAACTTGAGAAGCTGCTCCATATTTATCTAAATTATCATAAGTTAAGAATTGAGCATAAACTTCCCGGGGAGTATTTAACTTCACAAAGAAATAAGCAAATTTAGTAAACCAACCTTCCTTTCTCATTACTTTGGCATAAGCTTTCTTAACCTGAGAAGGCTTTAAATCTCCTAAGCTAGCCGGTAAGGCATCGTTTTCTAAGGCATACATCTCTACTGCTGTCTCTAAGGTCTTAAGGTTAGTCTCACAGACTTTCTGGCGGGCATTATCTAAAAGCTGCCGGTAAGTGGCAATACCTAAAGTAGAAAGAATCCCTATTACAACCACAACCATTATCGTCTCCATAAGAGTAAAACTCTTCCTCATCCTCCCTCCTTTCTTTATATAAAGGTTACCTCTTAATTTTACCATACTTCTTCAGATTCAGGCAAGGTCTATTTTCCTGGCATAGTGTCAAGAAAATTGTGGACTTTTTATTTTATCGTTATACTTTTCTATTAAAGCTAACCCCCTGTATTTAGGGATTAACCCTTCTGTTATTAATGCCTAAGCCTTGTCTGACAGCTTAAGGAGTTAGGGAATCTGGAAAAACACCTTGACTCTTCTTCTTATCTCTCGAAATAATCTTTCTAATCTATCGGCAGTTTTAGCTATGGGCCTTAAAGAATAAGGCAGTTTATAAAATGGGGTTGTCTCTTTAAGATGAGTAAGTAGATATTTAAAGGCAGGATG
>QNCG01000004.1 GCA_003644445.1 Candidatus Duberdicusella sinuisediminis | reverse complement strand
GACATTTAAGTAATCACCGAGAAGTTCTAAAAGTCTTTTATTAGCTTTTCCTTTTTGAGGAGGAAGGGTTAAGTATATCTTTAAAAAATCTTTAGTCTCTATTATCTTTTCTTTAGAAGCAGAAGTAATAACTTTTACTCTTATTACTTTTCCCACTTTTTCTCGTAGGCTATCTTGGAAGAAATACTCTGAAGTTTTTGAGAAACCTCATTATATTTAGCTAAAGCATTATGAAGATGAGACCCCAAAATAGAGAAACTCTTTCCTAAATCCTCTACATCCAATTCTAACTCTTTTATATGTTCTAAAATCTTTTTAGCCTCCTTCTCAATTTTTAAACCTTTAAAACCTAAAGTGGCTGTAATTAAGTAAGCATAGAGAGTAGAAGGGCTCACTACAAAAACTCTTTTAGATTTAGCATATTCCAAAGTTTGGGGGTCATTTACAATCTCATAATAGATACTTTCTGAAGGCACATACATAAAAGAAAAATCAAAAGTATTTTGTTGAGGTAAAATATATTTAGAAGCCTCGTCTATTCTCTCTCGAACTGCTGAGAAAAATTTTTTCTTCAATCTCTCCTTCTCCCTCTCCTCAGAAGACAAGACATAGTTCTCAAAGGACTCTAAAGGAAATTTTGAATCTATGGCTACTAAACCCTGAGGGAAGAATAAAACAGCATCGGCTGTCCGGCCATCTTTAAAAGAATATTGGAATTTAAAGCTGGAAGGAGGCATTAACTCTTTTATTATATTCTCTAAGAAAGTTTCTCCTATGCCTCCCCGGGGAGAAGGGCTTCGGAATACCCTTTCAAAAGACCTGCTTATTTCTAATACTGCTCGGGTACTTTCGTAAATACTGCCTAAATTCTTATACAGTTCTCCTAAACTCTTATTAATACTTTCTTGGAGAGTAAAAAGATTATTTTGAGAAGAAGAAACTGTCTCAGTAATCTCCTTCCTTAAAGAGCCCAATTCTTTAGAGAAGAGGTATTTAAAGAAAAATATAAAGAAGATAAATGCTCCTATTATCAACAGAATAACAATTAAATTCTCCATAAGATTTAAGATTAAAGATAAGGCTTAAGAGTTTTTAAGATATCTTCTAAGTTAGCCAAGGCTCCTTCTCCTACCTCTCCTGAAGCCAAAACTCCTTTTTTAGGTGGGATTATTTTAAACCCACATTCTTTGAGTATTTTGACATTTCTCTGAGTTAAGGGGTTCTTCCACATATTAGTATTCATAGCCGGGGCTAAAATTTTAGGCAGAGAAGAAGGTAAAGCCAGGAAAGTAGAAGTCAAAAGGTTGTCTGCTAAACCCCAGGCTAATTTAGCCAAAGTATTAGCTGAAGCAGGAATTATTAGAGAAACTTCAGCCCATTTAGCTAAGGAGATATGCTCTAAAGAATATTGATAATTAGAAAACATATCTACATAGACCTTATCCTGAGTTAGACTTTCTAAAAGCTGAGAAGAAATAAGTTTAGTAGAATTAGGAGTCATTATCACTTTAATGAGATGAGCTTCTTTTTTTAAAATCCTTATTAAAGAACAACTCTTATAAATACTGACTGAAGCGGTAATCCCTAAAATAATCTTCTTAGACATTTTCCCTCCCTAATTTTTTTACTACTCTAAATAATTTCTGGGCTAAATCTCTTCTTCCCCTTATTACTTCTACATTCTTCTCTCTATCGATTAAGTAAGCTCTATGACCTGAACCCCTTATATCTTTTAAATCGTTAGCTACAACTAAATCTGAATTGTTCTCTAACAAGCTCTTATAAGCTTTGTCTATTAACTTATTCTTTGTCTCACCTACCTCTAATTTAAACTGGATAAGATATATATCTGGTCTTATCCTCCTTATCTCCTTTATTATCTTGGGAGTAGGTTTAAGTTCTATTAAGAGCCTATCTTGAGAAGAAGAAATTTTCCCTTTATAAACCTTAAGAGGTTTATAATCAGAGACCGCTGCTGAATGAATGACTACTTTATAAGCTCTACCTTTTAATTCCTTCTTAATTAAGCTCCTTAATTCTTCAAAATACTTAAACCTTATAAGGTTTAATCCCTTAGCTTCAGATATAAATCTGGCGGGGCCTAAAAGTAAAGTAGTAGGAAAACCTTTATCTTTTAAAAACTTAGCAATCAAAAACCCTGTTCTTCCACTAAACAAGTTAGTAAGAACTCTTACTCTGTCAATCCTCACCCAGGTTGGGCCAGCAGTAACTAAAACTCTTAATTTTTTAGGCCTAACCATCTTTTTAAGAAAAAGAGACTTCTTTCTTTTCTGCGGATACTCTCTTTAAATTCTAAAATTCTTTCCTGAGGAATTAAATAGTCTCTACTAGTTAAGGCTTCTATCTGAAAACCGTGCCTTAAAGACAACCGGAAAATCTCCTCAGCCTTCTCTGAGAAAAAATCTTTACCTAAAGAATAACTCTCAAATCTATCTTCTAAAAATAGAGTTAGGGGCTCAGCTATACAAGGAAAACACAAACCCTCAGGGAGGCCAAAATTAAAATTGAACTTAGGTTCACCCGGAGGCTTCATGGCTACGCCATCTATTACCAAAACATCTTTTCTTAATGGAACTATCTTGCGAGGATAGGAAGTATCAAGAATTATCGTGCCCTTTCTCAAATATTCTAAATTAAACTCAGAAGGAATTCTGTTAGTAGTTACTGCTATAAAGTTGACCCACTTAAGGATATATTTAAATCTACTGCCAATAGGTTCTACTTTCTTCTTCAATCTTAAAGGAAGTAAACTCTTTATCTTTTTAAATTTTTCTCTATTTTGAGAGTATATATAAATCTTCTTTGCAGAATTTCCTAATTTTGAAACTAAGAAAAAAGAAAGGGGATTTAAACCAAAAATAAGAAAAATCATTTCTTCTAAATTATAGTGGGCTTCTCTTAAAGCTCTTAATACAGCTTCAGGTAGAGTAGCGATAGTTAAATGATGCCCGGTAGTCATTGGGATATTCAAATGCTCTTTAAGCTTTAAGCCTTTTTCTCCCACTAAAGCTGTATAAGCAACTAAACCTAACAAATTTGCACCTCTGCTTTCAGCAAATTTAGCTGCTCTTTTAACTTTAAAAAATATCTTGCGGGGATTTAAAGAAATCACCTGTTCTGCCAGCAAAGGGCACATTATTAATTCTCCTTTAACTTCTTTTCCGTTATACTGAGATTTTATCCCTTCTATATCTGAAGCTTTAAAAGGGCTCATCCATTCCAAAACCTTCTTTACTATACTTATAGATTTAGTTCTCATACCTGGTTCATATAAATAGAGAAGCTCCCGGTTTACAGGATGGATAAGAATTGCTAATTTCTTATTATCCATTACTTTCTAAAGCTTGCTTTACAGCCTGGAGAAAACTTTTCCACATTACTCTGGCTTTCTTCTCTAAAACTCTTTTTACATAAGGCTCAAGAACGGGTATGCCCCAATCATAATTTACTTTGAATTCTAACCTCAGCTTCCCCCAACGGGTAGGAACTATTTTCCAGTAACCAAAAAAATCTCCAAAATCTCCACTGCGCATCTTAAAATTTATAAGCCCCCTCTCTCTATCTAAAATATCTTCTTCATACCAAGAAAGGATAGCTCCTTCTATATCCACCTCCCAACGGGTGTAAAGTCTATTTTTCTCTTTCTTAATCACCTTAAGAGTTTTTATCTTATCTGCCTTCTCCAATAAAGAAGCAGGATTCTCCCAAATAGAAGATAAGTCTTCAGCCTTGGGTTGGTTGATATAGATTTTTAAAAATAAGGAATACATTTTTATTTTATTATATTACAAATAGAAGGTAGTGTCAAAAAACCACCCTTTAGCATAGTGTCAATAAAATCTTGTGTAGAGGTCCCTGAAAAATTAGCTATAGACATAGCTTTTAATGCTTCCTGATTACCTTCTTAAATCTTTCTTTATTCCTTCTTATCTTTTCTTCTATCTTACTTATGCATACCTTAATTTTCTTTTTGCCCTCATTTTATCAATTAATTTTACCATCTCCCGAACCCCTTTTATCTAAGGTGAACTTTGATAACTTATTATAACATATTGAATAATAAGAAGTTAGATTCATTTTGCCAACAGTTAATCAAACGCTACCTTAATTTTTGACAAAACTGCCTCGGTTACATTTCTGATTCAAACAATTTTGTTACATTGCCCCGGGCAGGATTTGAACCTGCAGCCTTCTGGTTCGAAGCCAGAAGCTCTATCCAATTGAGCTACCGGGGCAAGAAAGCAAAAGAAATAAAAAATTCAAATAATCTTAAACTCCTATAAGGGGGATATTAACTTTTTCAGAAACAGATAAGACTTTTTCTTTATCTAAAATGAGGGTTTTGTTCTTCTCTCCTATCAGGGCTTTAGCCCCTAAATTTTTAAGGAGTTTGATTGTCTTAAAACCTATCACCGGCACATCAAATCTTAAATCCTGATTTTTCTTAGCTAACTTTACCACCAAAAATCCTGGCCCACATATTTTATAAGCTCTTTTTATAGTGTTGTCTGTCCCTTCTAGAGCTTCCACTGCTACTACTGCCTTATCTTTGAAGACAATAGTCTGGCCTATATCTAAATCTACAATCCTCCTGGCTAAAGGCAGAATCTTAGTTATCTCTTCCTCTAAACTACTATCTACTTTAACATTGTTATTTACGCCTTCTTTAACTAAGCAATCCTCTAAAAAGGTGATTGAATTTATAAAGCTTAAACCCTGAAATTCAAACTCTCTTATAATCTCAGAGAAGACAGAATGGGGACGGAAATCAGAAATATTTTTAAAAATCTTACGCATAAGTTCATCCCAGTGTTTTCTATCTTTAAAAATACGATAAGGAGAAATCTGACCCACTAAGACAATCTTTTCTACCTTTTCTCTTAGAAATATCTCTAAAGCTGTGCCTACTTTTCCTGCGTCTACCCAAAAAATTTTATCCACAAATTTAGAGAGTTTTTTCTGGGTTTCTCCTTTTACAGCTACTGCTATAATTTCTAAGGAAGGTTGTTTTAATTTTGCCTGGGAAGAAAAAAGAAGAGGGAAATTTCTGTTTCCAGCTATTAACCCTATTTTTTTCACCTACTAACGCCTCTTTTAGAATTCTTTAAAAACTGCAGAAGTTCTTCTACTTCTGGGATTAAGGGAATTTGTTTTTCTACAATCTCTAAGGCAGACTTTAAGGTATGGCCTTTGAAAAAAAGGATTTTAAAAGCTCGCTGAAGAATGTTTATAGTTTCTTTAGAGAAGTTGGCTCTTTTTAATCCTATCAAGTTTATCCCTCTTACTTTAGCAGGATGACCGTCAGCTAAAGAATAAGGAGGAATATCCTGAACTACTTTTGAACAACCTCCAATTATGGAAAACTTGCCTATTCTACAAAACTGATGGACTGCTACTAAGCCTCCTATAACTACTCGGTCTTCTATAGTTACGTATCCAGCTAAAGTTGCTCCGTTGGCTAAGATACAATTATTGCCAATTTTACAGTTATGAGCAATATGAGAATAAGCCATTATAAGATTATTATTTCCTACGACAGTCTTAGAACCCTCTTCTGTACCAGGATTAATAGTTACAAATTCTCGGACGGTGTTATTCTCACCGATTTCTAAATAACTTTTTTCTCCTTTATATTTTAAATCTTGAGGAGGGGTTCCAATTACAGCGCCTTTAAAAACCCTACAATTCTTTCCTAGAATTGTAGCTCCGGTTATAAGAGAATGGGGACCTATCTTTGTATTTTCTTTGATTTTTACCCCTTCTTCAATTATTGAGAAGGGGCCAACTTCTACACCCGAAGATAACTCTGCTTTTTTAGAAACTATGGCTTGAGGATGAACTTTAACCGCCACAATATTTACTGTCAGATTGTTAAATTAAAAAGAAAAGTTCAGAGATTATGTAAGGATTAACGATTGACTAAAGCAAACATTAAATCTGCTTCAGCAACAACCTTATTATCTACAAAAGCTTTAGTATGAACTTGGCCAGTTTTACTCTTTACTTTTCCTACAGTAACTTCTATGACTAACTGATCTCCCGGTTCAACTGTTCTTCTAAATTTTATATTATTAGCAGCCATAAAATAAGCGAGTTTTCCTCTGTTCTCCTGAGGAGAAAGCATTAATACCCCTCCCACCTGAGCCATAACCTCAATAATCAAAACCCCGGGCATAATTGGCCGGTCAGGAAAATGGCCCTGAAAAAAGTAATCATTTATAGTAACGTTCTTAATTCCTATTGCTTTTTTACCCTTCTCTAAATAAATAATCTTATCCACCAGGAGAAAAGGATAGCGGTGAGGAAGAATCTTCATAATTTCTGAGGCATCTAAGGTATCTTGAGAAGGAATAAAAGTGCTCACTGCCCCTACCCCTGAAGATGTAACTTTTTCTTTGTAGGCTCGCAGTTTTGTCAGTAGTTTTATATTTAACAAGTGTCCACTACGGAAAGCAATAACATGTCCTTTAAGAGGACCAGCTAAGTATAAATCTCCAATTAAATCTAAAACTTTGTGTTTTACAAATTCCTCCTCATCTCTTAACTTATTCTCCAAGACCCCTTCTTTAGAAACTACCAAAGTATTAGAATAATTAGCGCCTTTACCTAAACCCATATTTAAAAGAGGGGCAACTTCCTCCTCCAAACAAAATGTTCTGGCAATCGCTAAAGAATCTATATTCTCAGGACCCAGAACTACATCTAGAAAATCTGTAGAAATAGTGGGATTATTGTAATCTAAAGTATAAGAAATCCTGAATTCCGGATAAGGAAGAATCACTAAGCCAGCACTTCCTTCATCTACCCAGATAGGTTCTCTCACCACTAAATAGTCTTTAGGAACAGGTTGTTCAACTATCCCTGCCTTTTTTATATTTTCTATAAAATCTCTGGCGCTACCATCCATTCCAGGAACTTCTTCTCCAGTTATATTTATCTGGATATTATCTATTCCTAATATAGAGAGAGCGGCCATAAGGTGCTCGACAGTATGAATATATACGCCGTCTCTACCAATAGAAGTTCGACGGGGAAAATTCTCCGGAGAAAGAACAGAATATAAATCCGCCTTTATTAAAGAAGAAGTATCTTCTCTAAAAAATAATATTCCACTATTAGGAGGGGCTGGTAAAAATTTTAACTTAACATTTTTACCGGTATGAAGGCCTACCCCTTCTAAACTTACTTCTTTTTTAATTGTCTTCTGTTTAGCTACTCCTGACATCTACCTATTTCACTCCTCTCTCAAGTTTAGAAGTCAACTCTTCTAATTTCTCTTTAAGTTTCTTTACTTCTTCCTCTAATTCTTTTATCCTCTTATAGGCAAGAGGGAGCCTCTGTACGCAGGCATTTACTCTCTTAGCTTGTTCATGAGGTTTTGCTGGATAACCTGAGACTTTGGTATTAGGAGGAACTGACTTAGTAACTCCGGCCTGAGCTGCCACTATTGCTCCATCGCCAATATGGATATGGCCTACTACTCCTGCCTGACCAGCTAAAATTACTCCTTTACCAACTACAGTACTCCCGGAAATCCCTGCCTGAGCTACGATTATAGAATGCTCACCTATTATAACATTATGGGCAATCTGAACTAAATTATCTATCTTGGTTCCCTTCCCAATTAAAGTCTTATCAAACCTTGCTCTATCAATAGTAACATTTGCTCCAATCTCCACATCATCTTCTATAACTACTGTACCAATCTGAGGAATCTTCTCCTGAACTCCCTTAACCGTGGCAAAACCAAAACCATCAGACCCTATAACTGTACCAGAGTGGATTATCACCCTATCACCAATCTCTATCCTTTCTCTTATAGAAACATTAGGATAGATAAGTACATCTTTGCCAATTTTAGTATCGTGACCAATGAAGCAACCTCCATAGATAATAGTATTGTCTCCAATTACTACCCCTTCTTCAATTATTGCATAGGCTCCAATAGCTACATCTTTACCCAACTTAACATTCTCAGCAATTAAAGCGGTAGGGTGAATGCCTTGAGGGTGGCGGACATTATTAGGACCTACCAGAGAGACTATCTTAGCAAAAGCTAAAGAAGGATTTGCTGTCTTTATAAGAGGTTTAGAAGTATTGTTTACCTCAAAAGAAGTAATGATTGCTGAAGCCTGAGTTGTCTTTAATAAGGGAGTATACTTAGGATTAGCTAAAAAAGTTATGTCTCCTTGTTTAGCCTCTTTAATCCCTGAAATTCCGGTAATTACAATATTAGGGTCGCCAACAACTTCTCCTTCTATTAACTGAGCTATCTCATCTAAAGTCATCTTCACTTTTTATACTCCTTATTAATAATATTTATAATATCTTTAGTTTTGTCTAACTTGCTGTCTACGAAAGATACCGCCGATTTTTTTAATACTATCTTAACCTTATTTTTCTCAGCGTATTTCTCGATAGCTGCCTGAATATCTTCGAGTATCTCTTTCATCCTGGTATCTCTCTCTTTCTTCAAGTCTAAAAGCGCCTGCCTTCTTAAGTCATTAAACTCTGATGTTTTCTCTTCTATTTCTTTCTTCTTAACCTCCCTTTCGCTCTCTTTTATAAGTTTAAGTTGCTCTTTAAGTTTATCCAGTTCTTTTTTCTCTTTCTCTAATTCTTCTTCCTTTTTGTTTTGTTTTTCTTCTAGGAGTTTATCATAATCTTCAGTCTTCTTATATTTACTAAAAACCTCAAACAAATCTACACAGATTATATCTTCAGCATAGGCTAGGCTCGAAGCTAAAAATCCTAAACTCACCAGCATTACTATAACTCCTCTTAATAACCTACCCATATTCATCCCCCTTTCTTTAAAATCCCCTGCTTATATTAAAATGAAACCTCCCTGTTTTTTTATCTTCGCCGGGTTCTAAATCTAAAGGATAACCGTAATCTACACTCACTGGACCTAAAGGAGTTTTGACTCTCAACCCAATACCTACACTGGACATTAAATTCCCGCTTAAAAAATCTGAATAATCCTTCCAAACTTTCCCTGTATCAAAGAAACAAGCTAATTTAAAATAATCTCCTAAAGGATAAGTATATTCTATGTTAGCTATAAAAAGGGATTCTCCTCCCACCGGGTCTTCACTCACCGGGTCAATAGGACCAACTTTCCTTTCTTGATAACCCCGGATAGTAGAGGCGCCACCAGCAAAAAATCTTTCATAGATAGGAACTTCTTGAGAATCCCCGTATTCCTTAGCTAAGCCTGCCCTCAACCTACACTCTAATACTGAGCCCCTAAACAAAGGAAAGTATTTACTAAAACTAGAATAAAACTTTAAAAAATCCTTATCTCCTCCAAAAGCTCCTCCGGCTATCTCTAAAGAATTAGAGAAAATAAAACCTCTCTGGGGAGAAAAAACATTATCTCTTTTATCCCAGGTTAAAGAAAAACCTAATTTACTTATATCATTTTCTCCTTCCTCTTTAAAGAGTTCAGAACTAGCATCAGGGGAAATATCAGAAATAGTAATGGTCTCAAAGTTATAACTTACCCCTGCTCGAAAAGTATCAGTAAAACGCTTTTCAAACCTAAGTCTTCCTCCTTTTCTTTTTTCATTATAACCGTAACCTACATCACTCTCTCTCTGGTGTTCCCGTCGATAACCATCAATACCGAAAGAAATAGGCCTATCAAACAACCAGGGTTCAGTAAAACTGAGAAGATATTCTTCAGTAGTGGTACCGGTTTGAAGATAGAGAGTTAAATCTTCTCCTGCTCCAGTAAAGTAAGGAAAGTTAAAAAGGTCAAAATTCCTTTGCCTTAATTCTAAAAAGCCAATAAATTCATCCACAGAGCTATAACCTCCACCAAAGCTAAAACTTCCAGTTTTAGCTTCTTTGACTTCTACCACCAAATCTTGATAGTTGGACTGAGGTGTAGGCTTTACATCAAATTTAACCTCTTCAAAAAACCCTAAATTTTCTAAATTTTGCTTAGAACGCTTGAGCTTATCTCCATCAAACCTTTCTCCCGGCCTAATCCGAAGTTCTCTTCTTACAACTTTATCTTTAGTCTTAGTATTTCCCGTAATTTCTATCATCCTCACATAAACTAAGGTATTTTCAGTTATCTTAAAAGTTACATCTACAAAACCAGTCTCAGGATTAACGAAAGATACAGGTTTTACTTGAGAAAAAATATAACCTTTATTAAAATAGACTTCTTGAATTCTGGCCACCTGTTCCTGAATCTTTTCTTCACTATAGATGTCACCAGTATCTATAGTTAGAGCCTTTTTTATTTCTTGAGAAGAAACCTCTTTCGCTCCTTCTAAGTTGACCTTTCCTATCAAATACCTTTTCCCCTCATTTACATTTAAAGTAATATAAAGAAATCCTCTTCTCTCATCTGTTTCTATCTGAGGAGTTACTTCTATATCTTGATACCCTTCTCTCCTATAAAAAGCTTCTATCCTTTCTAAATCATCCTGAAAAGTCTTCTCTTTGAAAAAACCTGCTCGAAAAAGCCAGGAAGGTCTTGTCTTCATAAGTTTAATAATTCTCTTATCAGGAAAACTTAAATTCCCAGTTATAAAAATTCTCTTTACCCTTAAGCGCCTGCTTTCCTTAATCTGAAAAGTTAAATCAGCTGTATTTTCTAAGGTATTTTTAGAAATTTTATACTCAACTTTAGTTTTAGAAAATCCCTTCTTAATATATAAATCTAAAATTCTCTGCTCAGCTTCCTTAATCTTAATCTCATCTAAGAAAGAACCTTCTTTTAAACCAACTTCTTTAATTTCTTTAAGTAAATGAAAGGACTTTATAGTCTTTGCTCCCTTTATCTCTATTTTTTTAAGGATAGGTTTCTCTTTTACTATAAAGATAAGTTTTACTTTTCCATCTTCTTCTTCAATCTCAGTAGAAATATCTTCAAAATAACCTAAAGAAAATACCCTCTTTATATCCTCGTTTACTACGTGTTCATTATAAACTTGCCCGATTCGGGTTTTTATCTGAGTAACTATTTTATCCTTACTTATGGCTTTATTGCCTCTAATTTCTATAGCAGAGACTATTTTAGAATTATCCTGGGGAAAAACCAGAAGAGGAAGATAAAAAAAAATAAAAAAGCAGAAGATAATTCTTAAGCTAGTAATCTCTTTTCTTCTATCCATTTTAAGTTATTATACCAATTCCTTTAAGAAAGTCAATTAAGCTTTTCTCCTTCCTCTCCCAATTCTTCTTCACTGTGAACAAAATCCAAATTTACAAATTTCATATACTCCCTTACAAAACCTAATTCAATTACTCCTGTAGGACCATTCCTCTGCTTAGCTATGTTTACTTCAGCTATGCCTTTCTTCTCACTATCAGGGTCATAATAATCATCTCTATAAAGTAAGACTACTAAATCTGCATCCTGCTCAATAGCCCCTGATTCTCTCAAGTCAGAAAGTCGAGGTCTATGGTCTTCACGCTTTTCTACTTCCCGGGAAAGCTGACTTACCGCTACTACCGGAACATCTAACTCCTTGGCTAAAGCTTTAAGAGCCTGAGAAACTTCTGAAATTTCCTGCTGTCTACTTTCCGGCCTTCCACTTCCTCTTATAAGTTGAAGATAATCTACTATAACTAACTGGATATTATGATGGGAACGCATTCTCCTGGCTTTTGCCCTCAGCTCAAAAATATTTATAGCAGGGGTATCATCAATAAATAAAGGAGCTTCTGACAATTTCCCTGCAGCTGAAGTAAGAAGAGGCCAATCCGAAGGAGAAAGAAAACCGGTTCTTAACTTATGAGCATCTACCTTAGCATAAGAACAGAGAAATCTTTGAACTAATTGTTCCTTAGACATCTCCAGACTAAAAAACCCTACCGGAATATTACACTCTACGCCTATATATTCAGCTAAACAAGTGACAAAAGCACTCTTACCCATAGAAGGTCTTCCGGCAATAACTATTAAGTCTCCCGGGTGAAGACCTGAGGTCTTAATATCAAATTCTTTAAATCCTGTAGGTAAACCAGTAACATGACTCTTCTTTTGATAAAGACTGTCAATTAACTCAATACTGCTCTTAATAATCTCTTTTATGTGGACATAGCCCCCTTCTATCCGTCTATCACTTATCTCAAATATTAACCTCTCTGACTTATCCAATATAGAAGAAGCATCTTCTTTAGCCTCATAACATAAAGAAAGAATCTGAAAAGATGAGTTTATTAAAGCCCGCAAAATTCCTTTCTCTTTAACAATTTTAGCATAACTTACTGCATTGGAAGCAACCGGAACATTATCCACCAGGTTAGTAAGATAGACTACCCCACCTACTTCCTCTAATTTTTTCCTTTTCTTCAATACTTCAGCCACAGTAACTATATCGACGTTCTTTCTATTGTGGAATAACTCCACAATCACTGAAAATATCTGGCGATGAGCTTCCTTATAAAAATAGGTGTCATCAATAATCTCTAAAATCTCAGGGATAATCTTCTCATTTATAAGCATAGCTCCTAAGACTGCTTGCTCGGCCTCTATGTTCTGAGGGGGGATTTTATCTGAGGTTATATCAGGAACTGGCATAACTTCCCTACTTCTTCACTACCCACAATTTAACTTCAGCCATAACTTCAGGGTAAATTTCTATCTTCACCTTATATATGCCTAATTTCTTTATAGGCTCCTCTATCTTAATCTTATCCTTGTCAATTTCGTAACCTTCTTCTTTTAAAGCAGAAACTATCATCTGAGGGGTAACTGAACCAAAAAGCTCCTCATTCTCCTTAGCTGGACAAGCCACAGTTAAAGAAATTTTAGAAAGCTCCTCAGCAAATTCTAAAGCTTTCTGCCTCTGTTTTTCCTTATTTCTCTCTTCTTTCTCCTTCTTTCTTTGGAAAATAAGGATATTTTCAGGGGTAGCTTCTAAGGCTTTAGCCTGGGGGAGAAGATAATTGCGGGCAAATCCATCTTTTACCTCTACAATTTCTCCTGTTGAGCCTAATTTTTCTATATCTTCTAAGAGGATTATTTTCATCTTGCTGAATAAGGCAGAAGTGCTAAAAATCTTGCTCTCTTTATAGCTTTAGCCAATTTCCTCTGGTGTTTAGCACAGTTTCCATTCACTCTCCGGGAAGTAATCTTTCCCTTTACATTTATAAATTTAGAGAGCAGGCCTACGTCTTTGTAGTCTATGGGGGTTTTATCTTTGCAGAATATACATCTCTTTTTAAATCTTACTGTTTTCCTTTGCCTCTTCACTGCCATATTAAGCTCCTAACTGAGACTGAGAATCTTCCTCTCCTAGTTCTAAATCCGGCTCAGAACCTAAATCTACTTCTACCCCCGGTTCAGTCTTAGGGCCTAAAAACTGAATTCTTTCAGCCCTTACCTCTACTACTGAACGGTTCTTACCCTGAGAATCCTGCCAGCTTCGGGATTGAAGTCTACCCTCTACAAAAACAGCTCTCCCCTTTTGAAGATACTGATTGCAAATTTCAGCTAAATTGCCCCAACTGATGATATTTACAAAACAAGTTTCTCTCTTATTCTCTCCAGCCTTAGTACGAAAATTCCTATTCACCGCAATCCTTAAAGTAGTTACAGGGCTACCCTGGGGAGTATAGCGAAGTTCAGGGTCTCTAGTCAAATTACCAATAAGAAATACTTTATTTAAATTAGCCATAATTCTCCTTACCTTGCTTCTTTATTTACTATTAAATATCTTATAATCCTCTCCTCTAAATCCAGGGTATATTTTAAACTTTTCATCTTAGAAGGAAAAAGTAAAAAACTACAAAGGATGTAAGTTCCTTCAGTAAATTTCTTCTTCTCTGCCCCCCTCAATCTCAACGGGTAAGAAAACCTCTGTTTTTCTTTCCAAATCTGCCAGGAAGAGAGTTTACCTTCTTCTTTAGAAAGTAAAGAAGAAATTTTTTCTCTTAATCCCTCGTAAGAACTTCTATCTAAGTCCGGTCTTAATATAAGAACTAACTCGTAATTTCTCATCTCTTCTAATCTAATTATATTTAGCCATCAATCTTTGAATATCCTGATAAATCCACTCCTGGGTACAACTTACAGCTTTAGAAATAGCTTCCTTTACTATTGATAATTCTTCTTGAGAAAATCTAGATAAGACAAAAGAACTAAAATCTTCCTCTAAAGGCCTGCCTATACCTATCCTCAAGCGGGGGAAATCCTCGCTCTCTAAGGCTTGAATAATTGAAGAAAGACCTTTGTGACCTCCGCTACTTCCTTGGGGTTTCAATCTGAGTTTACCCAAAGGTAAATTAAAGTCATCGCAGATTACTAAAATATCTCTAAGGCTAATATCAAATTTTTCCTTTAGTCTTCTCACCGAAAACCCCGAAAGATTCATAAATGTATAGGGTTTAGCTAAAATTACCTCTTTATTAAGAGATACATAAGCTTTACAATGAATGTTTCTTTTAAAAGAAGCTTTAAACTTTTTGGCTAATTCTTCAACAACCATAAATCCTAAATTATGACGACTTTCTTTAAATTTTAAACCGGGATTGCCTAAGCCTACAACCAGTCTCAACTCTCCTCTTCCTTAGAAGATTCCTTTTCTTCTTTAGGCTTTTCTTTTATAACTTCCGGTTCTTCTACAGCTTCTTCTTCAGGAACAACCTCTTCTTCTTTCATCGGGGCAAGAACTGTAACCACTACCTCCTTAGGTTCAGTCAAAGCTATAACTCCCGAAGGTAAAACTAAATCCTCTACATGGATAGAATCGCCGATATCTAATTCCGAAACATCTACAACAATACTCTCAGGAATATCTTTAGGTAAACACTCTACTTTTAAATTCCAGAGAATCCTCTCTAAAACCCCGCCGGTCTTAACCCCCTTAGGAACCCCTTTTATCTCTAAGGGTACTTCTACTGCCACCTTCTCTTCTAGAGAGACTTTTATAAAATCTAAATGGATAATCTCCTCAGTTAAAGGACTGAGTTGATAATCTTTTAATAGAACAGGGATATTCTGGGAGTTCTCCTTATTTTTAATCTCTAAGTTTATTAAGATATTTTCAGAAAAATGGTGAGCTTTTAAGTATTTAAGTTCTGACTTTTCTATCTTAATTAAGGTATTTATATCTTTACCGTAGACTATGCCCGGAATAAATTTACTTCTCCTTAATTTCTTGGCTTCAGAAGTCCCTGTCTCTTCCCTTGCTAAAGCTTTTATTTTTATTTCTTCCATATTCTAACTCCTAAAATTCAAAAAGAATACTTATGGATTTTTCCTCGTGAATCCTCTTAATGGCTTCTCCTAACAAAGAAGCAACACTTACTACTTTAATCTTAAGACTTCTTTTTTCTGGAGGAAGAGGTATACTATCAGTAATAACCAATTGCTTAATATCTGAATTCTCTATTTTTTTAACTGCATCTTTAGACAAAACCCCGTGAGTGACCGCGGCATAAATATCTTTACTCTTGGCTCTTTTTAAAGCCTTCGCAGCCTCAATTAAAGAACTTCCCGTAGCTATTATATCATCTACTAAAACACAGTTTTTCCCTTCTACCTCTCCTAAGATGTGGATAGCTGAAGTAGAATCAGGGCTGTTTCTCCTCTTATCTACAATAGCTAAACCTGCCGATAATCTCTTAGCATAAGCTCGGGCCATTTTTATTCCTCCTACATCTGGAGAGACTACTACCAAGTTATTTTTTAACTTCTTAGAAAAATACTCCACAAAAACATTAATAGCGTAAAGATGGTCTAAAGGTATATCAAAAAATCCCTGAATTTGGCCAGCATGTAAATCTAAGGTAAGAACTCGGTCAGCGCCAGCTACAGTCAAGAGATTAGCCACCAATTTAGCAGTAATAGGAACTCGAGGCTGGTCCTTTCTATCCTGACGGGCATAGCCAAAATAAGGAATAACTGCAGTAATCCTTCGGGCTGAAGCCCTCTTTAAAGCATCAATCATAATTAAAAGCTCCATTAAGTTTTCATTTACCGGAGGAGAAGTAGGTTGAACTACAAAAACATCTTTACCCCGGACATTTTCCTCAATCTTTACTCTTACCTCTCCGTCACTGAACCGGGAAACCAAAGCAGGAGAAATCTTTCCTCCTAAATATTTAGCTATATCCTTAGCTAATTTAGGGTGAGCGTTCCCGGTAAATATAGAAATTCTGTTAAACATTTTTTATCTCTCTTACTTTTTTAGCTGGCACACCTACTACTAAGGTTTTATCCTCTACATCCTTAGTTATCACACTACCTGCGCCAGTAAAAGCGGATTTTCCTATTTTAACTGGGGCTACGATTATTGTATCTGAACCAATAAAGGCTGAATCGGAAATCTTAGTCTTATTTTTCTTTTTACCATCAAAGTTAGCAGTTACTACTCCTGCGCCAATATTAACTTTACTCCCTACTTCAGTATCTCCTAAATAACCAAAGTGCTTCATTTTCACTCTAGAAGAAAGCTTAGTTCTTACTAACTCAGTAAAATTACCTATATAGGAATTATCTCCTATAACTGTGCCTTCTCTTAAGTGGACAAAAGGCCCCACTCCACAAGAATTTCCAATTTTAACATTATTTTCTAAAAAGGTAAAGGGATAAATTACCGAATTTTTTCCTATAAAAGTCTTAGGACCTAAAAAAGTAGTTTGAGGGTCTAAGATTCTTACCCCTTTATCTATAAGCCCCTCAATAAGATAGGTTCGGACAACCTTTTCTGCCTCAATAAGGTCTTTAAGGCTGTTTACTGAATAAAAAATTTCTCTTTCTCCAACCTTAAAGGCTCGGACTTTATAGTTTTTCCTCCGGAAAATCTCTATAATGTCAGTAAGAAAGTACTCTTTCTTTTTAGGGTGGGGCTTAACCTTTTTTATCTGTTTGGAGAGCTCTTCCCGATTAAATATATAGATACCGGCATTTACCTCTTTTAAAGAAGGCATATTTTTGCGGTCTAAATCAACCTCTTCTCTAATTTCCAGAATTTCATTCCGAGAATCTCTTATAATCCTTCCCAGAGAAGAAGGAGAAGAACTCTCTCTACTCAAGACCGTACAAGCATTTCTCTTAGAAATATGGAAAGAAATAGCCTTCTGAAAAACCTTCTTATCTAAAAAAGAAGAATCTGCACACATAACTAAAAGGTAGGGAGTGTCTACATACTTTAAAGCAGACTCTAAAGCCTTAGCGCTCCCATTTAAAACTCGCTGACAGGCAAAATTAATTCCTTTAAACTCCTTAACTATTTCTTCCTTCACTTCTTCTTTCTTATGGCCTAAAACTACAATAATATTCTTTAGGTGGAGTGAAGAAAGTAAAGATAAAGGATAATATATAAGAGGCAACCCACAAAGTTTATGAAGAACCTTAGGGAGTTGAGAATTCATTCTCACTCCTTTCCCGGCAGCCAATACCACCCCAGTTATAAACTTAAAACTTTTACTCATTTATTTCCCCTTCAACTTTTCTTCGAACTTAAATCTCTGCCCGGTGAGGATTCGAACCTCAAAAACCAGATCCAAATTCTGGTGTGTTACCAGTTACACCACCGGGCAATATACCCTCAAACACCAAAACCCTTAACCAGAATAACTACCCCTCACCCTTATTAGAACTAAACTTTGTTCTAAGTCAGGGCAAATTCTGCTAGCCCAGGTTTTTAACCCTGCGCCAGAAGAGAGTTGGGTTTAGGATATCAGCAGGAAAATTTAGAAAGATGTTTCGCCCGTAAAAGCAGAGCCTGAATTTATCCCTTTTGTCTGCTGAACTTTATTTTTCTCCTCCTGGTAAGCGTCTAAAATCTTCTTCTGAAGATAATCCCTAAACTGCTGATTAATAGGATGAGCAATATCCTGATGAATCTGAGAAGTTTTTTCTTGCTGCAAATCCCGCGGAGGGGGAGGAAGCTGCGCTCCACACTGACTGCAGAACTTAGACTTAAGCTCAATCCTCTTGCCACAACGGGGGCAAAACTGTCTCATTTTTCGGGCAGGCATAGCTACAAAAAGCCCGGAACTCCCTTCGATTACCTTGATGTTTCTCACCACGAAACAATCATCAAAGGTAACCGTAGCATAGGCTTTAAGTTTTTTGTTAGCCCCCTCACGAAGAGAAATCTTAACTTCGGTAATCTCCATAAGCTGGCCTCCTTTGGTTAAAATGTAGAAACCTGTAAGAATTTAACCCCCAACTTTTTTAAGCTCTTATATATTTTACCTCCTAATTTTTGTTTATAAAGAAGAAAAACAGCTGAGCCTGAGCCGGTCAAAGAAAAGGAATAATCTTCTCTTCGAGAAATAATTTCAAAAATCTCTCTCCCCTCAGGATATACCTTCAAAAAAGGCTTAGTTAGAGCATTAAAAATTAACTTTTCTAAGAAAGCTTTATCTTTCTTCTTCAAACTATAAATTATTAGTTTAGCATTGTCAATAGAAGTTGTCAAATTTAAGTTGTAAGCTTTATATACTTTGGCAGTAGAAGAAGAAAAATTAGGCAGAATTAAAAGGTGGTTAATCTTAAACCCGCCTTCTAAAGGATAAATCTTCTCTCCTCTGCCTAAAGCCAAGGCAAAACTAATTCCTCTTAGGAAAAAATTAACATCAGAACCTAATTTTTCGCCTAACCTGTAAAGCTGATTAAGACTTAACTCTAACTTAAAAAGCTTACTTAAACCTAAAAGTACTCCCGCACAATTAGAAGAAGCTCCTCCTAAACCTGCGCCCGGAGGGATATTCTTGTTTAAAAAAATATCTACCCCTTCAGTTATCTTGTAACTTCTGCGAAATAATTCGCAGGCTCTAAAGGCCAAGTTAGAAGGATTATTCAACTCCTTTATATTACAGAACAGTCTTACTTTCTTAGTATTGTTAAGAACTAATCTTAAATCGTCAAAAAGAGCTATTCTCTCTATTATACTGCAGATATTATGGTAGCCATCTTTTCTTTTACCTGAGATATTTAAATAGAGGTTCAGTTTAGCAGGAGTTCTAAGAAAGACGCTCTTAGAAGAACTGTGATAGATACAATCAAGCATTTCTGAGAATCTCTAAACAGGCTTGGGTGATATTTTCTGGTTCTAAACCGTAAAACTTAAGAAGTTCTCCAGGAGTTCCTGATTGGCCAAAACTATCTCTTATCCCGATTCTCTTTATTAACAAAGGTTTTCTCTCCGAAACTACTTCAGCTACAGTTGAACCCAAACCGCCAATTATTGAATGTTCCTCACAAACTACAAAGCCTTTTACTTTCTCAGCTAATTCTGATATTAACTTTTCGTCTATAGGTTTTATAGTGTGGATATTTACTACGTAAGGGTTTACGCCCTGTTTTTTTAAAATTTCTAAGGCTCTCAGAGCCTGATAGACCATAAAGCCACAACTAATTATAGCTAAGTCCTCTCCTTCGTTTAAGATATAACCTTGGCCCAGCACAAAAGGTTTCTTTCCTTCAATTTGAGGAACTTTAGCCCGACCAACACGGATGTAGAAAGGCCCTGGGGTTTTATAGGCAGAAATTACTGCTTCTCTGGTCTCCTCAGCATCACAAGGCACCACTACCTTCATATTAGGGATAACTCGCATAAAAGAGATATCTTCTAAAGCCTGGTGAGAAGAACCATCCTCACCCACAGTAATACCTCCGTGAGAAGCCACTATTTTTACATTAAAGTTATTATAAGAAATAGTATTCCTTATCTGGTCTAAGGCTCTGGCTGAAGCAAACATAGAAAAGGTAGAAGCAAAGACTACCTTTCCACAGCTGGCTAAACCTGAAGCTGTAGCCATCATATTCTGCTCAGCTACTCCCATATTAAAAAATCTCTCTGGGAATTCTCTCCCAAATAAAGCAGTACGGGTAGAGCCAGACAAATCAGCATCTAAAACTACAATATTAGGGTCTTTTCTCCCTAACTCTACAAGAGTCTTACCATAAAAATCTCGAGCATAAAATAATTCAGCCATACTTATCTAATCTCAGTTAGCTAAATAAATCCTTCTAAATCTTCGAGCTCCTTAAGAGCAATTTTTTCTTCTTCTTTAGTGGGAGCTCTTCCGTGGAAATCTACCACATGTTCCATAAAAGAAACACCCTTACCTTTAACTGTATGAGCAATTATTACTGTGGGTTTGCCCTTAATCTGCTTAGCTTCCCCAAAAGCTTCTAAGAGTTCTTCTATATTGTGACCATCAGCCTGTACTACATGCCAGCCAAAACTTTCCCACTTATTCACTAAAGGCTCGATATTCATAATCTTTTCTATCCTTCCATCTATCTGAAATCTATTGTAGTCTACAATTCCACAGAGATTATCCACCTTAAAGTGAGCCGAAGCCATAGCTGCCTCCCAGATGTTCCCTTCTTGAATCTCACCGTCTCCCATAAGACAATAAACTCGAGAATCTCTTTTATCTAACCTTAAGGCTAAACTCATCCCTAAAGCTACTGAAAGACCCTGCCCCAAGGAACCTGAAGCTACCTCTACTCCCGGGGTTCTGCGGTCAGGATGCCCCTGAAGAATTGACCCTAATCTTCTTAAAGTAAATAAGTGCTTCTCCTCAAAATATCCGGCCAAACTCAAAGCAGAATACCAGGCGGGGCAAGCATGGCCTTTAGAGAGATGGAACCTGTCTCTCTCGGGCCAATTAGGGTCTTTAGGATTATGCCGCATTACCTCAAAATATAAACAAGTAATAATCTCTGCACAAGACAAAGAACCTCCGGGATGCCCACTTCCTGCCCGAGAAAGCATCTTTATTATCAACTTCCTTATCTGATTAGCCTTCTTCTTTAAAAACTTAATCTTGGCAGGGTTCATTTTCTCCTCTAAGTTTTTGCTCAAGAACTTTGTTTTCGGGCTGAAGCTTTAGGACTTCTTCCCAAATTTTCTTTGCTTGCTCTCTGCTTCCAGAACAATAATAGACATCTCCTAAATGTTCTAAAATTACTGGGTCCTTCATAAAAGAAGCAGCTTTTTCAATATATTCCTTAGCTTTAGGATAATCTCCTTTCTTAAAATAAACCCAGCCTAAACTATCTAAATAGGCTGGAGAGTCGGGCTCCATTTCTAAGGCTCTCTTAATTAAAGCTTCTGCTTCATCTAAGTTTATGCCTTCTTCAGCATATATATAACCTAAAGAATTCAAAATATCCGAATGTTCAGGATTAAATTTGAGTCCCTGCTTCCAGAACTCAATAGCTTTCTGTCTCTGGCCTTTTTCCTCGTAGATGTAGCCAATCCAAAAATAAGCATCGCTATACTCAGGATTAGCCTTCAAAATAGTCTCATAAATTTTCAAGGCAGAATTAAAATCTTTCTTCTGGAATTTAAACTGAGCTAAATTCTCGGCAATCTTTAAATTACCAGGTTTTTCTTTGTAAAGTTTAGAAAGCATCTCCTCATAGACATCGGTGGCTTCTTTCTCTTTTCTCTGAGAAGAATAAATAAGTATTAACAGAAGATAAGCATCTAAATTTACAGGCTCTTTTTGAGTAAGTTCTTTTAAAATAGTTAGGGCCTCGGGAATCTTATTCAATTTTATATATTGAACAGCTATTCGTATTTGAAGAGAAACAGACTCCTCATCAAACTTACCTGCTTTTAGGTATTCTTCTAAAGCTCTCTGAGAATCCCCGTAGCATTCAGAAAGAAGACCTTTAAGGTAAGAACTATAAGCAGGATTAATATTTTTAGAAGGAGGCTTATCTCCGATTTTAAAGCCAGAAAAGATAAACCACACACCTAAGCTGAGAAAAAAAATCCTTCTCATCGTAGCTCTAATATTTACTCTCTTTGAGGGACTCTTTACTTTTTCTTTTTGTGTCTCTGCTGTTTCCTTCTCTTTTTAAACCAGTGTCTCTTTACTTTTTTTAATTTTCTTTTTCTCCCGCAAGGCATAGTTCTGTTTTAATTTATTATCTTATTTAAAGGATATTCTACTATACCTTCTGCTCCTAATTCTTTAAGTCTGGGTATGAGTTTTTTAACTTTATCTTCTTCTATTATAACTTCTAAGGCAAACCAGTCTTTACTAGCCAGAGAAGAAATCGTTGGCTTTCTCAAAGCCGGCAAAACTTCTAAGACTTTATTTAAATCCTTCTTCTTCATATTTAATTTTATCCCCACTTTCCCCTGAGCCTGGATTGCTCCTAAAAGAAGCAAGGCTATGTAGTCTATCTTTTTTCTCTTCCAGCTATCTTTATAAGCAGAATTGTTAGCTATAAACTTGGTAGTAGACTCACAAACACAGGCTATCTCCCTTAAATTATTAGCTCTCAAAGAGGCCCCGGTTTCAGTAAGTTCAACTATAGCGTCAACTAAACCACTCTTTACCTTTACTTCCGTAGCACCCCAGCTAAACTCTACAAAAGCTTTAACCTTATGCTTTTTGAGAAATTGTTTGGTTACATTTACTAACTCCGTAGCAATTCTCTTCTCCTTTAAGTCTCTTACATTCTTAATCTTGGAATCTTCTCTTACTGCTATTACCCACCTTACTGGCCGGAAAGTCTTCTTGGCATAAAGGAGTTGGGCTACCCTCTTAACTTTAGAGGAGTTTTCCCTAATCCAGTCTTCTCCGGTTATCCCGCAGTCTAAATCTCCCTTCTCTACATAGCGGGACATCTCCTGAGCTCTAATTAAAACAGGAAAAATTTCTTCATCATCTATGGAAGGAAAATAGGAACGCTCAGAACTTAAACTTATTTTAAACCCAGCCATCTGAAAAAGCTTAAAAGTTGCCTCTTGAAGGCTCCCTTTAGGCAGACCTAACTTGAGGATTCTTTTAGACACTTGTTAACCTCTTTCTTAAACCTTTGCTTTTCTTTACTTCTTTTATATATTTTTTTACTCTCCTTAATTCGGGTCTTAGGATTAATCAACCAGATTTTTCTAATTTTAACCTTTTTGGGCTTAGGCACAGAAATTAATTATACAATTTTAAAGATATATTGTAAAGAAAAATTAAGCTCCTCTTAAAAGTAATTCTTCTATTACTGCTGGCCAGGCTTTCTTTATATTCTCTAAAAGGTATCCTCCCCCACCCAATATTACCATCCTCCCCTTAGTGAATTTCTCAGCTATCTCCAGTAAAAGCTTAGTTACTTCTCTGTGTACTTCTTCAGTTAAATTTAAAAAGGTTAGAGGGTCTTGGGCTAAACAATCACAGCCTGCTTGCATTAGGATAAAATCTATCTTCTTCGTATCTAAAAATTCTCTCACTTCTTTTAATTCCCTAAAAAAATCTCTGTCCTCAGCCCCTGATTTCAGCTCTATATTCAGTTTTGTCCCTAAGGCTCTTCCTTCCCCTCTTTCTCTTTTTTCTCCTGTTCCCGGGAATATACCTCGTTGATGAAAATCTACGATGTATAAATTGGGATCCTCTAAAAAAGAATAAAAGACACCATCACCATGGTGAGCATCAATGTCAAAATAGAGTATATTTTTTATCTTGTATTTTTTCCTCAAATAATTTATGCCTACGCCGATGTCGTTAAATACACAGAAACCTCCTGCTTTATCTCTATAAGCATGGTGTAAACCACCTACAGGATTAAACACCCGGGTATTCTCCTCTATAGCCTTATCTATAGAATTGAGGGTAGTACCTACAACAATTCTGCTCCCCTTAAATACTCCTTTAAAAGCAGGAGTATCTCCAAAATCTAAATAGCCACCTTCAGCTTCCTCCCTCTTAACAAAATCTATGTATTCAGGAGTATGAAAGAGTAACAGCTCCTCTATCTCTGCCTGGCGGGAATTTATCTTTCCTAAAAGAGAGAGTATTTTTCTTCCCTCTAAAGCCTGCTTAAAAGAAAAGTATCGGGAGTTATTAAAGGGGTGATTGGGAAAAGAGTATAAAGAAAGCCTGTCATCTAAAGCCACGTATACCACTTGGATTTAATTCTACTAAAAGGGTAAATCCTGTCAAGTCCAAATAACTTGCAGTCTTTCTTTAGGCTCAATACAGAACATCCTTAAACTAAAAGATTTCAAGTTAGCCAGACTATAATTTCTCCTTGTAAGGCCTAACTTTATATGATAATCTATAAGGCCAATTTAAAAAAGAAATGTTAAGAAAAATAAGAAAGACTGATATTAAAAAGGTTCTCTGGCTTTTAGTTATAGTAATTGTGCCGGCTTTTGTCTTCTGGGGAGCAAACTATTTTATCAGAGCAAGGACATCTTACCTGGGAAAGATATATGGGAAGAAGGTCTATCCTCAAGAGTTTGAAGCTTTTCTCCAAAATATCCAGGCTCTTTTGTTCCTTCAAGCAGGAAGAGAAGCCTTGTCGGGGGTTCAGCTAAATCAATTAAAAACCTATGCCTGGCAAAGATTACTCCTTATAGAAAAAGCCAAAAGAGAAAATATTGAGGTAACTGATGAGGAAGTCTTAAACTACATTAAAAGTTTTCCTTTCCTAAATAGTCAACCCTCCTCTCTTAAAAAGAGATACCTTTCTATCCTTAAGAGACTGGGGATTACACCTGCCCAGTTTGAAGAATTCTTAAGAGACCTGATAAGAGCAGAAAAATTAAGAGAGAGAGCTTTAAAAGATGTAAAAGTTACTGAACAGGAAATAAGAGAAAGATTTAAAAGAGAGACCGAGCAGGCAAAAGCTAAATATATTCTCATAGAATTTGAAAAGCTTAAAGAAGAGATAACCCCCACTGAAGAAGAATTAAAAAGTTTTTTTGAAGAAAATAAGGAAAAATTTAGAATTCCTCCTAAAGTAAAGATAAATTATCTTTTAATTAGCCCTTCTTACGAAGACCGGCTTAAGGAGATAGAGAAAGAATTTAAAGGAAAATCTTTGGAAGAGATAGCTAAGAAGTTTAATTTAGAAATAGTAGAAACTGATTACTTCTCTGTAGAAGACCCTATTAAAGGATTAGGCTGGCAGAAGAAAATAGCTATTAAATCTCTGGAAGCTGAAAAAAATAAAATTTACGGGCCATTTAAAACAGAAGAAGGTTTTATCTTTTTTAGTAAGATTGACGAAAAACCTTCTCACATCCCTGAGTTTAGTAAAGTAAAAGCAGAAGTTAAAGAAAAATTCAAAGAAGAAAAAGTTCACCAGAAAGCTAAAGAATTAGCTTCTAAAATAATCTCTGAAATAGAAGAAAAGAAATTAAAAGATTTAAGAGAAGTCTCTTCTTATCCCGGGGCTACTCTCTCGGAAACCAAATTTTTTAAAAGGAAAGATTTTATAGAGAATATCGGCTTAGATATGAACTTTAAAAACACTGTCTTCTCCTTACAAGCAGGAGAAATTCATCTTCAGCCCTTAGAAGTAAAGAAGGGCTTGGTAATAGTTCAACTCTTAGAAAAGAAAGGTATTGATGAGGAAAAATTTAAAGAAGAAAAGGAGAAATACAAAAATTTAATCCTTACTGAAAAAAGAGCGGAAGTCTTTTCTGATTTTATAATCCAGCTAATAAAAGAAAGTAAACTTACTATTTCTAAATTCTAATCTTCAATAGTTATAGCCTCTACGGGGCACTGAGAAGCTATATCTTTTAAATCACAATCTTCACAGGAAGAATTCTTCACCTTAGCTATACCTTCATCAGAAAGTTCAAAACAATCAGGACAATTATTTACACACAGACCACAGCCCACACACTTAGACTCATCAATCACTATCTTAGTCATAAAACCCCTCCTTACTTAAGCTGATAATAATCTATATTTTTATCGGCAATCTTCTGAATTTTGGCTACTTCTTCTTGACTATTGACTATGTGCCTGAATCTTCCCTGCAGTTTCAAATACTCCTCAACTGGTTTAGGTTTAGGTATCTTAAAAACCTTGGTTAATTTTCCATACTCATATTCTATCAAAGGATAAAGTCCACTCCCTACAGCTAGTCTGGCTATCTCTAAAGTTAAACCTGGCTCATACCTCCAGCCTAAAGGACAAGGGCAATGAATCTGAAGAAATTTTGGACCTCTAATAGATAAAGCCTTCTTAACCTTTCTTTGTAAATCCTGAGGATAACCTACAGAAGCTGAGGCTGAATAAGGAATATGGTGGGCTGAACATATTTCTACCAAAGGTTTCTTTAATTTAGGGTTGCCTGTGGAGACTTTCCCCGGAGGAGAAGTAGTAGTATTAGCAGAAAAGGGAGTAAGGCTACTTCTTTGAATCCCAGTATTCATATAGGCCTCATTATCGTAGCAGACATATAAAACATCATGGCCTCTCTCCAGCATCCCCGAAAGTGCCTGAAGTCCAATATCAGATGTTCCTCCATCTCCTCCCTGAGAAATAACTCTTACTTTGTCAATCTTTCCCAAGTATCTTAAGGCAGATTCTACCCCACTCCCTACTGCTGCTGAATTTTCAAATAGAGAATGTATCCAGGGAATATTCCAACTGCTCTGAGGAGCCTTAGTGGAAAAAACTTCTAAACAACCGGTCGCATTAGTAGCAATTGTATTCTTGCCTGCTGCATCTACTACTAATCTGGCTGCTAAAGCCTGGCCACAGCCGGCACAGGCAGTATGACCAGAAACAAAGTTATGCTCAGAAAAATGTTTAGATAACACGAAAATCCTCCCAGAGTAATTCTTTATTCAAATCCATAAAAATACAGCTTGTTTTCTTCCCTTTTACTAACTCTATGACAGTTTGAATAGTCTTTTCAGTAATGTCTCTACCTCCCAAACCAGCTATAAATCCACTGATTTGAGGAGAATTTTTTTCTCCTGAGAAAAGAGCTGAAATTTCGGTATATAAAGGACCATCAGAACCTAAGGAAATAGCTTTTTCTATAACTCCTACCCGAGAAGCTTGCTTTAAAATATTAAATACTTCTTCCTTGGGGAAAGGCCGGTAAGTTACTATCTTCAATAAACCCACTTTTTTACCTTTACTTCTCTCTTCGTCAATTACATCCTTAATGGTTCCGGCTACTGAGCCCATAGCTACTAAAATAACCTCAGCATCTTCAGTCTTATAAGTTTCTACTAACTTTAAAGTCCTCCTTCCAAAAATACTCTCAAATTCTGAACTAACCTGAGGGATTAATTTTAAAACATCATTATTAAGAGTATCCTGAATAGCATAACGAGTCTCCATGTATACTGTAGGGTCACCCAATAAACCCAAACTCAAAGGATTATCTATATCTAACTTATAAGGAGGATTATAAGGTGGTAAAAACTTATCTACTTGCTCTTGAGAAGGTATATCTACGACTTCCATACCGTGAGTTAAGATATACCCATCCATGCAGACCATAACCGGAAGCATTATTTTGGGGTTTTCTCCAATTTTATAACCCTGAAGTATGAAATCTACTACTTCCTGGTGGTTTTCAGCATAAAACTGAATCCAGCCTGAATCTCTTAAAGCAATTGAATCCTGGTGGTCATTCCAGATATTAATAGGGGCCGATAAAGCCCTATTGGCACAAACAAGCATAACTGGAAGTCTCATCCCGGCAATATTAAACAGAACTTCACTCATCAGAATTAGCCCTTGGGAAGAAGTAGCGGTAAAAGACCTCACCCCGCAGGCTTCTGCCCCTAAGACAGCTGAAGCTGCCGAATGCTCACTCTCTACATTTACAAATTCAGATTTTAACTCCCCGTCTGCTACAAATTGAGCTAATCCTTCTACAATGTGAGTCTGAGGAGTAATAGGATAAGCAGAAATTACCCCAGGCTTTGCTAACTTTACAGCTTTGGCTACTGCCTGAGAACCTTCAAGAAATTTCTTCATTTTTCCTCAGTTTCAAGAATCATTTCAATATCCTTCTTAGGACAGATATAAGCACACAGACCACAACCTTTGCAATAGTCGTAATCAGGACGGTAAGTATTTTTTTCTTCTCCCTCAATGCAAGCTTCGGGGCATATCAATTTGCACAAACCACAGCCAATACAATCTTTCTGTAAAAACTTAGGCCTCTTTACTGAACGCCAGGAACCAGTCTTGTTATCTTTAGAGGAACCTGCTTTTGCTACTAAAATACTAAACATTTTAGTTCATTAGTACTTTAATGCTTTTGTTTTCTCATAAACTTAGAGGAAAAATCTTAAACTACCCTATAGAAGAATAACCCTTCCTAACTGCCTCTAAATTCTTTCCTAAAACCTGAGGTTTATCTTTAAATCTTGTTTCTACCGCCTTCAAGATAGATTCTAATTTAACTTCCCCGCTTACTTTAGAGAAAGCTCCTAATAAAACTGTATTAGCAAAAGGTTTACCAATAACTTCCAAAGCTATTTTCTCTGCAGGAACTCTATAAACCTGGGAATCTTCTCCTTTATACTGGGGGGTATTCTCTCTCACCGCTAAAATTGCCTTAGCCTGGCTTTTTAATCCTGAAAATACATTCTCCGACTCTATTAAAGTGGGGTCAATCACAATTATATAATCAGGCTCATAAATCTTAGAACGCAGCCTTATGGGCTTCTCATCAAACCTCAAAAAAGCATTCATAGCTGCGCCCATCCTGGCTGCTCCAAAGTGAGGAAAGGCATAAGTATACTTTCCTTCGTAGAATAGAGCTTCGCCCAATATAGCTGCAGTAGTAATCGCACCTTGCCCGGCCCGAGCAAATATCTTAACTTCTTTCATACCTTAAAATACTTAAAAAAGATAAAAGGAGAATATTTATAACACAACCTGTTGAATAAATCAAGAAAAATCTTCCCGAATATTGTTACAATAACAAAATATCAAAAATAATTGCTAAAATAAAATGTTTTCAGCCCGAATGAATCTGCTTTTAGATAGAAAATTTGATATAAAAAGAAGAAAAAGAAAGCATACCCCAGAAGAAGGAAATCTTAGTATGAATTTTAACATTTTCAGGTTGGAAAACCTAATATCTTGAGGGAGTAGCAACAGGAGTTTTTTAAGTTTTATTTAAAATCTTTAGCCTGAAGAATAATTTCGACAACTTCTCTTACTGCTCCTTTGCCTCCTTTATTTTCAGTTATAAAATCAACTATTCTCTTAAGGTCTTCAACCGCATCGTTAACTGCAATTGAGAAACCTACTCTTTTGGCTACTTCTATATCAATAAGGTCATCTCCTATGAAAGCTACTTCTTCTAAACCCACTTTATATTTTTTAATTATCTTATCTAAAAATTTCTCCTTAGGGTATCCTGAAAAAACATCATTTATACCCATATCCTTTGCTCTTCTTTTCACAACTTTAGAATTCTTGGCACTCAAAATAACCACTGGAAACCCTTTTTGAGTAAGCAAAAACACCCCTAACCCATCTTTAACATTAAAAATTCTAAGCTCTCTGCCTTTGTTATCATAAATAATGCTTCCTTCAGTTAAAACCCCATCCACATCTAAAATCAAAAGTTTTATCTTTTTTGCCTTCTCTACAATATCTTCTCTAATCATTTTTTGATTATAAAACTATTCCTGCTCTCAGTAAATCCTGAACATCTAATAACCCTACGGCCCTTCCCTTTTTATTTACTACGGGAACTTCATCAATCTTTTTCTCCTCCATAATCCTCATAGCTTCAGTAGCCAAAATATCTTTACTGACTACTACCGGAGTCTTAGTCATCACCTGACGAATCTTCCTTTTAGGAAGATGGGGATCCCTTTCTAAATGCCTTCTCAAATCACCGTCAGTAAAAATCCCTAAAACTTTTTTATTTTTATCTATAACTACAGCTGCTCCAGCCCGAGCCTCAGTAATGGCTACTAAAACTTTAGAAACAGGAGTATTCTCTCTCACTAAAGGATTCTGTTTTCCTTTACGCATACAGTCTTCCACTCTCAATAAGAGCTTTCTGCCTAAACTTCCTTTGGGATGAAAAAAAGCAAAGTCTTTCTCCTTAAATCCTTTTAACCTCTGAAGGACTACAGCCACACTATCAGCCAAAGCCAACATTACAGTGGTAGAAGTAGTGGGAGCAAGCCCCAAAGGACAAGCCTCCCTCTCTACCCTCACATCTAAGGCTACATCCGAATATTGAGCTAAACAGGAGTTTTTATTGCCTGTAAAAGAGATTATCTTTGAGCCAATTTTTTTGAGAAAAGGCAAAAGCCCCTTTATCTCTTCAGTCTCCCCACTATAAGAAAAAATAACCACTGCATCTTCTTTCAACACTCTTCCCAAATCTCCGTGAACTGCTTCAGCAGGATGCAGCCAGATAGAAGTAGTTCCGGTTGAAGAAAGAGTAGCGGAAAACTTTTGAGCAATTATCCCGGCTTTACCCATACCGGTAGTTACAACTTTTCCCTTACAAGATTTAAGAATTTCTATAGCTCTGATAAACTCTTGATTTAATCTTTCTAAAATGCTTAAGATAGCTTCAGCCTCAATCTTAAGAACCTCTTTTGCCCAGTCTATTATCTTCTTGTCTTTATTACCCACTGATAACCTTTCTTATTTTAAAAATATCTTTAAGGAGTTTTTCTAATGTCTTAAAATCAATAGAAGTGTATTTATCGGATAAAGCTTTCTGAGGTTGAGGATGAACTTCACAAAAAATGCCATCAACCCCAAAAGAAACCGCAGCCCTTCCTAAAGGCACTACAAACTTTCTTTCTCCGCCAGAAACCCCCCGATTAGATGAGGGGCGTTGTAAAGAATGGGTAACATCAAATATCACCGGATACCCAAAAGACTTTAAAATACCAAAAGAGCGGAAATCAACCACTAAATTATTGTAGCCAAAAAAAGTCCCCCTTTCAGTAAGCAAAATGTTTCTATTATGAGTAGATTCAACTTTCTCTATTATATACTTTACATCGTAAGGGGAAAGGAACTGTCCTTTCTTAATATTTATAGTTTTTTTAGTGCGGGAAGCTTCCAAGATAAGGTCTGTCTGCCGACAGAGAAAAGCAGGTATCTGAATAACATCTAAAACTTTCTCTACTAATTTTATCTGACTGACACAATGCACATCGCTTAGCACCGGTATCTTTAGTCTATCTTTTATCTTTTTAAGAATAGTTAGTCCTTTGTCTAAACCTGGGCCACGGAAAGAATTAAGTCTTGTTCTATTAGCTTTATCAAAACTGGCTTTGAATATAAAATGTAAAGGAAAATTAGCCGCAATCTCTTTAAGTTGTTGGGCAATCTTAAAAGTTAACCTCTCATCTTCTATTACACAAGGCCCAGCAATTAAGATAAACTTTTGTTCTTTTTTAAGCATAGCCTTTTTCAATTAAAACTCTTTCTACTTTCTCTAAATCTTCTTCGGTATCTACTCCGTAAGAATCAAAATTAGTAATTACTGTCTTAATCTTAAATCCGGCCTCTAAAACTCTCAGCTGTTCAAGTTTTTCTGCCTTTTCTAATGAAGAAGGGGGTAAATTCTTAAATACATAGAGAAAATCTTTAGTGTAAGCGTAGATTCCTAAATGCTTAAAATAAGTGGGTTTGGAGTCTCTATCCCTTAAAAAAGGAATGACTGTCCGGGAAAAATATAAAGCAAAATTATCTTTATCTATTACTACTTTCACTATATTGGAGTCAGCTAACTCTTCTTCGTCTTCAATCTCCTTTATAGGAGTAGCCATAGTCAGCTCCTCGTCAGAAAGCATAGTCTCTACTAAAGAATCAATAACTGAAGGATGAATTAAAGGCTCGTCAGCCTGGATATTTACTACAATCCGGGTATCTATAGATGATACTGCCTCACAAATCCTTTCTGTACCCGAAGAATGTTCAGGTGAAGTCAATACAACTTTTGCTCCAAAATTTTCAGCTTCCTTTTTTAATTCTTCACAATCAACAGCAATTATTAAGTCTTCTAAGTTTTTAGCTTTTTTAGCCTGAGACCAGGTCCACTCTAAGATAGTCTTTCCTAAAACCTTCCTTAAAAGCTTACCGGGCAACCTCTGAGAAGAAAGTCTTGCCGGAATAACTCCTAATACTTCCATTTTATTAAATTTACGCTATCTTCTGAATATTAGCCTTAGGAAAACTATTGAGTCGCTGAATAAGTTCTGAGGCAAAAACCCCGGCTACTCCTAACTTACCCACTACAATCCCGGCTGAAAGATTGGCCAAAAACCCTGCTTCTAAAAAAGAGGCTCCCACGGACAAAGCCAGAGTAAACACAGCAATAACTGTGTCTCCGGCTCCCGAGACATCAAAAACTTCTAAGGCGTAAGTAGGAAAATGGAAGGCCCCACCTTCCCTGAGAAAAATTCTCATCCCTTCCTCTCCTAAGGTAATTAATAAAGCCTCAGGGTTCAACTTCTCTCTCAAGATATTTCCTAAAAGATTTAAGTCTTCTTTCTTCTTAACTTTAAAATTTGCTCCGTATTGGGCTTCTTTCAGGTTAGGAGTAAGGGCAGTAACTTCTTGATAATAATCAAAATGCTCTTCTTTAGGGTCAACAGTAATAATTTTTTTCTTCTTCTTGGCTAAAGAGACTATCTCTCCTAAAAGATAAGGGTTTATCACCCCTTTAGCGTAATCTTCTATGATTATAGAGGAAAAATTATCAATATTCTTTTTTACAAAGTTTATTATCTTTCGGCTCACATTTAAAGAAATTTCTTCAGGGCTCTCCCAGTCTATTCTTACCACCTGCTGATGCTGGGCAATAACCCGGCTCTTTAAAGTAGTAGGCCTATCTTTACTAACAAATACGGATTCACTTTTTATTTTCTCTTTCCTAAGAAGAGTTAAAAGTTGGCTTCCATAGAAATCCTTTCCTATTACTCCAGCCAAACTCGCTTTTGCTCCCAGAGAAGAAAGATTATAAGCTACATTACCAGCTCCTCCTAAAAGATAATTCTCCCGATTAGCCCAGACTACCGGAACAGGAGCTTCTGGTGAAAGCCTTTCTGCTCTGCCCCAGATATAATGGTCTAAGATTATATCTCCTATGACTAAGGGTTTGGCTTTTTTAAACTTAGCTATCAAGTTTAGGAGTCTTTCTTTATTTAAATGCTTTCTCATCTAAAAAATATTTTAACTACTTATAAGTAATTGATAAAGTAGAGGGAACATTATCTCGTGATGGCCAATAAAATAGAAACCTTTTCCTCCGGTAGGCCGATTAACTATATTCTGATAAGCTCTATACATAGTATAAGTATCAAAGTTAACTGTAGTAAAATTCCTAACCTTAAACCCTAAATTCCGGGCTAAATTTAAAGCCTTAAGAAAAACTTCAGGGATTATAACTGCTGAACCAAAATTTATTATGGCTCCTCCTTCCAAGGTAGCTACTACTTCTTTAAACTTATGGAAATCTTTAAAAGAGCTCGCTCCTATACTTGCCCCCTCAGCCTGAGGATGCTGGTGGGTAATATCTGTGCCAATCCCCACAAAGACACAAAAAGGTATTTTCTTCTTATAAGCCCAGTATACCGGGCTTAAATTTCGGTATTTAAGTCTTTCTTTACTAATTAACTCTCCTAAAGCTCTGCCCAAACCTAAATTATTCTGATAAGCTATCTGGCAAGCCTGGTTAATAAAAAACCCGGTTTCTTCAGCCATACCAAACATACCTTTTTTAAGATTCTCAGCAACATCTTCAGAGGTCTTTCCGCAAAAAGCTATCTCAAAATCATGGATAATCCCTGCTCCATTAGTAGCCAAACAACTTACAAACCCTCTCTTTATCAGGTCTATTAATAGAGGTGAAAGCCCGCATTTAATAAAGTGAGCACCATAAGTAAAAATTATTGTTTTTCTTTTTTTCTGAGCCTCTTTAATTCTTTTTACAAGAAGTTTTAAGTTCTGGCCAGCTAAAATATCAGGAACACTATTAAGGAAGCAAGAAAAATCCTTAATCTTTGCCAATTTAGCAAATTGCTTAATATTTACTTTACTCTTTCTCTTGTTAAGGGGATATAATTTGGGCTTCATTAAAAAGTGATTTTATCATATAAATAAGGAGTTAGCAAATCAATTTCTTAGCCAGGGAGAAAACCTCCTCAGGATAAATTTTCTTTAAACACAAAAAATCTTTCTTGCAATTATGGGCTAAGCAAGGGTTACACCCTAAATCTTTATGAAAATAGTAAGAATTACTGCCTAAAGGCTTCCACCTTTGAGGAGAGAGGCCAGCATCATTCCTGCCAAAAATAGAAATAACTCCTACGCCTAAACCCCAGCCTATATGGATTAACCCCGAATCATTTCCTATAAATAGAGAAAGCCTTCGGAATAAAGAAAATATTTTGGGTAAATCTAACTTTCCCGTCAAGTCTATAAATTCCTCTTTAAAATTCTCTTTAAATTCCTCAGTTAAGTTTCTTTCTCTCTCTTCAGCAATAACTAAAATCTTTACTCCTAACTCTTCCCTTAAAAGCCTGGCTAAATGAGCAAAATAAGAAGGAGGCCATATCTTAGAAGGACAACTCGCTCCAATCCCTAATCCTACAATCTTATCTTTATCAGTATCTAAATTATAATTTTTAAAAAAATCTTCTGCCCATTTTTCTGAATCTTTACATAAGGGAATAAAGACTTCTCGAGAGTAAACCTTAAGACCTAAAATTTTTAAAAGCTCTAAATTATAATCTAACTCGTGCTTCTCTCCCTTATCTTTCTGGTGAGGAATTCTCTCAGTAAGCAGAAAACCCAGCTTCTTATCCCAACCTACTCTTACCGGGATATTGGCAAAGAAAGTTATTAAGTGAGCTCGGTTTGTGGGATGAAGAATTATTGCCCAGTCAAATTTTTTTCTTCTTAAATAGAAAGAAAATCTTATAGAATTAAGCCAGCTTTTATCTTTTCCGTACTTATCATAGACAATTACCTCATCCAAGTAAGGATTACCTATCAAGATATCTTTAGTATAGGGTCTACACATAAAGGCAATATAACTTTTAGGAAAATTCTCTCTCAAATTTCTTATAACCGGCGTAGATAAAACTACATCTCCTATTCTATCAGTCCGAACGATTAAAATTTTCTCCGGTTTGGGAAGATTAATGCTGGACATTACTAACTTTTAATACCGCTTCTACAATTTTTTGTGGTTCCACCCTCATACACTCCTTAGCCTTAAATCTACATTGGGCTTTACCACAAGGACGGCAAGCCAAATTTTCTCTTTTTAAAATTAAGGAATTCTCAGAATAAGGTCCGTATAATTTTTCAGAAGTAGGACCAAATATACTTACTGTGGGAATATTTAAGTAACTGGCTATATGTAAGAGGCTTGAATCCACACCTAAAAAAATCTTAGCATAATTTTTTAGAAGAAAAAAAACTTCCCAAATCTTAGTCTTGCCTGCTAAATTAATAATATCCTTACTGAATAGGCCCTTATAGCAATTTCTGTCTTCTTCTCTCCCTAACAAGACTATTTTAAGTTTACTTTTCAATTGATAAACTACCTCTTTTAAATAAGAAGAAGGGTACTGTTTTAAAGAAGAAGCTGAACAAGTAGCTATAAATAAATAATCCTTCCCCGAAAAAAGCTTAACCCATCTTTCTTTTTCCTGAGGCTCTAAAATAACCTCACTCTTCACAAGGCCATTACTACTTTCAGTTAAATTTTTAATAAGAGAAAGATAATAATCTTTTTTATGAGTGCTTTGAGAAGAAATTCTCAAAAAAGGTGTCCTCCTTTTAGGAGCTAAAACAATGGGGAGAAAAGTATTCTTCAAATCTATAAATAACTCAAACTTCTTCCTCAATGAGAAAGAAAAAGCCATTTTTTCTCTCCAGCCCCACTTCTTATCAAATAATACAACTTCGTCTATAAAATTATTTCTAAATAATAAATCTCGGGTTTTAGGAGAGGCAATAGCTGTAACCTTTGCCTGAGGAAAATTTTCTTTTAAAGCATCTAAGGCCGGCAAAGCCAGAATTGTGTCTCCTATATTAGTAGGAAAATTAACTCCTATTACCATCTCTAAGTTTTACTTTGTAGTGAAAAAATTCTTAACTTTCTCCAAAACTTCCTGGGGAGTTATCTTTTTCATACAAAGGTTATCTTTACATTTAAGGTTATAGCAAGGAAGAGAACACTCTTTTTCTTTATGAATCACTTCAATAAATCCTTCTCCCCGGGGCCCACTAATTGAAGGATGGGTAGGCCCAAATAAAGCTATAAGAGGAACTTTTAAGCCAGCGGCTAAGTGCATTATCCCCGTATCAGCAGAAATAAATAAATCTACTAATTTTAATAAACCAGCTAATTCTCCTAAACTAGTCTTACCGGCTAAAATATGGGGGGTATTTCTCATCAGTCTATAAATACTAAGGGCTAAATCCTCATCTTCAGCTGAACCGGTTATTAAGACTTCGCTATTTAGCTCCTCTATTAACCTATCCGCGAGTTCAGCAAAATATTTCTTAGGCCACATCTTCAGGGACCAGTTAGCCTTAGGATGAATAACTATTTTTTTTCTCTCCGGAGAAACCCCTTCTAAGATTTTCTTAGCTTTTTGCAAATATTCCTCCTTTATAAAGAACTCCGGAGTTTTCTTAGTTTTTATACCTATGGCTTCCAAGATATTTAAGTAGTAGTCCATCTTGTGGATATTTCCTGAAGGAGAGGGAACTTTTCTGTTTATAAAACTAACCTTTTTGCTCTTATAGCCGATTATCTCTTTTATCCCCGAAAGCTTACAGATTAGAGACTTAGTAAAAGAAGGTTTAAATAAAATTGCTGTATCAATCTTTAACAAAGAAATTCTCAAAATAAGGGTTTTTAAAACTTTGGGCCTAAAAAATCTTCTATCTTTAAAGGTTATAAGTTCATCTAAGAAGGGGTTATTGTGAAAAACCTCTTTGACTCTTTCTTCAGCCAAGATAGCTAAAAATTCCTTACCACTCTCCTTAACCGCCCTTAAAGAAGGAGAAGCCAAAAGAGAATCTCCTATCCAGTTAGGCATAATTAAAAGAACTCTCTTCATTTTCTTTTAAAAAGATAATAGAAACCAGAAAGTTTCTTTTTTAAAACTTCTTCTGTATCAGTAAAACTTACTCTTATAGGCCTTAAAGAAAAGACACTTCCTCCTAAAGACTTATCTAAACTTAATCCACATAAATACCCATTACTTTCTATTGCTTTCAGAATTTCTTTTTTGGGTTTGCCCAGGTTAAAAGCAATATATTTAACTTTTTTGTCTAAGAACTCTTCTATAAATCTCTTGTAGAGGGAAATTTCTTTCTGTATCTGGAAAGTAGAAAGCTCTCCTAAATTTTTTTTAGATAAAAGACCAATTTCTAAGAGTGGTTCTCCTAATTCATAGCTTAAACTCTTCCGGTTATTCTCTACACTCTCTTTATCTATAAATACAACTAAGGGAATATTTTCTTTCTGGGCTAATTGAGATAAGGCTAAGATATTCTTTGACCCTAAGAAAACTATAGATAAAATTTTATTAACTTTACCTTTTTTGAAAGAAGAAGAAAATT
>QNCG01000003.1 GCA_003644445.1 Candidatus Duberdicusella sinuisediminis | reverse complement strand
TAATTTTGGGAATCAGTTTACTTTCTAAGTTGGCTTTTTCTGAACTATATGATTTAGAATATGCCACTCGGCAGAGAGAAGCAGAAGTTCAATCTCAAGAGGGGGTATTTATTAAATTGAGGCTTAAAGAGGCACCGGAAGAACATTCTCCTGTTTTCTTATACCAAATAGAAAAGATAGAAAATCCTCACAAAATACCTAAAAAAGTTTTTGAAGATTCTTTGTTCTTTTTAGAAAAAGGAAATTTCTTCTTTTCTCAGGGAGATTATGAGAAAGCTATAGAATTCTATAAGAAGGCTTCAGAAATTAACCCTTCGTTTATTTCTTCCTTTAATAATATGGGGATAGCCTTCTTTCTTCTGGGAAAGTATAAAGAAAGCAGAGAGAATTTTCAGAAAGTTCTAGAAATTGACCCTTTTAATCCTTATCCTTACTTTTATTTAGGCTGGATTTATGAAAGGCTGGAAAATTTCTCTTTAGCGGAGAAGTATCTTAGGCAGGCTGAAGAAATTTGTAAGCGGATATCTTGCCCATATTTACTCCAAGAAATCAGGGATTTTCTATCAAAGTTAGAGTTGAGAAATTTTAGAGAGTAACCTGAATTCTTCCCAGCCCGGAAGAAAGAAGGGGTTTTACTTGACATAATCAGAGAAGAAGTTTATATTAGTGTGTTTATAGATGGTTAAAAAGATAATCTTTCTTTTCTTGGTGGGCATCGGGATGGGAGGAATGGTTCTTTCTCAAACTAATCTGAAAGACTTAGTAATTGAAGAGAATATAAGAGGAACTACTAAAGCTAAAGATGGGAATATCCACTTCAAAGCCAAGAAAGCTCTCTTTAATAAGAGTGAGAAGTTCTTAGAGATGCAAGAAGATGTAGAGATAAAAACTCCTAAAGGCTTAAGCCTGGAAACTCAGGCTATAAAGTGGGACCAAAAACAAGAAAAGGTTTTTACTGATAAAGAAGTAAAGATTACCAAAGGCAAGGATATTCAGGTCCAAGGCAAAGGTCTCCAGGCAAAACCTTCTCTAAAGAAACTTAAGATAGAGAAAGCTGTAGAAGTTAAACTATCTGGGGAGGAAGGAAGTTTTATTATGATTAACTGTAAGGGCCCTTTAGAGATAGATTATGGAGAAGGGAGAGCGGTCTTCTATAACGAAGTAGAGGTAAACCACAAAGATTATCAACTATTTTCTGATAAAGCTACAATGTATTTTGATGCAGCTTCTCAGAGTTTAGAGAAGATAGTAGCTCAAGGTGATGTTCGGATTTTAAGAGGTAAAGATACATCTTATTCTGAAGAAGCTGTCTATGATGTAAAAGATAAGAAACTCACTCTTAAGGGAAGCCCTCGGTTGGTAATCTTTCCTGGTAAAAATGAAGGTTTTCTCAAATAGGAGAGAAGATGCGCCTTTTAGAGATTAAGAATTTGGTAAAGTCTTATAATGGGCGAAGAGTTGTAGATAATTTAAGTTTCCACGTGCGGAGAGGAGAGATAGTGGGGCTTTTAGGGCCTAATGGAGCAGGTAAGACTACCACTTTTTATATGATTGTAGGGATTATTCCTCCTGATCAAGGGAAGGTTCTGTTTGACAATCAAGACATAACCTCTCTTCCTATCCATGTTAGGGCAGAGTTTGGCATAAGTTACCTGCCTCAGGAGCCCTCAGTCTTTACTCGGCTTACTGTAGAAGAAAATATTATGGCTGTTTTAGAAACTATGCCTTTGGCCTGGCAGGAGAGAAGGGAAAGGCTGGAAGAACTCCTCCGAGAACTTAAGATAGAGCACCTTCGTAAAAACAAGGCTTATACTCTTTCCGGGGGAGAAAAAAGAAGGTTAGAGATAACCCGAGCTTTAGTGAAGAATCCTTCTTTTATCCTTTTAGATGAGCCATTCTCAGGGATAGACCCCATAGTAGTGAGTGAAGCTCAAGAGATTATCAGGGATTTAAAGTCTAAAGGGATAGGCGTACTTCTTACCGACCATAATGTAAGAGAGATGCTTTCTATTACTGATAGAGCCTATTTGATAGCTGAGGGAAGAATTTTGATGTCGGGAAATTCTCAAGAGTTAATAGAAGACCCTCAAGCCCGTCGAGTATATTTAGGAGAAAAGTTTAGAATGTAAAATGAAGTTAGAGGTAATTAAAAAAGGTGGAATCTCCAGAGACATTAAGATACAGATACCCAGAGAAGCCCTTAAAGATATTAAAGACAGGGTTTTAGCCAGGATAAATCAACAGGTAACTGTTTCCGGATTTCGCAAGGGCAAAGCCCCTTTAGGATTAATAGAAAAGAATTATCCTGATTTAACTAAAGAAGAAGTTTTAAAAGAAGCTATCCCTTTTTATTGCAATCAAGCTCTTAAACAGGAAAACTTAGAAGTAGTAAATATTCCTAAGATTAAAGATGTGGTTTATAAAGAAGAGGAGCTTTCTTTTGTTGCTGAAGTAGAATTAAGGCCTCAAGTTAATATAGATAAGTCTCTTTACGAGAGTATAAAGATTAAAAGGAAGCCTTTAGAAGTTAGAGAAGAAGAGTGGGAAAAATTTATAGAGGGTATCAAAGAAAAAATTTCTCAAGTTTTAAGCAAAGAGGAAAAAGATATTTCTGAAGATTTTTTAGCAAAGTGGTTAGGTTATTCTGATAAAGATGAACTTAAGAAGGCTTTTCACAGTGAAGTCTATCTTAATAAAGTTATTCAGAGAAAAAGAGAGATAGATAAACAAATAATTGATGTTCTTTTATCTAAAGTAAAGTTTGAGATACCTAAATCTTTGGTAGAAGAGCAGAAAAGAGAAATCCTCACTTCTCAACTGGAAGAGTTAAGAAGGAGAGGAATCCCTGAGGAAGAAATAAACAAGCACCACCAGGAGATTTCTAAGAAAGCAGAAAGTTTAGCTACAGACCAGGTAAAATTATTCTATATTTTAGAAGAAATAGCTAAGAAGGAAAAGCTTAACTATAATAAAGATAATCTTTACGAGGTAGTAACAGGTTTTATCTTAAGTAAAACTCTCTAAAGGGAGGTTAACTATGAAGGACCAGACTTATGTGCCTATAGTGATTGAACAAACCCAGAGAACCGAAAGAGCCTACGATATTTACTCCCGGCTTCTTAAAGATAGGATAATATTTATTGGAACTCCGGTTGATGATAGCGTGGCTAATGTAGTAATTGCTCAGATGTTATTTTTACAGATGGAAGACGTGAGTAAAGATATTAATGTCTACATCAATACTCCCGGAGGTTCAATTATTGCCGGCTTAGCTATCTATGATACTATGCAGTTTGTTAAACCTGATGTAGCTACTTATTGTGTAGGCCAAGCTGCTAGTTTAGGGGCTTTACTCTTAGCTGCCGGTAAGAAAGGTAAACGTTTTGCCCTTCCTAATTCTCGAATCTTGATTCATCAGCCCTGGGGAGGGGTTCAGGGCACTGCTGAAGATATATCTATTCAAACTAAGGAGATTTTAAGATTAAGAGAGAAAGTTAATGAAATCCTTTCTTTTCATACCGGCAAACCCTTAGAAAAGATAAGAGAAGATACTGACCGAGACTATTTTATGTCTGCAGAAGAAGCCAAAAATTACGGGATTGTAGACGAAGTAATAACTCCACCTAAGAAATAATAGTTCTTAGGAAGTAAGGGAATTAGGCCTTTAGAATTAAAACTTAAGAAAGCAACTTATTGATAGCTTCTCAATGGAGAGGCAAGGTTAAAAAAGATTAAGAGAAAGGAGTTAATAGTGAAGAGAGTTTATTTGATGTCTCCGGGGCCTTCACCTCTGGCTCCTCAGGTTAGAGAAGCTTTAGGCCGGGATATTATTCATCACCGCACTGAAGAATTTAGAAATATTTTAGCTGAAGTGGATGAAGGTTTAAAATATGTCTTCAGAACCCAGTCCCCAGTTTTAACTTTTGCTTCTTCAGGAACTGGGGCGATGGAGGCAGCAATCTCTAATTTTCTTTCTCATCAAGATAAAGCCCTGGTAGTTGTGGGAGGAAAATTCGGGGAACGCTGGAAGGAAATCTGCGGGAGTTTTAAGGTGAAGACTGTTTGTTTGGATATTGAATGGGGCCAGGCTCCCTGTGTAGAGAAGATTTCAGAAATTCTTAAAAAAGATTCTCAGATAAGAGCAGTCTACACTACTCTCTGTGAAACTTCTACTGCTACAGTATATGATATTAAAGGGATAGCCCAAATTACTAAGGATAAAGATATCCTTTTAGTGGTAGATGCTATAAGTGGATTAGGCCAGGATGTTTTAGAAACGGATTTGTGGGGAGTAGATGTGGTAGTAGGTGGTTGCCAAAAAGGGTTTATGTTGCCTCCGGGGTTAAGTTTTATTTCCCTTAATAAAAAAGCGGAATCTTTTCTTAAAAATTCTGACCTCCCTAAATACTATTTTGATATCAACAAGGCTTTAAAAGCCTACCATAAAAATGATACTCCTTTTACTCCGGCAGTAGGTTTGATTATGGCTTTAAGAGAGTCTCTCAGGATTATAAGAGAAGAGGGGATAGAGGCCCGCTGGCAATACTTTGCTAAATTGTCGGAAGCTGTGCGTAAGTCTTTAAGCTCTTTGGGACTTAAACTTTTTTCAAAAAATCCCTCTTCTTCAGTTACCGCTGTTTCTTTGGAAGATTTAGATACTCAGCAAATAGTTAAAAAAATGCGAAGTATGTTCGGGATATCTATTGCTGGAGGCCAAAGTCATTTAAAAGGGAAAATTATAAGAATAGCTCATATGGGCTATATTAACGAACAAGATATAGTAATGACTCTCTCCTGCCTAGAGAAAGTCCTTATTGATTTAGGCTATAAATTTGATAAAGGTATAAGCCTTAAGACTTTTCAAGAAAGCTTTTACCCTTAGTCAGTCAAAAGATATTAATATATTTAGGAACTAAGGTAGTGGCAAAGTAATTATGTCAGGGGAGGAAAGCTTTTAACAATTTAAACCGGGAGGAGATATGGTTAAGATTTTAGTAAGTGATAAATTAGCTCCTCAAGGTATAGAAATTCTTAAAAAATGTGGGGAATTTGAAGTAGATGTTAAAATAGGACTTTCTCCTCAAGAATTAGGAGAGGTAATTTCTCAATACCAGGCTATTGTGATAAGGAGTGGAACTAAGCTTACTAAGGAAGTTTTAGAAAAAGCCCATTCTCTAAAAGTAATTGGGAGAGCAGGAGTGGGTTTAGATAATGTAGATTTAGCTACAGCTACTAAGAGGGGAATAATCGTTATGAATTCTCCCTTAGGTAATACTATCTCTACCTGTGAGCAGACTTTTGCTTTAATGTTAGCCCTTTCTCGGAATATTCCCCAGGCTGATCTTTCGGTAAGAAAGGGAGCCTGGGAACGTTCAAAGTTTAAAGGGACAGAACTTTACGGTAAGACTTTAGGGATAATTGGCTTAGGAAGGATTGGTCGGGAAGTAGCTAAAAGAGCTCTTTCCTTTGGGATGAAAGTTTTATCTTACGACCCTTTTATTTCTGAAGAAGTAGCTAAGAGTTTGGAGGTAAGCCTTGGTAGTTTAGAAGAACTTCTCCAGAACTCAGATTATATTACCATTCATACGCCTTTAACTGAGCAGACTAAAAACCTGATTTCTGAAAGAGAATTTTCTCTAATGAAGCCTCAAGCCAGGATAATTAATTGTGCCCGGGGAGGCATTATCGATGAATCAGCTCTATATAAAGCTTTAAAAGAAAAGAAGATTGCTGGAGCTGCTTTAGATGTTTATGAAAAAGAACCTCCCCCTAAAGATAGTCCTTTATTTGAATTAGATAATATTGTCTTAAGCCCTCATTTGGGAGCCTCCACTGAGGAAGCCCAGGTAAATGTAGCTGTAGAGATTGCTGAGTGTGTAAGAGACGCTCTTTTGGGCAAAGCCTTAAAGAATGCGGTTAATTTCCCTTCCTTAGAGCCAGAAGTTTTAGAAGTCCTTTCTCCTTATATTAGTTTAGCTGAAAAAATGGGGAAGATTTCTTCTCAACTTATTGAGGGAAGATTAAAAAAAGTAGTAATTAATTACTTTGGAGAAATAACTTCTTTTAAACTCACTCCTCTTTCTTCAGCTTTGGTAAAGGGCCTGCTTTCTTCAGTGCTTGAGGACACAGTGAATTTTGTTAATTCCTTAAATTTGGCTAAGGAAAGAGGTATAGGTATTGAAGAGATTAAGTCCTCTCAAAACTCTGATTATGTAAATTCTATTGGATTTTTTTTAGAAAGTGATAAGGAAAATTTCTTTATGGAAGGTACTCTTTTTGCTGACCAACATCCCCGAATTGTGAGGATAAATGATTTTTATGTGGAGACAGCTCCTTCAGAATACATGGTATTTATAACTAATAGAGATAAACCAGGAGTAATTGGAAAGTTGGGTTCTATTTTAGGTAAACACAATATTAATATTGCTAGTATGAGCTTTGGAAGAAAAGAAAAAGGAGGCCAAGCTATTACTGTTTTGACTGTAGATAGTCCTTTATCCAGAGAAGTTGTAGAGGAAATATTAAAGGATGAAAATTTTACTTCCCTTAAATTTATAAAGATTTAAAAATATATGCTTAAAAAAATCTTATTTACTTTTCTTATTTTATTTTTCAGTATCGGGTTAGGCTTTTCTCAAGAAGTCAATATTATTTATACCGGCGCAAGCTTTTCTGTGTTATACCCTTGCGGACACTGCCCGGCTAAAGTGGGAGGAGGTTTAGCCAGGAGGGCTTATAAGATAAAGGAACTTACCCAAAAATTAGAGAACCTTCTTATTTTAGATTCAGGAAGCCTTTTCGCCGGCTCACCCTTAGATGAGTTTAGAAGCGAGATTCCTTTAGATAAGCAAAGGACAGAAATTACTTTAACAGCCTTGGAAATGATGGGTTATCAAGCTATAGGTGTAAGTGAGGATGAATTCAGTTTGGGGTTAGACTTTTTAAAAGAAAAAATAAGAGAAGCTAAAGTTCCTTTTATTTCTTGTAATTTAAATATAAAGGGGTTAACTCCTTTTCTAATAAAAGATTTTTCTTCTCTTAAAGTAGGTATAACTGGAGTTAGCCCTAAGAGTATAGAAAAATTTGGAGTAGAAGTAGAAGATTATAATTTAAGTTTAGAGAAAGTATTAAATACTTTGAAGTCTGAAGGTGTAGATTTAATAATTCTTCTTTCTTCACTTTCTTTAGAAGAGACTGAGAAGATAATTGAAAAGTTTAGGGATATAGATTTGGTTATTTTAAATAGGCCCTACTTTGAAAGACCCGATAAAATAGAAGATACCTATATCCTTTATCCTCACTATCAAGCCAAAAAATTGGGAAAAGCTAAGCTCTATTGGGATAAGGAGAAGATTCAGAAGTGCGAACGAAGAGAGATAAACTTAGCTTTAGATGTTAAAGAGGATGAAGAAGTTAAAAAAATAATCCCTGCTTGTTTTAGAGATTCTGATTGTTCTGAAAAAGAAGGTTTAGTTAGTACCTGTGAGAACCCCGGTAAAGAATCTCGGTGTGTTTATCTAGAGATTGAACCTCTTAATTTGACAATTATTACTGACCCTTCCTGTAAAGTGTGTTCTACAGAGCTAACTGAAAAGTTCCTAAAGAAAATATTTAAGGCAATAACCCCGGTTTACCTTGATTATCGGAGTAAAGAAGCTCAAAAACTGATAGAGAGACTTTCCATAAAAACTTTACCCAGCTTTATATTTAGTGAGAAGATAAAGGGGAGAAAAGAATTTACTCAGTTCAAGAATATTTTTGAATCTAAGGGAGATTTTTATCTGGTTAAAACCCAATTCTCGGGGATTTTTTATTACTTAGACAGAGTTTTAATCTCTAAACGGATAGATTTATTCTTAGATTTTTATAGCCTACGTGCTCTTTCTTTATTAGAGAAGGTTAAGAAAATAGCTGAGGAGAAAGGGTATTCTCTTAATGTTCATTTTATACTTAAAGATAAAGACAAATATGCTCAAGAAGAATATTTAAGAATCTTAGCAGTTAAACAGCTTTATCCGGAAAAATTTTGGGATTATTTAATGAGAAGACTTTCTGATATTAAAAATAGTTTCTGGAATTTAACTTTAGAGGACTTAGGTATAGACATAAAGGAAATTTCTAATTTTGCTCTATCGGAGAAAGGAAGAAAGATTCTTACAAAAGAGACATCTCTGGCTAAGGAGTTAGGGATAAACACCTCGGGAGTAATTCTTATAGATAACAAAAAGATTTTTTCTCTTTCTTCTCAAACAGGTGAACTTTTAGGAGAGTTTTTAAATTAGGATGAATATAGTAGTTGTTGGTCTTCAGTGGGGTGATGAAGGCAAGGGTAAAATTATAGACTATCTTTCTAAAGATGCTGATTACATTGTAAGATTTCAAGGAGGCAATAATGCCGGGCATACTGTAGTGGTAAATGGTAAGAAATTTATTTTTCATCTTATCCCCTCAGGGATATTGAGAAAGGGGAAAATATGTGTTATTGGTAATGGAGTGGTAATTGACCCTCAAGTTTTAATAAGAGAGATTTCCTCTCTTCACAAAGAAAAAGTTAAAGTATCTCCGGAAAATTTAAAGATATCCTTTCTTTCTCACATTATTATGCCTTACCATAAAGATTTAGATGCTCTCCGGGAAAAGAGAAGGCTTCATAAGATTGGCACTACCCGTAGAGGTATTGGGCCTTGTTATGTAGATAAGTTTTCTCGGTGTGGGATAAGGTTAGCTGATTTAATAAACCCTAAATTATTTAGAGAAAAACTCAAAGATAACTTAAGAGAAAAGAACCCTTTATTTAGGAGAGTATTTAAAGTTAAAGGTTTCTCTTTTAAAAAGATATATAAACAATATCTAAAGTTTAGCAAAATTTTGACTCCCTATGCTGAAGATGTAGTAGAACTCCTTAATTTTGCTCAAGTTAAAAAGAAAAGCATTCTTTTTGAAGGAGCCCAAGGTGCTTTCTTGGATGTAGATTTTGGGACCTATCCTTTTGTCACTTCTTCTAATACTATAGCTTCTTTCTCAGGTGTAGGGGCAGGGTTTCCTTTACTAAAGATTGATAAAGTTATTGGGGTAGCTAAAGCTTATACTACCCGGGTAGGAGAAGGTCCTTTCCCTATTGAGGAAAAGGGGAGAGAAGGTTTTTCTCTGCGAGAGAAGGGAGCAGAATTTGGGGCTACTACTGGAAGGCCCCGAAGGTGTGGCTGGTTAGATTTAGTTTTGTTAAAAAGAGCGGTTCAACTTAATGGCGTAGATTCTTTAGCTATAACCAAGATAGATGTTTTAAGTTCTCTTAAAAAAATAAAAGTGTGTTTTAAATATAAATATGAAGGTAAGGGTTTAAGAAATTTTCCGGCAACTTCTCAAGACTGGGAAAAAATTAAGCCGGTTTACCGGGAAATTAAAGGTTGGCCGGCTTTAAAACCTAATATAGAAAGTTTTAAAGACTTGCCTTCTGAAGCCCGAGATTACATAAAGATAATTGAAGATTATCTGGAGAGAAAGGTAGAATACATTTCAGTAGGTTCTGTAAGAGAAGCAATAATTAAAAAATAGGAGGGAGAATGAATCTATTTTGGCTGGTTCCTGTGGGGTCAATGATAGCTTTAGGTTTTTCTTTCTATTTAATTATCTGGATATTTAAGAAAGACTCTGGTTCAGAAGAGATGCGCAAGATTTCTGGCTTTGTTTCTACAGGTGCTAAAGCTTATCTTAAACAGCAGTATAAAGTAGTTTCAATATTTTTTCTTGTTCTCTTTTTTATTCTTCTTTTTATGGCTTACAAAGGTTTCTTAGTTATATTTGTTCCCTTTGCTTTTCTAACTGGAGGATTCTGGTCTGCTCTCTGTGGCTGGATAGGGATGTGGATTGCTACTAATTCTTCTTCCCGGACAGCTCAGGGTTGCCGAGAGAGTTTGAATCAGGGTTTGAGAGTGGCTTTCTCTTCAGGTACAGTTATGGGTCTTATGGTAGTAGGTTTAGGGCTCTTAGATTTAGCTATCTGGTATTTTATTCTTAACTGGTGGTATAGTTTTCATCCTTTACCTGCAGGATTTGATAAGCTAAGCGCTATTACTTCTACTATGCTTTGTTTTGGGATGGGGGCTTCTGCTTACGCCCTCTTTGCCCGGGTAGGAGGAGGAATTTATACTAAAGCCGCTGATGTGGGTGCAGATTTAGTAGGGAAAGTAGAAGAAGGTTTACCTGAAGATGACCCTCGTAATCCAGCAGTAATTGCTGACCAGGTAGGTGATAATGTAGGCGATGTTGCGGGAATGGGCGCAGATTTATACGAATCTTATGTAGATTCTATAGTAGCTACTATGGCTTTAGCTGCTGGTGCAGGGTTGGGAATTAAAGGGGTGACAATCCCCCTGTTAATAGCTGTTTGCGGGGTGATAGCTTCAGTTTTAGGCTTCTTCTTTGTTAAAACCAAGAGAGAAACTCAAAAAGATTTAATCCTCAGTTTAAGAAGAGGCGTTTATAGTGCCTCTTTATTAATTGCTATTTTTTCTTATTTAGTAGTAGTAAATACTCTGGGTAAGAGTTACCTGGGAGTCTGGGGTTCAGTTATAGTTGGTCTTATAGTAGGGATATTTTTAGGAGTTTCTACTGAATATTTTACCTCCCACAGTTTTTCTCCTACTCGCCAGCTTTCTCAAACTGCTTTAACTGGGCCGGCTACCGTCATTATTGGCGGACTTTCTTTGGGAATGTTTTCTACATTAATACCAGTAGTTTTAGTGTGTTTGGGAGTGTTAATGAGTTTCTACTTATCAGGAGGCAGAGTAAATTATAATCTGGGTTTATACGGAGTAGGAGTAGCAGCAGTAGGGCTTCTTTCTACCTTAGGGATTACTTTAGCTTCCGATGCTTATGGTCCGGTAGCTGATAATGCTGGAGGTAATGCTCAGATGGCCGGATTACCTTCGGAAGTGAGAAAGAGGACTGACCAACTCGATGCTTTAGGAAACACTACTGCTGCTACTGGCAAGGGGTTTGCTATAGGTTCAGCAAGCTTAACTGCTTTAGCTTTGATAGTAGCTTACAAGGAAAGAGTAGAATTATTAGGAAGGCCTTTAGAACTTTCTCTTCTTAATCCCCGTTTACTTGTGGGATTATTTATAGGAGGGATGTCTCCATTTATCTTTTCTTCTTCTTTACTTAAGTCTGTAGGAAGAACAGCCAGTAAGATTATTGAGGAAGTAAGAAGGCAATTTAGAGAAGACCCTCTTCTTAAAGAGGGCAAGTCTTCTGCAGATTATGAGAGTTGTGTAAGGATTACTCTTAAGGCAGCTCAGAAAGAGATGCTTCTTCCTGCTTTATTAGCTATTCTCCTTCCAGTAATAGTGGGTTTACTTTTAGGGATTGAAGCAGTGGCTTCTTTATTAGTAGGAGCTTTGGTTTCGGGATTTGTTTTAGCTTTGATGATGGCTAATTCCGGAGGAGCCTGGGATAATGCTAAGAAATTTATTGAAGAAGGCAACTTTGGAGGCAAAGGCTCATCTGCCCATAAGGCTTCAGTAGTAGGAGATACAGTAGGAGACCCCTTTAAAGACACAGCTGGACCCTCTTTAAATATCCTTATCAAACTTATGTCTATGGTTTCTATAGTTTTTAGTGGGTTTATAATCAAATTTAGCCTTTTTAAATAACTTGACTACTTAGAGGGGTTGTGATAAGATGTTGACAAAATAAAGGGGTGGATTATGAGATATTTTAAGATATTTACTCTAGTAAGTTTTAGTTTATTAGTTATTACTTATTTATCAGGGTGTGCTTTAGTAGTTCAGAAAGGTCGGCGTTCAGACTTAGAAAAAATAAAGCAGTTAGAACAAGAGTTAGCTGAGCTTAGGTCTGCTAAGACTTTGTTAGAAGAAAGGCTTTCTAAAGAAATAAGAGATAAAGAAGTAAAACTTAAAATGGAAGAGAGAGGTTTAGTTATTACGGTTTTGGCAGAAGTTCTTTTTGATTCGGGGAAGGCTGAGCTTCGTCAGGAGAGTTTTCCTATATTAGATAAGGTGGCTAAAATTTTAAAAGAAGAACTTAGAAATCACAATGTAGGTATAGAAGGTCATACTGATAATCAGCCTATAAAATATTCGGGCTGGAAATCTAACTGGGAGTTATCTACTCACCGGGCTCTAAGTGTTTTACATTATTTGGAAGAGAAAGGAATAAACCCTTCTCGTCTCTCAGCTATTGGTTATGGAGAATATAGACCTGTAGCTTCCAATGATACCCCTGAAGGAAGACAGTTAAATCGTCGGGTAGAAATAGTAGTCCTTCCTCGCTTGGTAAAAAAATTAGAAGTGGAAGAACCAGAAGCTCGAGAAGAGATTCTTAAGTAAACCTCGCACCACGGCTTAATAGCCGTGGCTTGTGGACATGGTCCTTTGAGATATTTTCCTTTATCTGCAGGTTTAGAAGCGTAGCTTTCTGGTGGTGCGGGGTAAAATTTTAAGGAGGTAGGTTAGATGAAGGATTCGCCGATTTTAGGATTTCTAGTAGGGGTTATTGTACTTTTATTAATTGTGGTTTTCTCTTTAGGCTATCAGCTTAATAAAGCTCATAAATATTCTTCCAAAGAAAAAAGTCTGAGGATGAAAGCAGAAGAAAGAGTAAGCAGTTTAGAAAAGGAAAAAGGTAATCTCTTAAAGAAGATAGGAGATTTGGAAAGTCAACTTAACTCTACTAAGGAAGTTTTAGTTTCTAAAGAGAAGTTAATCGGAGAATTGAGATTAGAGTTGGAAAAATTAAAGAAATTAAAGGAAAAATTAGAGCAAAGTCTAAGTGAAGAATTAATGAAAAAGGATACTCTTTAAGGAGAGAAGTTACTTCTTTTTACTGATTTCTGAGGGAAGGGGCTGGAGAGCCCCTTTTTTTGTAGAGAATGAATCTTCCAGAGCATGTAGGGATAATTATGGATGGAAATGGACGGTGGGCTAAGAGGAGAGGTTTGCCCAGGAGTTTTGGTCACCGCAAAGGAATAGAAAATGTAGAGAGGATTTCTAAATACGCTCAGAAGAGAGGAGTAAAAATCCTGAGTTTATTTGCTTTTTCTACTGAGAACTGGAAGAGGCCTAAGCAGGAGATTGATTTTTTGTTTTCCTATTTAGAAGAATACTTAGTAAAGAATAAGCAGAAATTGAAAGATAGAGGGGTGGGCTTGAATGTAATGGGAAGAAGAAGGGGGTTACCACCACGTCTAATAAGTCAGATAGAAGAAGCAGTAATACTTACAAAAGATAATAGAGATTTTATCCTGAATATAGCTTTAAATTACGGAGGAAGAGCCGAAATTGTAGATGCAGTAAATAGCATCATTTTAGATTATCAAGAGAAAAAAATTGACTTGCCTCTAAATGAGGATAGCTTTAAAGATTATCTCTATAGTCCTTTTATCCCTGATTTAGATTTGTTAATTAGAACTTCCGGAGAAAAGAGAATCAGTAATTTCTTTCTCTGGAGGTTAGCTTACTCTGAGCTCTATTTTACTGAAACTTTGTGGCCAGATTTTTATGAAGCTGATTTTGATAAAGCCTTAGAGGCCTTTTCTCAAAGAAAGAGAAGATTTGGAGGTTTAAAAGATGGTAGCCAAGAGAATTAGAAGTAGTTTACTCTTAATAGGGATAACTATTCTTTCTATAATTTTTAGACCTCTGTGTCTTTTAATGGTTGTTCTCTTTATTCTTACAGGGCTTTGGGAATTCTTCCTGATGATCGAGAAAAAGAAGGTGAGGCTGTTTAAGTTTTTTGGGTTGATACTGGGCGCCTTCATCCCTATTTCTATATTTTTTCAATTTCCTATAACCCGGGAATGGCAATTATTTTTAATAGTGTGTGGTTTGTTTATACTTTTCTTGTTAGAACTAACTCGCAAGGAAAATCAGGAGACTATTCTTTCTATCTCAGCAACAGTTTTTGGAGTTTTATATGTTTCCTGGTGTTTTAGTTTTATCTTAAGAATTAGAAATTTAGAAGGAGGGGTCTTTCTTTTAGGATTTTTGATTTTAGTAGTTAAAGCCCAGGATTTAGGGGCTTATATTATAGGCAGTCTTTGGGGAAGACATCCCTTGCTAAAAAGAGTAAGTCCTAATAAATCTATAGAGGGAGCAGCAGGAGGATTAGTTTTTAGTGTAATATTTGCTCTATTATTTAGAGCCTGGCTTGATAATTTTACTATTTTCCAAGTTATGGGCCTGGGGTTAATTTTAGGAGTAGTTGGCCAATTAGGAGATTTATTTGAGTCTTTATTAAAAAGAGATTGCCAGGTTAAAGATTCAGGAAGGATTTTACTGGGTATGGGAGGAGTATTGGATGTTATTGATAGTTTAATTTTTTCTGCACCAGTATTTTATTTTTATGTTACTATGTTTAAAAATATTTCCTTTTACTATCTTCTATTCAAATAAAAAACCAAAGTGATGAAGAGGATAATTATTTTAGGTTCCACAGGCTCTATTGGAAGAGCTACTTTAAAGGTCGTAAAAGAAAATCCTGATAAATTTGAAGTAATAGGTCTTTCAGCAAGGAGGAATACGTCTCTTCTTAATAAGCAGATAAAGGAATTTAGACCTTCTTATGTAAGTATTTTAGATAAAGGAAAAGCTAAAACTCTCAGAATTAATAAAGGCCTGAAGATATTAGCAGGAGAGGAAGGTTTGGGGGAACTTTCTAAGAAAGAATGTGATATTTTAGTTTTAGGAGTGCCCGGTCTTTCTGCTCTTAAGCCTTTGTTTTCTTGTTTGGGGAAGGCTAAAAAGGTTCTTTTAGCTAATAAAGAAGCAATTATCTCTGCAGGTGAGATTATAAAAGAGAGAGCAAAGAATAGGAATACCGAACTATTTCCTGTAGATAGTGAAGCCTGGGCGGTACTTAATCTTCTTAAGAAAGAAGATAGAGAAGATATTCTTTGTGTTTATCTTACAGCCTCAGGGGGTCCTTTCTGGGATAAACCTAAAGAAATTATTAAGAACGTTAAAGCTAAAGAGGCAATAAGACATCCGGTATGGAAGATGGGTAAGAAAATCTCAGTAGATTCAGCCACTCTTATGAATAAGGGTTTTGAGGTGATAGAGATAAAGAGGTTATTTAATATAGACTCAGAAAATATAAAGATACTTATTCATCCTCAATCAGTAGTCCATGCCTTTTTGGAAAAGAGAGATAAGAGTTTAATTTCTTGTATGTTTTATCCCGATATGAGAATACCTATTTCTTCAGGATTAGGAATAGATAAATTTTCTTTAAAAGGAAAGAAGCTCCTTTTAGATAAGATAAAAGGCTTAGAATTTTTCCTGCCTGATTATAAAAAGTTTCCTCTACTTAATTTGGCTTATTTTGTAGCTAACAAAGAAAAAAGTTTCCCCACGGTTTTAGTTTCTGCAGATGAGGAAGTAGTAGACCTCTATCTTAAGGGGAAAGTCGGTTTTTCTGACATCTCTAAGATTATAGAAAGAGTGATTGCCAAGCATAAACCAAGAGACATTACTTCTTTAGAAGATGTTTATTATTGGGAAGCTTGGGCTAGGGAGAAAGTAAAAGAATTAGTGTTTTAAACTTATTTTAGAATATGAGTGTGCTGGTATTTATTCTCATTTTAGGAATTTTAGTAGTGGTTCACGAACTGGGCCATTTTCTTTTAGCTAAGGCTTCAGGGGTAAAAGTGGAGGTCTTCTCCATAGGGTTTGGGCCTCCCTTGGCTAAATTTAAGTTCAGGACATTTGACCTTTATATATCTCTTATCTTGTGGGGAGGTTATGTTAAATTGGCTGGTTTTGAACGCCAGGAGTATCAAAGAAAACCTTGGGAGTTTTTGTCTAAACCTTTGGGGAGGAGAGCTAAAATAATATTAGCTGGTCCTTTGTTTAATTATTTATTTAGTTGGATTTTATTCTGTCTTGTTTTCCTGGCCGGAGTAGAACTTCCTTCTAACCGGGTGGGAAAACTCAAACCGGGCTGGCCAGCAGAAAAAGCCGGAATTAAAGAGCAAGATATAATCTTAGAAGTAGAAGGCAAACCTACAAAGACCTGGCAGGATATAACTGAAGTAATCCATAATACTAACCTCAAACAAATAGAGGTAGTAGTTTTAAGAAATGGGGAAAAAGTGAGATTTACTATTACTCCTAAGAGAGAAGAAGTAAAAGATCTCTTGGGAAGAAAGAGAGTCTTTTCTTTTATCGGGATTTATCCTTCTCAAGAGGTGGTTAAATTAAGATACACCCCTTTAAGAGCGATTATAGAGGGAAGTTTGAGTTTACTGAGGTTTACTTTTCTTACTTTTAAGGCTTTATTTTATATAGTAATAGGAGCCCTTCCCTTTAGAGAGACTCTTACTGGTCCTTTAGGTATATATTATATTACTAAACAAGCTGTAAGCTGGGGGCTTTCTTCTGTACTCCACCTTATGGCAGTCTTAAGTATGAGTTTAGCAATTTTTAATATTTTACCCTTGCCAGTTTTAGATGGAGGACACATTTTTCTTTTAGGCTTAGAGAAGATAAGGAGAAAACCTCTTTCATTAAAGACAGAGGAGATAATTACTAAGATAGGAATATCCTTTATTTTTCTTTTAATATTCTTTGTTCTCTATAATGATATTATCAGGTTTGGTTCTAAAATATTTAGTAAATAATGAGGAAAAAAGTTATAAAAGTAAGTAATTTAAAATTAGGAGGTAAAAACTCTATAGTTATAAAAGGAATGATTAAAACTTCCTTAGAAGATAACAAGAACTTTTTAAAAGAGGTTAAACTTCTTAAACAAGAAGGTTGCCAAATCTTAAGAGTAGCTATAGAGAAGGAGGGAGATTTAAAGGTAATAGATCGATTAAGAAAATTAATAGACATTCCTTTAGAGGCAGATATCCACTTTAACTATAGGTTAGCTCTCTCAGCATTAGAGAAAGGGGTAGACTGTTTAAGGTTGAATCCTTTAAATATCTACAAAAAATCTCATCTAACAAAGATTGCAAAACTGGCTAAAGAAAAATCCACGCCCATAAGAGTAGGTGTTAACTCCGGAGGATTTAAAAAAAGGATGGATAGTAGAGAATTAGCCCAGGCTATGGTTAAGAAGGTCTTTTCTTATGTAGAATTTTTGGAGAGTTTAAACTTTAAGAGAATAATGGTTTCAGCTAAGGCTGAGTCTTGTTTAGCTACAATTTTAGCTAATCAGATTCTTTATAAGAAGTTGCCTTACCCCATTCATCTCGGTTTAACTGCCACCGGCCCTCTTTATGAGGGTTTGATAAAAAGTTGCCTTACTCTGGGGATTCTTATATATCAAGGTATAGGTTCAGCTATAAGAGTCTCTTTGAACTCTTCTTCTTGGGAGGAAGTAAGAACCGCAGGCTGGATACTCCAATCTTTAGGGAAGGGGTATTTTTATCCTGAGATAATATCTTGCCCTACCTGTTCGCGGTGTAAGGTAGATTTAAAGAAAAAAGTAGAGAAATTTAAAGAAATGGTTTATAAGAACAAAGATAGCCTGTATAATAAAAATATGAAAGTTGCTCTTATGGGTTGTGTAGTAAACGGACCGGGAGAAGCAAGCACCTCAGACTTAGGCTTAGCTTTTGCCGGAAGGAGAGCCCTTCTTTTTAAGAGAGGTAAAATAATTAAAGCTATCGAGGAGAGGGGTTCCTTAGATACTCTTCTGTATTTTTTAAAAAGGAGTTAGGATGGATAAGCTTGGACTTAAAAAGATTCTTAGAGAAAGCTTATTTTTAAGTTTGGGAAGAGATAAAAGTTCTTTTAGTAAGGAAGAGATAACCTCTAAAATAGAGGACATTTTTGAAAGTTTAGAGAAGGAAAGGCAAATAATTATCTCTGATAAAGATAGGGAGATTCTTACCTCAGAGATAATTAATGACTTGTTAGGATGGGGCCCTCTTCAAAAGCTTATAGAGGATGAGGAAGTTACTGAGATTATGGTTAATGGTCCTTACCAGGTCTATGCAGAGAGAAAAGGTAAAAAGTTTTTAACTGAAGTTAAGTTTGATAATGAGCAGCATCTTCGCTATATTATTGAGAAGATGATAAGGCCTACTGGGAGAAGAGTGGATGAGTCTTTTCCTTATGTAGATTTTTCTTTGGAGGATGGCTCAAGAGTTAATGTGATATTGCCTCCCTTATCTGTGGAAGGGCCTACATTAACTATAAGAAAATTTTTGAAACGAATAGAATCTTTGGAAGACTTAATAAACTTAGGGACATTAGATGAAAAAATGGCTCATTTTCTTAAAGCTTGTATAAAAGCTAAAATCAATATGATTTTTTCGGGAGCCACTGGCGTAGGAAAGACCACTACTTTAGAAGTTTTATCTTCTTATATTGAGCCTTCAGAAAGAATTATAACTATTGAGGATGCTTTAGAATTACACCTTAGGCAGAAACATGTGGTGAGACTTTTAACCCGGGCTCCTAATGTAGAGGGCAAAGGAGAAGTTGCTATAAGAGATTTATTTATAAATACTTTAAGGATGAGGCCTTCCCGGATTATCTTAGGGGAAATAAGAGGCCAGGAAGCCTTAGATTTCCTTCAGGCTTTGAATAGTGGGCATAGGGGTATTTTAGCGGTAATCCATGCTTCTTCACCTGAAGATGTAGTTAGCAGGTTAGAGACAATGGTTTTTTATTCAGGAGTAAATCTGCCTATTTGGGCAATAAGAAGGCAGATTACTCAGGGTTTAGAAGTAGTGGTTCAGCAGGAGCAATTAGTAGATGGTTCTAGAAAGGTTACCCGGATAAGTGAGATTGTTGATTTAGATTCCGAAGATAATATAATTATCAAAGATTTATTCTCTTTTGCTCAAGAAGAAATAACTCCTCAGGGAGAAGTAAGAGGTTTTTTTTCTCCTACGGGTGTTTTGCCTACTTTTTTATCTAAATTTGATAAGATGGGAGTTAAAGTACCTAAAGAATTATTTGAGCCGAATAAAAAAAGCTAGAATAAAAAATGCTTTTTTCTAAATATTTTATTCCTACTTTAAGAGAAGTAAAAGAAGAATCTATTTCTTTTAAGCTCTCTTTAAAAGCAGGCCTTATTTCTCCTTTAGCTTCAGGGATATATTCCTATCTTCCCTTAGGTTTGAGGGTTTTAAGGAGAATAGAAGCTATAGTAAGAAAGAATATGAATAGTTTAGAGGCTTGTGAAGTTTTACTTCCTGCTCTCCAGCCTTTAGATTTATGGCAGAAGACTGAAAGGTGCGACCTTTTAGGTGAAGTCATGATTAAGTTTAAAGACAGAAGAGGAAGGGCTCTCTGTCTGGGACCTACCCATGAAGAGGTGATTACCGATTTAGTAAGTAAGTATATTTCTTCTTACCGTGAGCTTCCTTTAATTCTTTATCAGATTCAGACTAAGTTTAGAGACGAGTTAAGGCCTAAAGGAGGGCTGGTTAGAAGTTGTGAGTTTATAATGAAGGATGCTTACAGTTTTGATAGGAATGAGGAGGGTTTAGAAAAAAGTTATCAAGGTATGTACTCAGCTTATGAGAAGATATTTAAAGAGTGTGGCCTTGAACCTTTAGTTTTTTCAGCTGATGTGGGTTTTATTGGAGGGAGTGCTTCTTGTGAGTTCTTAATAGAGAGTTCTTCGGGAGAAGATAATTTTTTTCAATGTAAAAATTGTGGTTTTTATTTTAGAGATAAAGACTGCTGTCCTAAATGTAAGAGCAGAGATTACTCAGAAAAGAAAGGGTTAGAGTTAGGTCATATTTTTAAACTTGGGACTATTTATTCAGAAAAGTTAGGAGCTTATTTTTTAGATGAGAAAGGTAAAAGATTGGCTATTGTTATGGGCTGTTACGGAATAGGAGTGAGCAGACTTCTTTCGGGAGTAATAGAGCAAAACTATGATTCTGAGGGGATAATTTGGCCAGAAAGTATAGCTCCTTTTGATATAGAGATAGTCTGTCTTAATCCTGAAGAAGAAGAAATCCTCTCTTTTTGTTTTCAGGTTTATAATACCCTTACTCAGCGAGGTTTTCAGGTATTATTAGATGAGCGAGCTGAATATTCGGGAGTAAAGTTTAAGGACGCCTACTTAATAGGTATACCTTATTTAATAGTAGTGGGAAAAAAGAATTTCTCTGAAGATAAATTAGAATTTATCTGGAGAAGAGATAAAAAGAAGCTTTTTATAGATAAAAAGAATTATTTAGAACCTTTAGTAAATTCTATAAGGGAAAAAAATGGAAGAGTTAAATTTAATTAAAGAGAAGGCCAAGAGAGAATTGAAAGAAAGAATATTTGATAATAAAGAAAAAATTCTTTCTTTAAAAGAGGATTTAAGAAGAAAAGCAGTTAAAGAAATATCAGATAATATTCTAAGAAAGATTGTTAATAAGTCTAAATTAGTTCTATCAGAGCAAGAGTTAGATAACTTCTCTTTAGAGATTGTCTCTGAAGTTATAGGCTATGGAGGTTTAGAAGATTTGATGAAAGACCCCTTAATTACTGATATTTTGGTAAATAGTCCTTTTCAGGTATTTATTGAGAAAGGGGGTGAATTAAAGAGAGTAGAGCTAAATTTTAAGAGTGCTGAGGAGATAAAAACTATAATTGAAAGGATGTTGACTGGCAGTTCTAGAAGGATAGACCAGTTTTCTCCTTTTGTGGATTTTAGACTAGATGACGGTTCAAGAGTAACAGCAGTAATTCCTCCGGTGTCTATTTCGCCTTCTATCTGTATAAGAAAGTTTACTGCAGAAGCGTTTCAACCTCAGGATCTAATAAATTTAGGAACCTTGACTCCTGAAGTATTAGACTTTTTAGAATTAAGCGTAAAATCCCGTCTTAATATCCTAATAACCGGTTCAACCGGAGCAGGCAAGACTACTCTTCTTAATACCCTTCTAAGATTTGTACCCAATAATGAGAGGATGATAATAATTGAGGATACCGAGGAACTTTCTCTTTCTGAGGACTTCCACTTTTTAAAACTCCTTACCCGTTCTCCTAATATAGAGGGTAAGGGTGAAATTACCCTTTACGATTTGGTTAGACTTTCTCTCCACTTAAGGCCCGATAGAATAATTATAGGAGAGGTAAGGGGAGAGGAAGTTTTCTATTTTTTACAGGCTATAAATACTGGGCATGAAGGTTCTATGTGTACACTTCATGCCAACGATACTTTCGATGCTTTAATTCGGTTAGAAACTTTAGGTTTAATGGCTAAACCCAATATTCAAGCAGAGGTAATAAAAAGGTTCTTGAGTAGGGGGGTAGACTTGGTAATTCATCTTAAAAGAACTTTGCAAGGCAGGAGAGTAATTTCTCAAATTTCCGAAGTTGTCTATGAACAAGGGGACTATAAAGTTAAGGATATATTTTCATTAAAAACAGAGTTCAAAGAGGACAAAGAAACTCTTAAAGGAGAATTCACCGGATATATTCCTTCTTTCCGAAATAAGATTAAAGTTAGGACAGGTAAAGATTTTTTTGGATGAATTCCCTACAAGAAAAACAGGCTTTTCTTAGGAAGAAAATTACTCCTCTCGTGGAAAAAGAAGGGTTTGAAGTTTTTGAACTTAAACTCTTCTATAATAAGGGAAGACTTTTCTTGAGGATATTAATAGACTTTAAAGAAGGAGGTATAACTTTAGAGGATTGCCAATATATAAACAAAAAATTATCTGATTATTTAGACAAGGAAGATTTTTTAGAGAGTCCTTTTATTTTAGAAGTTTCTTCTCCGGGAATTAAGAGGGAACTCAAGACTCTTAAGGATTTTTTGAGAGTAAGAGGAAGAGAAATTAATGTTTGGTTTCAGGGCCAAGACTTTAAAAAGCCTATTCAAGGCAAGGTTTCTGGAATAGATGTATTCAAAGGAGAAGTTCTCTTAGAAACAAGGGAGGGGAATTTACCTATTCCTTTAGTTAAGATTAGAAAAGCTACCCAGAGAGTAAATTATAGGAGCAATTCTGAGGAGGAATAAAAATGGATGGAGAGTTATTAGCAATACTGGAACAGATAGAAAGAGAGAAGGGTATTCAGAAGGAAAAGCTTATCCAAGCTATAGAACAAGCTTTAGTTGTAGCGGCTAAGAAGATTGCTAAAATAACCAATCCTTCGGCTGAAATTTCTGTAAAGATTGACCCTAAAAATGGAAAGATTAGGGCCTTTGTGGGGGGTGAAGAGATTCTTTCCGAAAGTTTAGCCCGAATTGCTGCCCAGACTGCTAAACAGGTTATAATTCAGAAAATTAGAGAAGCAGAAAAAGAGGTTATTTTTAATGAGTTTAAAGACAAAGTAGGTTCACTTATTTCTGGCTCTGTTTATAGGTTTGAGAAAGCCGGGGTTGTTTTAGACCTTTTGGGGAAGACTGAGGCAATTATTCCCAAGAGAGAACTTTCTCCTTTAGATAGTTTCAAATTAGGAGAAAGAGTGAGAGCCTATTGTTTAGAAGTAAAAAAAGATAGGACCCCCCAAGTTATAGCTTCCCGAAGGATGGCTAATTTTGTTAAAAAATTATTTGAACTGGAGGTTCCTGAAATTTACGAAGGGATTGTAGAGATAAAGTCTATAGCCAGAGACCCAGGGGATAGAACTAAGATTGCAGTTTATTCTAAAGACGATAAGGTAGATTGTGTAGGAGCCTGTGTGGGGATGAGAGGCTCGCGGGTAAAGAATATCGTTCAAGAGTTAAAAGGAGAAAAAATAGATATAGTTAGATATTCAGAAGACCCTCAGAAGTTTATAAGAGAAAGCCTCTCTCCTGCTGAAGTGAGTAAGATAGTTCTAAATAAAAGAGAGAAGAGAGCCTTAGTAGTAGTGGATAAAAGCCAGCTTTCATTGGCCATTGGTAAAGGCGGTCAAAATGTAAGGTTGGCTTCCCGACTTACTGGTTGGGAATTGGATATCCGCTCTAAAGAGGAGATAAAGAAAGAAGCAGAAGAACTCAATAAGTTGAAAGGAGTAGGAACTCACACTGTAGAGAACTTAATAAAAGCAGGTTTTCAAAGTTTAGATTCCTTAGCTAGGGCTGACATTAAGGATTTATCCCAGATAAAAGGGATAGGTAAGAAAAAGGCCCAGGAGATTATTGAGCAGGCTAAAAAGATGTTGGAAAGATGAGAGTTTATGAGTTAGCAAAAGAATTAGGCTTAGATTCTAAAGAGTTTCTTAAAAAACTTAAAGAGATGAATTTTCCAGTTAAAAGCCACCTTTCTATTATAGATGAAGAAACCGCCCAGATTATTAAGGAAGAATTTAAAGGTCTTAAAGAGAAAGAGATTAGTAAAAATATTGTGGAGGTGGAATTTCCTCTTACTGTTAAGGATTTTTCAGTAAAACTGGGTAAGAAGCCTTCGGAAATCGTTCAACTCCTTCTTAGGAAGGGAAAGTTTTTAAATATAAACCAGAATATAGACCAAGAATTAGCTAAGGATTTAGCTTACCAGTTAGGATTTACTCTTAAAGAAAAGACTTCTTTAGAAGAAGAGCTAATTGAAAGAGAGATTCTTGACGAAAGCAGAGCTAAACCCCGGCCCCCGGTAGTCACCCTTATGGGACATATTGACCACGGCAAAACCTCTCTTTTAGATTTTATCCGAAAGTCCAGACTTACTGAGAAGGAGACAGGTGGAATTACCCAGCACATAGGAGCTTATCAGGTAGAGACTCCTAAGGGTAAGATTACTTTTATTGATACTCCCGGTCATGAAACTTTTACTTCTATGCGAGCCAGAGGGGCTAATCTTACTGATATCGTAGTTTTAGTAGTGGCTGCTGATGAAGGAGTAAAACCTCAGACTGAAGAGGCTATAAGCCACGCTAAAGCTGCGGGTGTGCCCATAGTAGTGGCTATAAACAAGATAGACAAACCTCAGGCTCAACCCGATATGGTAAAACAGCAACTTTCTAAATTAGGACTTAGCCCTGAAGACTGGGGGGGTCAAACTACCACAGTTTTAGTTTCAGCCAAGACAGGGGAGGGAATAGATGAACTTTTAGAAATGCTCCTTTTAGAGGCAGAATTGCTGGAGTTAAAGGCAGATTATCAGCGTCCGGCCTTAGGAGTAGTATTAGAGGCAAAACTTTCTAAAGGGTTGGGTCCAATAGCAACAGTAATAGTTCAACAGGGTACTTTCAGGGTAGGAGATGTTGTAGTTTGTGCTGATCAATGGGGTAGAGTGAGGTTGCTGAGAGATGACCGAGGTAATTCTTTAAAAGAAGCCTATCCTTCTATGCCGGTGGAATTAGTGGGTTTGGGAGGATTAGTTTCTGCTGGAGAAAGGTTTATAGTTGTTCCTGAGGAGAAAGAGGCAATTAGGATTGTGGAGAAGAGAAGAGGGAAGAAAGAGAAAAAAGTAATTCCTGAACATGTAAGATTAGAGAATATCTATGAGAAGATTAAAAAACAAGAACTTAAAGAATTCAGAGTAATTATAAAGGCTGATACTTATGGAACTTTAGAGGCAATTGAAGATATCTTAAAAAAGATAGAAGTTCCCTCTATAGAGATTAAGATTCTTCATAAGGGGGTCGGGGTGGTTAATCTTTCTGATGTAATATTAGCTGATGCTTCTGATGCTTTAATATTAGGGTTTAAAGTAAATGTAGAACCTCAAGCCTCTAAAAAGGCTCAGGAAAAAAATATTCAGATTAAGACTTATCAGATTATCTACGAATTAATATCGGAAGTAAAATCAGCCTTAGAAGGGTTGCTTGAGCCTAAGATAGAGCGAGTCTTCTTAGGAAGAGCTAAAGTGAAGAAGGTATTTAAGCTTTCTAAAGCCGGCGTGATTGCTGGCTGTATAGTGGAGAAAGGCAGGATATTGAGGAATGCTTTTTGCAGAGTTTTAAGAACAGGAGAGGTAGTTTTTGAAGGAAGAGTTTCTTCTCTTAAGAGATTTAAAGATGATGTCCGAGAGGTTTTAGAAGGTTTTGAGTGTGGGATAGGAGTAGGTTTTAATGATATTAAAGAAGAAGATGTGATTGAAGTTTTCACTGAAGAAACTAAAACCCGCAAGATTCAAATTTAATTATAAGAGATGGGAGAAAAGGGCAAAAAGAGAGTATTAAGCGGGATGCGCCCTACAGGAAAACTTCATTTAGGCCATTGGGCCGGTACTCTTTCTAAATGGGTAGAGCTCCAGAAAGAATATGAGTGTTTTTTTATGGTAGCTGACTGGCACGCTTTAATGAGCGAATATAAAGACCCTACTTCAATAAGAGAGACAACTTTAGATAACATAGCTGACTGGTTGAGTTGGGGAATTTCTCCTGAGGAAGCGGTAATATTTATTCAGTCTGAAGTAAAAGAACATCTGGAGCTGTTTATGGTCTTCTCTGTGCTTACTCCTTTAGGCTGGTTGTATAGATGCCCTACTTTTAAGGAACAGATTTCTCAACTTAAGACCAAAGAAATCAATACCCATGCCTTTTTGGGTTATCCGGTACTTCAGGCTTCAGATATTCTGATTTACAAAGCTGACTTTGTTCCAGTAGGAGAGGATCAACTACCTCATTTAGAACTAACCCGCCAGATTCTCAGGAGATTTCATTTTATTTATCACCAGGAAATATTTCCTGAGCCTCAACCTATTTTAACTGAAGTTCGAAGGTTATTAGGTTTAGATGGGAGGAAGATGAGTAAGAGCTATAATAATTGTATCTACCTTTCTGAAGAAGACTCGATTATAAAAGAGAAAGTAATGAGTATGTTTACTGACCCCCAAAGGATAAGGCGCAAAGACCCTGGCAGGCCTGAGGTTTGTAATGTTTATTCTTACTATAAAGCATTTTTCCCTGTTTATCAGGAAGAGGTATTTAATTGGTGTACTCAGGCAGAAAAAGGCTGTACAGAGTGTAAATCTATCTTAGCTGAAGAATTTTGTAAGTTTATAACTCCTAAGAGAGAAAAAAAGAAGGCCCTTCTTCAAGATAGAGAAAAGTTGTTGTCTCTTATAGAGGAAGGAAGAGAGAAGGCTTCTCAAGAAGCAAAGAAAACTTTAGCCCAGGTAAAGAAGATAATAGGTTTATGAAAATAAAGCTGGAGATATTTGAAGGACCTTTAGATTTGCTTCTTTATCTCATTAGAAAGAATCACATCGATATAAAAGATATTCCTATAGCTTTAGTTTTACAGCAGTACTTAGAATATTTAGAATTAATGAAGTTGTTGGATATAAATATAGCTTCGGAGTATTTAGTTATGGCAGCTACTTTGATTCAGATAAAGTCTCGGTTGCTTATACCTAAACCCCCTACTTCTGAAGAAATAACTGAAGAGGAAGACCCCCGGCAGGAACTGGTGAGAAAACTTTTAGAATATCAAAAATATAAACAAGCAGCTAAATTTTTAAAAGAAAAAGAAGCAGAACGTCTTAAATATTTAAGAAGACCTGACAGCTTACTAAATTATAACCCTGAGGAAATTTATTTTGAAGCCAGCATCTTTGATTTAATTTCTGCTTTTAAGGCTGCCTTAAAGGATATCCCTAAGGAGGTGTTTTTAGAAGTTATAAAAGATGAGTTTACTGTGGAAGAGAAGATTCATGATATACTCCACCTTCTTTTAGTAGAAGAGAAAGTTGAATTGAGCGAACTTTTTAAGAAAGCTAAGAATAAACTGGAGATAGTTGCTCTCTTTTTAGCGATATTAGAGCTTATCCGCCTTAAAGAGATTTCGGTTTTTCAGGAAGGTCTGTTTGGGAAGATAGTAATTACCAGGTTTAATAAGGCTTATGTCTAAGTTTAAGGAAAGAGAAATAGAACTCAAAAAAAATGGGATTCCTCCCGAGACCGACGAAGATTTCGTGTTTAATCTTTCTTTAAGACCTCGGAATCTTTCTGATTTTGTGGGTCAGAAAGATATAGTTTCTTCTTTAAAGATAGCTATAGAGGCAGCTAAGAAGAGGTCTGAGCCCTTAGAACATATTTTACTTTCCGGCCCTCCGGGATTAGGGAAAACCTCTCTTGCTTACTGTATAGCTCACGAACTTTCCTCAAAAGTGATGGCTACTTCTGGGCCGGCTATTGAGCGGGCTGGAGATTTAATAGGTATACTTACTAATTTAGAAAGAGGAGATATTTTATTTATTGACGAAATTCACCGCCTTTCCAAGGTTGTTGAGGAATTTTTATATCCAGCAATGGAGAATTTCCAAATAGATTTTGTAATTGACAAGGGCCCTTACGCTAAAAGTATAAAATTTAATCTTAAACCCTTCACCCTTATTGGGGCTACTACCCGCGAGGGGCTTTTAAGTGCTCCTTTGAGGGGAAGGTTTGGTTTATTTTTTCATTTTGATTTCTATAGTGAGGAAGATTTAACTTTAGTGATTGAGCGTTCAGCCAAGATACTGGAAGTAAAGATTGATAGACCTTCAGCTTTAGAGATAGCTAAGAGAGCAAGAGGCACTCCCCGGATTGCTAACCGGCTATTGAGAAGAGTAAGAGATTATTCTCAGGTTAAAGAGAAGGGGAAGATTGAAACTTCTACGGTAGAGAAGGCTTTGAGCTTTCTTAAGATTGATGAGAGGGGGTTAGGAGAGTTAGACAGGAAGTACCTTAAAGTCTTAATCGAAATTTACAAAGGAGGTCCGGCCGGAGTAGAAGCTCTTTCGGCAAGTTTAGGAGAAGAACAAGATACTTTAATAGATATAATTGAGCCCTATCTTCTAAAAATTGGCTTTGTAAAGCGTTCTCCTCGAGGAAGAATAGCTACAGAATTAGCTTACAGACATCTGGGTATTCCTTACGACAAAGAAGTCCAACAAAAGTTATTTTAAAGAATGAACCACTTAGCAAAAATATTCTTATTTTTGGGAGGAATTTTTATAATCTTAGGATTTATCTTTTTTATTTTCTCTAAGATTAATATTCCTTTTTTAGGGAGGCTTCCTGGAGATATTTTGATTGAGAAGAAGAATTTTACTTTTTACTTCCCCTTGACTACTTGTCTTTTAATTAGCTTAATTCTTTCGTTAATCTTCTTATTCTTCTTCAGAAGATAGAAGACTTAAAAACTATTATGGGAAATTTTGAAGTCTTACGTCAGGAGAAAAGTTCTTCTGCCCGTTTAGGTAAGCTTATAACTCCTTCAGGAGAAGTTCTTACTCCTGCTTTTTTCCCCGTAGCTACCCAGGGTTCAGTAAAGAGTTTTTCACCTCAGGATTTAGAAGAGTGTAGAATTCAGGGGGTCCTTTGTAATATTTACCATCTCTATCTTAGACCAGGCATAGAGGTAATTGAGAAAATAGGTGGTTTACACAAATTTATGACTTATTTTAAGCCGATAATTACTGATAGTGGAGGCTATCAAATTTTTAGTTTAGCTTCTTTAAAAAGAGTAAGAAAAGAAGGGGTAGAATTTTCTTCTCATATAGATGGTTCTCGGCATTTTTTATCACCTTCAGAAATAATAGAGATGCAGTTTAGAGTAGGTTCAGATGTGATAGTCCCCTTAGATGAATGCCTGAAATTTCCAGTGAGTTTTTCTGATGCCGAGACTTCTTTAGAGAGAACTTCTTATTGGGCAGAAGAATCAAGGAATACTTTTTTACGCCTGAGAGATAAATTTAAGAGAAAACCTCTTTTTTTAGGGATTATTCAGGGTTCAGTCTATCCGGAGTTAAGGAAAAAGGCAGTAGAGGCTCTTCTTAATTTAGGTTTTAATAATTTTGCTTTAGGAGGATTAAGTGTTGGCGAACCCTTTGATTTAAGATATAATATAGTTTCTTTGATAGTAGAGGAACTGCCTTCCTCTTCTTTGAGGTATCTTATGGGCGTAGGTACACCCGAGGACATATTAGAAGCTGTAGAAAGAGGAATTGACCTTTTTGATTGCGTAATTCCTACAAGATTAGGCCGCACAGGCACAGCTTTTACTAACCAAGGTAAATTAGTAGTAAGGCGCGCAACTTTTTCTGAAGACGCTTCTCCTTTAGATGAAGAGTGTTCTTGTTATGTATGTAAGAGTTTTAGCCGGGCTTATTTAAGACATTTGATAAATAGTAAGGAGATTTTGGGAATAAGAGCAGTTTCTTACCATAATCTTTGGTGGTTTTCTAAATTTTTACGTCAAATAAGAGACGCTATTAAAGAAAATAGATTTGGCGAATTTAAGAAAAGTTTCTTAGAGAAATATCAAGGCAATTCTAAATAATTATGAGAATAGATATAATTACTATATTTCCTCAAATGTTTTCTACAGTTTTTACTGAAGGCATAGTAAGGATTGCTCAAGAAAAAAAACTTTTGAATATTTACGTCCATAACCTTAGAGATTTTACTAAAGGTAAACATAAAAAGGTTGATGCTCCCCCTTATGGAGGAGGAGCGGGGATGGTATTAAGGTGCGAGCCGATATTTAAGGCAGTAGAGTCAGTAATTTCAGATAAGAAATCAAGGGTAATTCTTTTAAGCCCACAGGGTAGAGTTCTTACTCAAAAAAGAGCCAAGCAATTTCTAAAATACAAGCAACTTATTCTTATTTGTGGACGCTATGAAGGTGTTGATGAGCGAGTGGCTAAATATTTAGCTGACGAAGAACTATCAATTGGCGACTATATTCTTTCGGGAGGAGAAATTCCGGCTATGGTTTTAGTAGATGTTTTAGCCCGCTTATTACCGGGAGCAGTAGGCGATAAAAAATCAATAGAAAAAGAGAGTTTTGAAGAGGGCAGGTTAGACTGGCCTCATTATACCAAGCCTCGAGTCTTTCGGGGATGGAGAGTTCCTAAGGTTTTGTTGTCAGGAAACCATAAAAAAATTGAGCTTTGGCGTAAGAAAAAAGCTTTAGAGAAGACCAAGGAGAATAGGCCAGATTTATTAAAGAAAGCTTAAAACCGGGAGGTAAGAAATGGGAGGCAAGCTATTAGAAGTAGAAAAAGAATTGCAATCTTCCTTAAAAAAGGATTTTCCTGAGTTTAAGGTAGGTGATACTATAAGAGTTAGTTATAAGATTCAGGAGAAAGATAAGAGCAGGGTTCATTCAGTAGAAGGGATTGTAATGAAAATACAAGGTGCTCTTCATCGCAAGAGTTTTACCATCCGGAGGATCTCCTATGGAGAAGGTTTGGAGATGACTTTTCCTCTTTATTCGCCCCTGGTAGAGAAGATAGAAATAGTTCAGTTAGCTAAAAGAAGACCCCGCCGGGCAAGATTGTATTATCTGAGGGGAAGAGTAGGCAAGAAAGCAACTACGGTATAAGAAAAAATATATTTTTGTTTTCGGGCTTTATATTCTTTATTTCATTTGATGGTTAAAAAAGTCCGAGACTACCGAAGAACAAAGTTAAAGATAGTGGGCGTAGATGAAGTAGGAAGAGGTGCTCTCTGTGGCCCAGTGGTAGCCAGTTGCGTCTATCTTAAAGAGAAGATTTCTTCTTTGAAAGACTCCAAGCAGCTTACTCCTAAAAGGAGAGAATTTCTTTATTCTCAGATTAAAAAAGTTTCTATCTACTCTTTTGGAATAGTTTCTCAAACCGCCATTGATAAGTTGAATATATTTTGGGCTACTCAGTTGGCCTTCCTGAAGGCTATCAGAAATTTTCTTAGAAAAAGCAAATTTAATAAGGAAGAAACTTTATTTATAATTGATGGTCCTTTCTTCAAGTATAAAAAATACAACCACCTTTGTCTTATCTCAGCAGACAGGAGGATAAAAGAGGTTCAATCAGCTTCTATATTGGCTAAGGTCTATAGAGATAGGTTAATGTTAAGGTATGATAAGAAATTTCCGGGTTGGAATTTCTCTAAACATAAAGGTTATGCTACTAAAGAACACTACCTTTCTTTAAAAGAGAGAGGCCCTTCACCCATCCATAGGTTTTCTTTTAACTTAGGTTATGAATGATTCTTTTGATTATTTTGAGGACTTGGCAGTTAATTACCTCAAACAGCGGGGTTATAAGGTCTTAGAAAGAAATTTTCGTAGTTTTTTAGGCGAGATTGATATAATAGCTAAAGATAAAGGAGTTCTTTGTTTTGTAGAAGTAAAGGGAAGAACTTTCCCTTATAAATATGAACCTCTGGAGGCAGTAAGTAAGAGCAAAAGAAAAAAAATAGAAAGGTGCGCTTTCTGTTATCTTAAACAGAAAGGTTTATTTTCTCTTAGAGCAAGGTTTGATGTCCTTTCGGTAGTAAAATTCCGAGAAGGTTTAGAATTTTATCTTATAAAGGGAGCATTTAATCTGGAAGAATGAAATTAGTAGTAGTAGGAGCAGGAATAGCAGGAGTTTCTTTAATAGAAAAATTAAAAGATTCCGACTTTAAAATTTCTTTAATAGAAAAAGAAAACCCACCTTTTAGGAAACATCTTTTTATTGACTGGTTGCTTGATGAGATAAATAATCAGGATTTTTTCCTTTCTTTAGAAGATTTAAAAAATAATATCCCTTCTTTGGAGATAATACAGGACAGAGTCTTAAAAGTAAATCTGGAAAAGAGAAAGGTTTTTTTAAAAGAGTATCAGAGTTTAGAATTTGATAAAATTGTTCTTTGCTGTGGGTTAAGAGCAGAAAGGGTGGTTTTTCCCGGTGTATATAAGGAGGGAGTTTACTATTTAGGAGAACAGGTTTTGAAACTTAAACAGGACATAATAATTTATGAACATATTATTGTTTATGCGAAGACTATTTTAGGCTTTAACTTAGCTAAGGCCTTACATTCCTTAAACAAGGATGTAAAGATAATAATAGATAATCCTTCTCTTTCTGAAGAATTAAAAAAGGAACTTATTTCTTGTTTGGGAGAAGACAGTTTGTACTTTAATTCTCAGATAGCTGAAAGTTTGGGAGAAGGAAGAATTAGGGCAGTTAAACTTTCTAGCGGGAAGTTTTTAGCCTGTGATGTGCTTATAATAGATTCGGGATACCTTCCTTATACTTCTTTGTTGAGAGATTACCCTGATTTATTATCCCAGGAAGGATTTTTAAAAGTAGATGAGTATTTAAAGGTTAATGATATTTGTTTTGCCTGTGGAGATATAATAAATCCTGAAGTTTTAGAACAAACCTTTGGTAACAATAAATACTTAGCTTCTGAGCAAGCAAAAGTGGTAGCTGATAACCTCAGAGAATTGAAGCAGACATTTAGACTGTAAGGGTTAATTTTTAAACGTTTTATAGAAGGGAGGAGGTAAGATGCTCAAAGTTAAGAGGGCTTTAATAAGTGTTTCTGATAAGCAAGGGTTAGAAGATTTAGTAAAGTGTCTTTCTGAGTTGGGGGTAGAAATTCTTTCTACAGGAGGAACAGCTAAAAAGATAAGAGAACTGGGCATAGCTGTTAAAGATGTTTCTGAATACACAGGCTTTCCTGAAATGCTTGAAGGAAGAGTTAAAACCCTTCACCCTAAAATCCACGCTGGGTTGTTAGCTTTGAGGGATAATTCTAATCATTTAGAAGAAATTAAGAAACACAATATAAAGTTGATTGATATGGTGGTAGTGAACTTATACCCTTTTGAGAAAGTTGTCCAGCAAAAAGGTGTAAGTTTAGAAGAAGCTGTAGAAAATATAGATATAGGAGGGCCTACTATGTTAAGGAGTGCTGCTAAAAATTATAAGGCTGTGGCAGTAGTAACTTCACCTTCTCAATATCCCTTGATAACAAAAGAGCTTAAAGATAACAAAGGCTGTCTTTCTGAGGAGACTCTTAAAGATTTAGCCTTAGAGGTATTTAGAAGGACATCTGAATATGATACAGCTATATTTAATTATTTAAGTGCAGAGTTTAAGGAAGAAAAGCTTTTTCCTCAAAGACTCACCTTAAGTTTGGAAAAGGTAAGAGATTTAAGGTATGGAGAAAATCCTCACCAAAAGGCGAGTTTCTATAGAGATTTAAGTTTTCCGGGAGGGTTTTCTTCAATTAAGCAGTATCAGGGAAAAGAACTTTCTTTTAACAATATCTTAGACTTAAATTCAGCAGTAGAGATAGTTAAGGAGTTTATTGAGCCAGCTTGTGCTATAATAAAACATAACAACCCCTGTGGGGTAGCTTCTGCTGAGAATGTAGCCGGAGCCTATTTAGATGCTTTAGATTGTGATAGGCTGAGTGCTTTTGGGAGTATCGTTGGTTTTAACAGAGAAGTAGATAAAAATACTGCTGAAGTTATAATGAAAGAGGCTGATTTTGTAGAGTGTATTATCGCTCCTTCTTATGAGAAATCTTCTTTAGAGATTTTTTCTCAGAAGAAGAATTTAAGGATAATAGAAGCAGATTTTGATTCTTTTAGAGATTATTTAGATTTTAGGAGGGTAGGGGGAGGATTTTTAGTTCAGGATAAGGATTTGGAGAATATCGAAGAAAGTAATTTAAAGGTAGTTACTAAGAAATCTCCTATTCCAGGAGAGTTTACTTCTCTTTTATTTGCTTATAAGGTAGTAAAGCATGTAAAGAGCAATGCCATAGTTTTAGCAAAGGGTAAAAAGACAGTAGGTATTGGAGCAGGCCAGATGAGCAGGGTGGATTCGGTAATAATTTCGGTAAGAAAAGCAGGAGAAAGGGCTAAGGACTCAGTTTTAGCCAGTGATGCTTTCTTTCCTAAGCCTGACGCTATAGAAGAAGCTCACCGGGCAGGAATTAAAGCTATAATTCAACCGGGAGGTTCTATCCGGGATAAAGAAGTAATTTCTGCTTGTGATAGATACGGAATAAGTATGGTTTTTACCGGGATAAGGCACTTTAAACACTAAATTATGAACTCGAGCAAAATAATTACTCAAATAGGCTCTTTGCCTTATACTGATGTAAAAGAAGCTGTAGATTATAGCTTAAAACACGATATACCTTTTTTGCCGGAACTCCCTAAAAGAGGGGACGCGATGTTAGAATATATAAAGCATCCCGGTAAACTCAGCTGTTTAGAAGAATTTAAAAAGCATAAATTTAGTTTAGTAAAAGTTCAGTGTGTAGGCCCAGCTACTTTAATTCAGGCTGGTTATTCTAAAGGGGAAGCTATCTCCCGAATATACGAGCATATTTCCCAAATCTTAGAAGGTTTATCTGCTCAGGAAATAATTCTTTTTTTAGATGAGCCGGCTTTAGGATATTCAGGAGTTAATTTTAAAGAACTTTGGGAGGTAATATTTTCTAATTTTAAAGTTATTCCGGGAGTACATATCTGTGGGAATATGAATTGGGATGAAGTATTTTCTTCTTCTGTAGAGATTATTAGCTTCGATGCTTCTAAATATGATATTACTAAATATTCTAAATATAGAAGTGGCAAGAGAATTTCCTGGGGAGTAGAAAAAAGGGAAGATATTAAAGATTTTAAGCCTGGAGATTTGATAACCCTTCCTTGTGGAATGGGTTCTTCTTTGTATAACCCGGAGGATCCTCCCCGATATTTAGAAAGATTAAGAAAGATAGCTGGGGAAGTGAGTAAATGAAGATACCTTCTGATTTAGAAATAGCCCAGAGAATAAAGCTAAAACCTATAAAAGAGATAGCTAAAAAAATAGGGTTAAGAGAAAAAGAGATAGAACTCTACGGAAACTATAAGGCTAAAGTAAAATTAGAAGTGCTTAAAAGACTTAAAAAAAGAAAGAAAGGAAAGTATGTTTTAGTTACAGCTATTACCCCTACTCCTTTAGGCGAAGGAAAGACTGTAACTACTATTGGTCTTTCTATGGCTTTAAATAGGGCAGGTAAGAAATCTATAGTCTGCATTCGCCAGCCTTCTTTAGGCCCGGTATTCGGGATAAAAGGAGGAGCAGCCGGTGGAGGGTATTCCCAGGTGCTTCCTATGGAAGATGTTAATCTTCATTTAACTGGAGATGTTCACGCAGTAAGTATTGCTCATAATCTTTGTTCAGCTTTTTTAGACAATTCTATGTTTAAAGGTAATCCTTTAGACATTGACCCTGATTCTGTTTTATGGAGAAGGGTTGTAGATGTTTCCGATAGATTTTTAAGGAATATTAAGATTGGCTTAGGCTCAAAGGAAGATGGCTTTGAAAGAGATTCGGGATTTGATATTGCTCCAGCTTCAGAACTTATGGCTATTTTAGCTTTGGCTAAAAATCTTAAAGATTTAAGACAAAGGATAAGCAGGATAATTTTAGCTACTAATAGGAGAGGAGAACCAGTAACTTCTGAAGATATAAAAGTAGCAGGAGCTATGGCCGTTTTGCTAAAAGATGCTTTAAAGCCTAATCTTTTACAGACTACAGAACATACTCCCTGTTTTGTCCATACTGGCCCTTTTGCTAATATTGCCCACGGAAATAGCTCGGTTTTGGCTGACTTAATTGCTATTAGACTTTCTGATTTTGTAATAACTGAGACTGGTTTTGGTGCTGATTGTGGAGCCGAGAAATTTTTTAATATAAAATGTAGAGTAAGTGGGCTTAAACCGGATTGTGCAGTTTTAGTTTGTTCTGTCCGGGCTTTAAAGATGCATTCAGGAAGGTTTAAGATAGTTCCGGGGAAGCCCCTTCCCTCCTCTTTATTACAAGAAGACCTGAAAACTATTGAAGAGGGCCTACCTAATTTAGAAAAACAGATTGAGAATATAAAAATATTCGGTTTGCCGGTAGTTGTGGCTATAAATAGGTTTAATACTGATACTCCTAAAGAATTAGGATTTATTATGAAGAAAGCAAAAGAGTTCGGGGCTGATTTCAGTGTAGTAAGCCAATTGTGGGCTAAAGGTTCAATAGGAGGGATAGATTTAGCTAAAGCGGTAATTACAGCAGTTAAAAAGAAGTCCAGATTTAAATTTCTTTACCCTTTAGACTGGCCAATTAAGAAGAAGATAGAAACGATTGCTACTAAGATTTATGGAGCAGAAGGAGTTTCTTACTCAGAAGAGGCAGAGAGAAAGATTAAGCTTTATAAGGAGTGGGGTTTAAGCAACCTTCCTGTATGTATGGCTAAGACCCACCTTTCTTTATCTCATGACCCTAAACTTAAGGGAAGGCCTGTTAACTTTACTTTGCCGGTAGTAGATATAAGAACTTCAGCAGGAGCAGGGTTTTTGTATCCTTTGTGTGGAAAGATTAGAACTATGCCCGGGCTTCCTACACATCCGGCGGGAGAAAAAGTAGATATTGATGCTAAAGGAAGGATAAAAGGACTCTTTTAGACTAAAGATGTATAAGGAGAAATTTAGTGAGTATTTAGAGGATTTAGCAGGTAAATTGCCTGCTCCGGGAGGAGGAAGCGCTTCAGGTTTAGTGGCTTGTTTGGGGATAGCTTTATTAGAGATGAGTTGTAATTTTACCTTGGGAAAACCTAAGTACAGAGAAGTTGAAGCTGAGATTAAAGAGATTTTAGAAAAGTTAATTTCTTTAAGAAGGGGATTAGAGGAGTTAATTGATAAAGATGTATTTTCTTATCAGGAGTTATCTTTAGCCTATAGGCTTAAGGAAGAAGAGAAAGTCCAATCCGCCTTAAAAAAAGCAATAGAAGTTCCTTTGAAGATTTGTGAATCTTCCTTAGAGGGTTTAAGGTTATCTAAAGTTATTTTAGAAAAGGCTAATCCTAATCTGATAACTGATATAGGGGGAGGGGTGTTATTTTTAACTGCGGGGTTTAATTCGGCAGAACTAAATGTGAGAATAAATCTAAAAAATTTAAAAGATAGAGAGTTATTGAAGAAAATTCAGCAAAGTTTAAAAGAAGAGTCTGAGGAAGTAAAGAAGATTAAAGAAGAGGTATTAAAAAAAGTTTATTGTAGATTGTAAGTTTTGAGAAAGGAGAAAACTATGTCTGCAAAGTTATTAGAGGGAAGACCCCTTGCTGAGAAGATTAAAGAGGGGGTAAAAAAAGATATTGAGGCTTTAAAGAAAGAAGGATTCCCTCTCCTTTTATCAGCAGTCCAGGTTGGAGAGAACCCTTCTTCTCGGGTTTATTTAAAACAACAGAAGAAAGCTTCTCAAGAATTAGGCATTGACTACCAAATCAAGGAACTCCCTTCTCAAATTACCCAGGAAGAGCTTGTAAACTTTATTGAATCTCTCAATCAGGATAAGAAAATTACTGGGATAATCTTACAGATGCCTTTACCTTCTCATTTAAATGCTCGCCAGATTCAAGTGAAACTTTCTCCTTTAAAAGATGTAGAGAGTATCCATCCTTTAAATATGGGAAGAATTATTTATGGGGATAATAAGATTTCTCCTCCCACAGCAGGGGCAGTAGTTGAGCTTTTAAAATCTACCGGCCAGGATTTGAAGGGAAAAGAAACAGTTATTGTGGGCCACAGTGAGATAGTAGGCAAACCTTTAAGCTTACTTTTACTGCAATCACAGTTTTCTTCTCCTACGATTACGGTCTGCCACATTGCTACTCAGGATTTAACTTTCCATACCCGGCGAGCTGAAATTTTAATTGTAGCAGTAGGTAAACCTCAGCTAATTAAGGCTGATAGCTTAAAAGAAGGAGCAATAGTGATAGATGTGGGTATAAATAGGGTCCCGGTATTGGATGAAGAAGGAAGGCCGGTATTAGATGAAAAAGGAAGACCTAAGTTTCAGATTGTAGGAGATGTAGAATTTGAAAAGGCTAAAGAAATCTGTTCTTATATAACCCCTGTTCCCGGAGGAGTAGGGCCTTTAACTACTGCTTTACTTTTGAGGAATACCGTAGAATGTGCAAAATTCCAAAAAACCTCCCTAACTTGACACTTTCTTTTGAAAACATTTTGTCAAGTTAGGGTTTACTTTTCAATGTCTGATGAGGGGAGTTGGAGAGTTTCTGGAGAGGGGAGCATGTTCTGATGGTTGCGGGCAGGGATTAATTTTTCTAAAATTTTTAACCTCCCGGTTTTCTTTAGTTTTTCGTAAATTAACTGCCAGCCACAATCCCGACTGTTATCTACTTCACACTTACCATCTTTTGTTCCTCCACAAGGCCCATTAAGAAGAGACTTACTGCAGGAAGTAACCGGGCATATACCTCCAGTAAATTCTAAAAGACAATCTCCACAGGCTTGACATCTTTCTTCTGAAGGCCATAATCCTTGAAATCCTCCTAAGTAGATGGTATTTAAACCCGGATGGAGGGGTTTATCGATTAATTTAGAGAGTGCCTGAACTCCAATTCCACAGGAAAGAACTAAGAGAGAGTCAGAGTTTTTTATCTTCTCTATATAGTTTATAAGTTTTGTAGTTAAGAGGGCTTTGTTACAGAGAAAGTCAATCTTTAAGGTTAGAGTGATATTTTTTTTAGCTTCTTTAATTTCTTTCTCTATTTCTTTTACCTTTTTATCAGAGGCACTTTCACAGGCTTCCGGGCATCCCCCACAAACTAAGATAAAGATATTTTCTTCTTCCTTTATAAATTCTAAAATCTCTTGTTTGGGTTTAGGATTGGTTATTAACATACCTTAAGCTTAAATCTTTTTTTAAGTGGCACTCTTTTAAAATAACTCCCAAAATATAGGGTAGTTTTTCTTTCAGTCGGGAAGTTAGGTTTAACCCTGGGCTTATTTCTTTAGGTTCAACCCCGATTATTAAAACTTTGGGAGGTAATTTTCCCAGTTTTTTTATTAGGCTTAAGACTTCTAAGAGACTTAGCTGGTGTAAGGAGAGATTATTAAAGTCTATTTCTGCTTCTAATTCCTGGTAATCTATTCTATATACTGTTGCTGGGGCCCCTCCTCCTTTTAAAGCATCAATTATAATAAGTTTATCTATATTTTCTAACATCTTTATAGAGAAGATTTCCCAAACCTAAAATTATTATTTTCTTATACAACTTTGAACTCTCCTATTTTTCTTCCTTTAAAACTAATTAAGTGGACTGCACAAGCTAAACAAGGGTCAAAAACCTTACTAC
>QNCG01000002.1 GCA_003644445.1 Candidatus Duberdicusella sinuisediminis | reverse complement strand
TTTTCTTCTTTTTAGAGAGAGGACAGGAATTGAATTCACCACCTTTAGGAAGTATTTTTTAGGCTACAGTTTGATATTAGCCTTTTATCTTTATATTCGCTTTGTAATTTTTAATATTGACGAACCTCTGGGCAGGTATATAGCAGATAATCTCTATATAAATTTTCTTAATATGGTGAGAGTAGCTGCTCAGTATATCCAGTGGTTGGTTTTCCCTATCAATATCTATGTGGCTTTGCCCGAGAATCCAGCAAGGCTTTGTTATTCTCTATTCGATGTTAGGGTGCTATCTTCTTTAGCCTTAATTGTATTTATTTTAATTTTAGGTATAAGAGCTTATAAGTCTTCAAAATATTTATCTTTCTCTATTTTTTGGTTTTTCATTACTCTTCTTCCGGTGGCTAACATAGTGCCAATTGTTAATTATATGGCTTGCCGCTATCTATATCTTCCTTTACCAGGATTTTGTCTTTTGTTTTCAATTCTTATTTTTAGGCTCTTTAATGTTTACTCTTTTAGATTTTTTAAGATAACCTTAGTTATCCTAATTCTTTTATTTTATTCAACATTTACTATTAACCGGCATCCTGTTTGGAGAAATGATTTCTCCTTGGCCTTAGAGATGCTTAAGATTTATCCTGATAATCCTTCAGTCCATAGAGGAGTAGGGGTCCTTTTGGAAAGGGCGGGATTTTTAGATTTAGCTATTAAAGAACATAAGAAGGCTGTAGCTCTTAAGTCTGATTATGTAGAGGCCCATAATAGGTTGGGTTGTGTTTATTATAAGAAGGGGCTTATAGACAAGGCTATTCAAGAATTTAAAAAGGCAATTAAATTAGACCCTTCTTTTGGAGAAGCCTATGCTAATATAGGGGTAGCTTTTATAAAAAAAGGTTTATATAAGGAGGCAGTTAAATACCTGAAGCAAGGCATAAACTTAGACCCTAAGTACGTTTTTAACTATAATAATTTAGCTATTGCTTATATAGAGTTAGGGAGATTTGAGGAGGCAAAAAAAACTTGGCAGAAAGCTTTGGAGATAGAACCTGATTTTGAAACCGCCCAAAAAAATCTAAACAGATTAAAAGAAGAACACCTCGAACTTTTCAAAGACTAACCTGGAACATTTTTGTTCCAAACATTTTTGTTCCAAGCAATTTTGTAACATTTCTGTAGGTTTGTCCTAAAATAATTGACATTTTTTAATATTGTGTAATAATTATTTTAAAATGAAGATTAAACTTCCTTTTTTGCAGTCAGTTTTTAGAAAAGTTTCTATTGACTGGGGGTCTTCTGCTTTAAAAATAGTTTCAGGCTATAAATTCAAAGATAGTTATTTTATAACAGACTTTTTATATCAGAACCTTCAGGAAAACTTTTCCGAAGCCCTTTCTAAATTTTCTCGCGGCAAATCTTTCTTATTGCCAGATATTATTCTTTCCTTAGATGGACCGTCTACATTAGTAAGGGTAGTGGATTTTCCCCGGATGGATAAGAAGATGATAAGGCAGTCTCTCAGTTATGAGCTTTCCAAATATATCCCTTTTTCTGCTGAGGAAGTATATTTTGACTTTTCTATTCTTAATAACACAGAAACCAGATCCGAAAGTTTTAAACTCCTCATCGTTTCAGCCAAGAAAGATTTTGTAGAGGAAAAAATCAGAATTTTAGAAGAAGCAGGCTTAATTCCTTTAAAAATTACTCTTTCTCCCATAGTTTTAAGTAACGCTTTCCTCAAATTTTTTCCCCAGGAAGGTTATCCAGCAGGTTTATTAGATTTAGGGTATTCTTCTTCCTTGATTACAGTAGTTTATAAGGATAATATCCATCTATCCCGGCAGATAAAGAAAGGAGCCAAAGATATTTTAGAGAGTCTTTCCAATGTTTTAGGAAAGCCTATAAATAACTTTAGAGACTTAGTTGCTGTTCAGAGAGATATCAGTCTTGAACTTCTTTCTGAGGTTTGCTCAGATTTGATAGAAGAGATAAAACTTTCTTTAGATTATTTGGAGACAAAGGAAAACTTAGCAGTTAAGAAGATATACTCTACCGGAGGGCTCACCGCCTGTAAAGGGATAGAGGAGTTTTTAGCTAGAGGTTTAGGGATAGAGGTTTGCCCTTTTAATCTTTTGAAATATTTTAAGTGTAAAGATTCAATTAAAAAAGATTTAGAAGAATTAAAGGGAAATTTTTCTGTAGCTATCAGTTCTCTGCTATAATCAAAAGAAAAATGATAGAGATAAATTTACTTCCTCCACAGTATCAAAAGAAGATAAAGACTATAAATTGTCTTAATAAACTTATGCCTTATCTTTTTTTAGGGCTGTTAGTAATATTAGGTTTTAATTTAGTTTTGAGCCTTTTTATTTTTCAGAGAAAAACTACTTTAAACAGGATTAAATCTGCCTGGCATAAAAAAATGCCCTTTTTTCAGGAGATTAATTCTTTAAAGGAGAATTTCTCTAAACTTTCTCAGGAATATAACAGCTTAAGGAGTATAGCTAATTCAGGATATTCTTTTTCGGAGTTGATGTATTTGATTTATACCAATCTTCCTATAAATATCTGGTTTAAAGAAATTACTTTTAAGGAGGGGGTCTTAACTATAAAAGGAACAGTTTTAGATTATCAGAAAGATGTTTCTCTGTCTTTAAAAGAATTTATAGATAATCTTAAGAAAGTAGCAAAGATAACAAAAGTTTTTCCTAAGATTAAAATTGTTTCTCAAGAAATGAGAAGAATAAAGGATAGACGCATTTTATATTTTGAATTGAGTTTTAGCAAATGAAAAAAAATAGACTAATTTTAATATTAGGAGCCTTAGTTGTTATTCTACTGGGGGCAGATATTTTTGTGTTTTTGCCTTCTCAATTTTCTATTTTAGGCAAGATTTCCAAAGAGATAAGAGAAAAAAAGAATGCTCTTAAAAATCTGGAGATTGCTCTTAAGAACAAATCTAATCTTTTAAGACAGAAGGAATTGATGGGCAAAAATATAGAGGAATTTAAAAAGAAATTTCTCTCCGGAGAGGATGTTAATCTGGTAATGGCCAAGATAGATGAGATTTCCCGAGAGATGGGTTTAAATATTCCTGTATTGAGACCTCAGTCTTTGGAAGAGATTAAAAAGACTCCTGAAGGTAGATTCTATTCTTTACCTATTGTCTTGAATTTGAATGCGGGCTATCATAAGTTAGCCCAGTTTCTTAATAGATTGGAGAAATTAGATTTTTATCTAAGAGTTAAGGAATTAGAGATTAAGGGAGAGTTTCCTGATACGAGGGTAGAGATGTTATTATGGGGAATTGTCAGAGAATAGGATTCTTTTTAGTTTTTTTATTTTTGTTTAGCCATCCTTTAAGGGCTGAGAAGGAATTTGTCTATCCTCTAGACTTAGAGAGGGACCCTTTTGAACCTTTAATAAATAAGGAAGGTATTATTAATCTAAAACTGGTAAGAGGAGTAGGTGATTTGAAATTAAGTGGGATTATTTATGCTCAAGAAAAAAAAGACAGGCTCGTTATTATAAATAATGCTTCTTTTAAAGAGGGAGATGTATTTGGTCCTTATCGGATAAAGGAGATAAGGCCTGACGAGGTTGTTTTAACCAAGAAAGGTAAAGAAATTATTCTAAAAATGGAGGGAAAAGGTGAAAAGTAAATTTTTTGTTATTGTTTTGGGAATTTTATGGGTGAGTGTGTTTTTTTCTGTATTTTCTCAGGAACAAGAAGATAAAATCCCTGTTCTTACTTTTAAAGACACGCCTATTAGAGAGGTCCTCAGTAGTTTAGGGGCGGTGGCCGGCATTAATATAATTACTGCTCCGGAAGTAGCAGGAACGGTAAATCTTCAACTTAAAAATGTGAGTTGGGAAGAGGCTTTAGATATAATTATGAGAGCTTACAAGTTAGATAAGGAATATGTAGGTGACCATATTCTAGTAGTACCTTTGGAAACCTTGCCAGAGAGGAGAGAATTAGAGACTTTAGCTAAAAAGACAGAACCCTTAGAGACTCAAATTTACAGACTTAAGTATTTAGATGCTCGGGATGTTAAAAAAGTTTTAGAGAATCAGCTTAGTCCCCAAGGGAAAATCACAGCTTTGGAGATAGAACCTCAAAAGGGGTGGAGAGCCCGAGGGGGGTTGGAGGGTGAGTTTGAGAAGGCTGAGAGAGAAACTGGAGCAAGAATCAGGGCTGATACCTTAATTATTACTGATATTCAATCTAAGGTGCGAGAACTCATAAAAAAAATTAAGGAAATGGATGTAAAGCCCCGCCAGGTTTTGATAGAAGCTAAGATTATGGAAGTAAACGAAGATGTATTGAAGGATTTAGGATTTGATTGGGGAACAGGAGGAAGTGTTCATAGTGGCACCCTAACTAATCAACCCATAGATAAAAGTAATGGCAAGGTCGTTGGTGAGTTAGGAGTTATTAATTTGAGTTCTCAAAAGGCTCCCTCGGTTTTTGGCCCAAAAGCTGACCTTTCTGGGACTTGGCCTTTTGATGCCGGGTTATCCTTACTTTACAAAAAATTAACCGGGACTCAATTTGAAGTTATTCTTCACGCCTTAGAAGAGGATGTCCATACCAATCTTCTTTCAGCTCCCAGAATTTTAACTTTGGATGGGCAGGAAGCTTATATTATGGTGGGAGAAAGAAGGCCAATTATAAAATCAAGTATAGAATCCAGTGATACCAGTGTAGGAATCAGCAAATCTTTAGATTATTACCAAAATTTAGGTATAGAGTTTAATGTAGTTCCTCAGATTTGTGAAGATGACAATATTCTTTTAAATATTTATCCTTCAGTGACTTCTTCTTCTCAAAATGTTCCTGCTGAATCCCAGATAGGAGAAACTACCACTACAGATTATTACCCTATTATTTTGGTCAGAGAAGCCCAAAGCCAGATTTTATTAAAAGATGGAGAGACGGTAGTTATTGGAGGTTTACTTAAAGACATAAAGAGTAAGAGTGTATATAAGACGCCTATTTTAGGAGATATTCCTTTGTTAGGTAATCTTTTCCAAAGAAAGACTACCGATACTGAAAAGATAGACCTTCTTATCTTTATTACCGCCAAGATTGTCAAAGAAGGTGAATTTACTCCTCAGAATATTTCTCAGTATCAGGATAGATTGTCTACCCTCAATCCTAAGAAAGAAAGAACTAAATAGGATAAACTTCTTTCATTTTTGTAAAATTTAAGACAAAATTCTTACCCTTGACAAATCCTCTTTTTTGTGCCATACTTCCTTTTTTAGAAACCTCAATTTAATCGAGGAGGAGCAATGGTAAATATATCCGAACATCTTAAAGAAGAAAGGATAATTTTAGGTTTAAAGGCAGAAACTAAGGAGGAAGCAATAAAGAATTTAGCAGAAGTCTTTAGAGGAGCTCCTGAGGTAAAGGATTTTGATAAGTTTTTAGCTGATGTATTTGAGAGAGAGGATTTAGGAACTACGGGCATAGGATTGGAACTCGCTCTACCTCACGCCCGTACAGATGCAGTAAATTCCTTTATAATTGCTGTAGGCAGAATAGATAAAGGCGTGGACTTTAAGTCCTTGGATGGGGAGCCAGTAAAGTTAATTTTTCTTATGGCTACTCCTAAGGAGGAAGTTCAGAATTACTTAAAGATATTAGCCCACCTTACCCGTCTTCTTAAAAAAGAATCTTTGAGAGCCTCTTTATTGGAGGCAAAAACTCCTCACGAGTTTATAGAGATTTTTAAGAAAGAAGAAGAGCAGGAACTAACATAAAGTTTTAGAGTGGGGCTATTAGAAAGATTTAAAGAAGACATTCAAACTGCTTTTCGGGAGGACCCGGCTGCCCGAACGGTGGCCGAAGTCATCTTGTGCTATCCTGGACTGCACGCAATTTGGCTACATCGGATTTCTCACTGGTTCTGGAGGAGAAGTTTTAAGACTTTTGCTCGGCTTCTTTCTCATATTTCTCGCTTTTTAACTGGGGTAGAAATTCATCCCGGAGCAAGGATTGGGAGGAGGTTCTTTATTGACCACGGAGCAGGCGTAGTTATTGGCGAGACTACGGAGATTGGTGATGATGTTTTGATTTACCAGGGTGTAGTCTTAGGTGGCACTTCTCAAGAGAAGACCAAAAGACACCCTACTATTGGTAATAGAGTAGTGATTGGGGCCGGAGCCATTCTTCTGGGTCCTATAAAAGTTGGAGATGGAGCAAAGATTGGAGCAGGCTCAGTGGTGATAAAAGATGTCCCTCCTAATTCTACAGTTGTAGGGGTCCCGGGCAGGGTCGTTGTTTCTAAAGAACCCAAAAAAATTAGTGGGGTAGATTTAGACCACAATAAACTTCCTGACCCAGTAATTGAAGTTTTGCACCGTTTAGAAAAGAGAATTGAGGAGTTAGAGAGGAAGGCAAAATGAGGAGTATTTCCGAGATTAATCAGAAGATAAAAGAAGGTAAAGCCTTAGTGGTTACTAAGGATGAGCTTCTTTCTCTGATTGAGGAGAAAGGTTATAAAAATACCTTCAAGGAAGTAGATGTAGTTACTACTGCTACTTTTGGGCCAATGTGTTCATCAGGAATTTATTTTAATGTGGGACACTCTCAACCTAAGATAAAGTTAGGAGGAGGAAAAGTTACTTTGGAAGGGGTTCCCTGTTATACAGGGCTTTCTGCAGTAGACTTGTTTTTAGGAGCAGCCGCCCTTCCTGAGGACGACCCCCGCAATAGAGTTTATCCCGGCAATTTTGGCTTTGGGGGAGGCCATGTGATTGAGAAGTTAGTAAGAGGAGATGACCTTTTACTTTTAGCTTCTGCCTACGGCACAGATTGTTATCCCCGCAAAGAACTTAAGACTTTAATAAACATAAAAGACTTAAACGAAGTAGTCTTATTTAACATTAGAAATTGTTATCAGAATTATAATGTGGCGGTTAATCTTTCGGATAAACCTATCTATACTTATATGGGGGTTCTTAAGCCCAATTTAGGTAATGCTAATTTTTGCTCGGCAGGATATTACAGCCCCTTACTTTGTGACCCCCACTACAAGACTATTGGTATAGGAACTAAGATATTTTTAGGAGGTGGGGTAGGTTTTGTAGCTTTCTGGGGGACACAGCATAATCCTTGTGTGGAGAGGACAGAGAAGGGAGTGCCTAAAAGACCAGCAGGAACTTTAGCCTTAATCGGAGATTTAAAGGGGATGAATTCTCAATATTTAAGAGGGACATCTATGATAGGCTATGGGGTGACTTTAAGTGTAGGGGTAGGTGTGCCTATACCTATATTAGATGAAGAAATTTTTGAAAATGTTTGTGTAAAAGATGAAGAGATTTTTGCTCCAGTAGTAGATTATTCTTATGACTATCCTCAAGGAACAGGTAAGATTTTAGGCGAGGTAAGTTATAAACAATTGCGTTCAGGGGTTATTCAGGTGCAAGATGAAGAAGTTAACTGCGGTTGTCTCTCCAGTTTAAGGAAGGCAAAAGATATAGCCGGTATTTTGAAAGATTGGATTAGCCAAGGCAGATTCTTTCTAACTGAGAAGGTCGAAAATCTTCCTGGTTGTGAATCAGGATATAGATTTAAACCTTTAAAAGAGAGGCTAAAGTGAAGAAAAGGATTGTATTGCATTTTCCCCGCCGGCTGGTAGATAAACCTATTGTTTATAAATTAGTTAAGGAGTTTAATTTAGAATTTAACATCCTAAAAGCCGAAGTTAACCCCAAGGAAGAAGGAGTTTTAGTCTTGGAAATTGAGGGCAAAGACTCTGATTATAAAAAAGGATTGGATTATCTTTCTTCAGTAGGGGTAAAGATTCAACCTTTAAGTGAAGATGTAATTATGGATAGAGATAAATGCGTTGATTGTGGCGTGTGTGTTCCTTTGTGTCCAACTTCAGCTTTAAAGAGAAATGAGCATACCCTCCAAATAGAGTTTATTCAGGATAAATGTATTGCCTGTGGGATATGTATTAAGGCTTGTCCTTACCAGGCTATGAATATATCTCTGTAGTTAATCAGAGGTTTTTCTTGACATCTTTGCTTAAATTGATATTATATTTCCAATTTAAAGATATTTTCTTTTTTTATTTTCCTTTTCTTGTGAATTTTTTCACAATTTAAAGACTGATGCAATTTATAAGTTATTATAATTTTAGGAGATTCTTGGAAAGATTAAGTAAAGATTTCTTAGTCTATACCCCCCAATTCATTAATGAGAGAGACTATGATTATTCTTTATTTAAAGAGGGGTTTATATTTAATCCCTACCGGTTAATTAGCAGTCCCCGTCAATTTTTTACTGCCTCTTCTTCTCTGGTCGTTGGTTATTTTGATTCTAAAATTCCCCGGAGAGAGATTAAGCCTTTTGCTATAGTAGGGCTTAAAAGCTGCGACCTTTATTCTTTAAAAATTCAGGACTATGTATTTTTAGAAGGGGATTTTGTTGATGAGGAATATAAGAAAAAGAGAGAAACCAGCTTAATAATTTCTTCGGACTGTACAAGTTTCAAAGATGTGTGTTTCTGTCTGAATTTAGAGATAAAACCTTATCCTCAAGAAGGTTTTGACTTTAATCTTTCTGATATTGATAGAGGTTTTTTAGTAGAGATAGGTTCAGAAAAAGCTAAGAGAATCTGGGAGGATAATAAAGACCTGTTTGAAGAGAGAAAAGATTTACAAGCCAGACGAGAAGAAAAGAGAAAAAAGATTATTGAAGACTTAGAAAAACACCTTTCTTCCTTAGGGTTAGTTCCTCAGGAGAAATTGTACCAGCTTGTAAAGAACAATCACGCTAACCCCCTTTGGCAAGACACTGCTTTAAGCTGTGTAGAATGTGGAGCTTGTATTATGAATTGTCCTACTTGCCACTGCTTCTTACTTTCTGATGAGGAAAGAAAAGGTGAGTATTTTCGAGGGAGAATCTGGGATGGTTGCCAATATAAGAATTTTGCTAGAGTTGCTGGAGGAGCTAACCCTTTGAAATTAAGGGCCCAGAGATTGCGCAACCGTTATATTAAAAAATTTGAATTTTTTAAAGAAAGAATAGACCTTTATGCCTGCACTGGTTGCGGAAGGTGTATTGATTCTTGTATAGCTAAGATTGACCTAAGAGAAATCTTTAAAGCTCTTAATGCCTAAAATGAATTCAATCTATACTCCTAAACAGGCAGTTATTACTAAGATAATTGAAGAAACCCCCACAATTAAGACGCTGGTCTTAAAACCTGAAGAAGAATTTTCTTTTTCTACCGGTCAATTTATAGAACTTACTTATCCGGGAAAAGGAGAAGCTCCCTTTACTCCCTCATCTGACCCCAACAAAAAAGAAGAATTTGAAGTAACCATAATGAAGGTAGGCCGAATTACTGCTCTTTTTCATCAGGCCAAGGTAGGCCAGATTCTAGGTTTGAGAGGCCCTTTAGGTAAAGGTTATCCTTTAGATAGTTTTGTAGGAAAGGAATTATTGATAGTAGGAGGAGGGGTAGGGCTTGCACCTCTTCGTTCTTTAATCTATGCTTTATTCTCGAGAATAGAAGATTTTAAGAAAATTATCATCTGTTATGGAGCTAAAACCCCTCAGGATATAGTCTATAAATACCAGATAGAAGAATTTAAAAAACCTGAGAATGTGGAGTTAAGGCTTACTGTAGATAAGGCTGACCAGAATTGGCAAGGAAACGTAGGAGTAGTTACTACTCTTTTAGATAATCTACCTTTAAATTCTTCTCAGGCAGTTAGTGTAGTCTGTGGACCTCCAATAATGATGAAGTTTACAACCTGGAAACTTTTAGAATCGGGCTTTTTAGAGGAAAATATCTATTTATCTATGGAGAAGAATATGAGTTGTGGTTTAGGTAAATGTGGGCATTGCAGGTTAGGCCGGTTTTATGTCTGCAAAGACGGGCCAGTATTTAAATATTCCGAGATAAAAGATATTGAAGATATCTGGGATTAAGAGATGAAGCTATTTATTGATTTAGAAAAGTGTGATAACTGTAAAGAATGTGTAGTAAAATGTAGTTATTTTTATCACCTTCAAAATAATGGGATAACTAATTTAAGAGAGTTAGCTACTTTTTCTTTGATTTGTAGGCAGTGTGAGGAAGCTCCTTGTATAAAAGCTTGTTATCATCAGGCTTTAGCTAAAGACGAGAAGGGTATTCTTAGAAGGTCTAACATTCTTTGTACTTCTTGTAAAAGTTGTTCTTTGGCTTGTCCCTTCGGGACTATTTTGGTAGATTTTTTAAGTTTCTTAGATTCTAAGTGTGATTTCTGTATAGAGAAAGGTAAACCTTCTTGCGTGGAGAGCTGTCCTTACGGTGCTTTAGAGATTAGAGAGATAAAAGAAGAGAGTATAGAAGAAGGGATATTCTTTGTTTCTGATAAGTTGGCTATTCATTCTAAGAAGTGGTTTAAGGATGACACAATTCTTTATAAGAAAAAATGAAACTCCTTTTTAATTACTTGATTTTTCCAGGATTTTTGTTTTCTCTCTTCTGGGGAGGTTTAGGCTGGTGGGTAGAGAGGAAGTTAACTGCCCGGTTTCAATACCGGGTTGGTCCTCCCTGGTATCAGAATTTTATAGATATATTGAAGTTATTCTTTAAAGAACAAGTCATTCCTAAAGATTCCTTTAAGCCTTTATTCATAGCTAGTCCTATAATTTCCTTTTCTTCAGTGCTCTTGGTGATTCTCTTTATAACTCAGGCTCTATTTTTAAAGGAAAGTATTTTTCAGGCTGATTTATTGGTGGTATTTTACCTGTTGATTACCCCTTCCTTATTTACTATTTTAGGAGGATTTTCTTCAGCTAATCCTTTAGCTAGCTGTGGGGCAGCCAGAGAAGTAAAACTTATGCTTTCTTATGAATTTATTTTTGTTACCAGTTTAATAGTAGTCTTAATAAAATCTAAGGGTAATTTGAGTTTAGAGGGGATAATTTCTTTGCAGAAATCTTTTCCTTTTTTAGGGAGTATTTCGGGGTTTATTGCTTTTATCTTGGGGTTAATCTGGCTTCAGGCTAAGATGGGTTTAGTTCCTTTTGATGTTTCTGAAGCAGAGCAAGAGATAATGGCCGGAATCTATATTGAGTATGGAGGCCCTTTATTAGGATTTTTTAAATTAACCCGGGCTCTTTTCTATTTTATCTTACCTTTATTTTTAATTTTACTTTTCTGGGCTGATAATTTAGGCTGGCATCTTATTTATAAATATCTTATAATTATTCTTTTAATTTCAGTAATTAAGAATACTAACCCTCGGTTAAGAGCTGATGACATAGTTAAGTTTTTCTGGTTTTTATTATTTCCTTTAGGATTATTAGCAATAATTTTAGCAATACTTGGTTTTTAATGGGGTTAAAAGAGAAAATACTTACTAAATCTTTGTGGGTTTTTCATATATCTGCAGGCTCCTGTAATAATTGTGATATTGAGATTTTAGACTTATTAACTCCCCGTTATGATGTAGAAAGGTTTGGTATACAGTTAATCGGCAGTATTAGACACGCTGATGTCTTACTTATAACTGGAGCAATGAATAAGAAGTCTTTAAAGAGGCTTAAAAAGCTTTATACCCAGGCACCAAAACCCTGTTTTGTGGTAGCGGTAGGGAGTTGTACTTGTTCTCAGCAAATGTTTAAGCCCAGTTATTCAATGCAAGCTCCTTTGGATGAGATTATCCCTGTGGATTTGTATATACCGGGTTGTCCTCCTAAACCTGAGGCAATAATTTCCGGAATTGTGAAGTTAATTAAAAAGGTAAACAGATGATTAAAGAAGAAGTTAAGAAAAAATTAGAAGGAAAGATTAAAGAGTGGTTTGAAAAGAACCCTCGAAGAATTTATATTACTATTGATAAGAAAGATTTAAAAGAGGTAGCTAAGATTCTCCACAAGGATTTAGGTATGCGCCTTTCTACAGTTACTGGCATTGATAATGAGAAAAATTTTGAGTTGATATATCATTTTGGGAAAGACCAAACTGGCGAGCTCTTTAATTTAAGAGTATTTATTGAAGACAAAGCTAATCCTGAGATAGATTCCTTAGTTTCTCTTTTTAATTCTACAGAATGGATAGAAAGGGAGATTAAGGAGATGTTGGGTGTAAATTTTAAAGGTCACCCCGACCTTAGGCATCTCTTATTAGATAAAGATTGGCCTGAAGAAGAGTACCCTTTGAGAAAAGATTACCCTTTAAAGAAAGGTTATCCTCAAGATGAGTAAAGAAAGAAAAATTATCCCAATTGGGCCTTACCACCCTTTACAGGAAGAACCGGAATTTTTTAGGCTCATTGTAGAAGGAGAAAAAGTTATTGATGTAGATATAGAGATTGGTTATAACCATCGGGGGATTGAAAAGCTTTCAGAAACTAAACACTGGGACCAAGTTACTTTCTTAGTAGAGAGAATCTGCGGGATTTGTTCTACTTCCCATCCTTTAGCTTATGTTTTAGCAGTAGAAGATTTATTAGGGATAAAACCACCTCCTCGAGCCAGCTTCATAAGAATGATTATAGCGGAATTAGAGAGAATTCATTCTCATCTTTTATGGTTAGGCTTAGCCGGACATTTTATTGGTTATAATACTGTCTGGATGTGGGCCTGGAAAGCTAGAGAACCGGTCTTAGATTTATTTGAACTCATTACCGGCAATAGAAACCACTACGCAATGATGAAGATAGGAGGGGTAAGAAGAGATATAAAAGAAGAAGATTACTCAGTTATTAAAAAGACTATTAAAGAACTCTATCCTCAATTAGATTTATTTAAGAAGGCTGTAAGAGATGACCCGGTAATTCACAAAAGAACTAAAGGGGTAGGAGTATTAACTAAGCAAGAAGCAATCTCTTACGGAGTGGCTGGTCCTACTGCCCGGGCTTCAGGTTTAAAAATAGATGTAAGAAGAGACGAGCCTTACTGTCTTTATGAAGAGATAGACTGGCAAGTGATTACTACTGAGAAGGGTGATGTTTACGATAAAATTTTAGTAAGGGTTTTAGAGATGTACGAATCCTGTCGGATAATTGAGCAGTGTGTAGATAGGCTTAAGCCTGGTCCAATAGAGGTAGAGGTGAGAGAAATACCTCCGGGAGAAGGCATAGGCAGAGCTGAGGCTCCAAGGGGAGAGGTTTTTCATTATATAAGAAGTGATGGGACAAATCAGCCGGTTCGCCATAAAGTAAGAGCTCCTTCTTATATGAATGTTGCTTCTAATAAGTTTGCAGTTAAAGGTTATTCAATTTCTGATGCCGCTATTACTTTAGCTGCAGTAGACCCCTGTTATTGTTGTACCGAGAGAGCAGTAGCCTATAATAAAAATAGAGAGAAGATATTTACTGGCCAAGATTTAATTAAGCTTTCTCAGGAAAAAACTAAAAAGTTAGAAGCAGAGTTAAAATGAGGAGTTTAGTTATCTTTGATGGGCTTTCTAAATTTATTGGAGTGTTTGTAGTTTTATTTACTGTCTTAATATTCATTTATTCATTAGCTTTTATAAAGAGAAGGAGATTTTATTATTACTTCTGGTTTATCCTAACTTTCTTAGCTTCTTTAGGAGTGGTATTTTCTTCTAATTTTGTTTTAATCTTAATCTTCTGGGGGTTTTTAGGCTTGAGCCTTTTTTCTCTTATAAATTTAGATAGAACTTCTCAACAGGCTGATACCGCTAAGAAGACCTTTATTATTGTGGGAGGAAGTGATGCCTTTTTGCTTTTAGGTTTTTTAATTTTGACTTATCTTTCCGGGAGTATTGATTTTTCTGGGAATAAATTAGAGATTAATTCTCTACTTTCTCTTTTCTCTTTTCTCTTTATTGGGATAGGTTGTTTTGCTAAAGCTGGGCTTATGCCTTTTCATACCTGGATTCCTGATGTTTCTCAGCATGCGCCTTTACCAGTGGTAGCTTATTTGCCGGCTTCAATAGATAAACTCTTAGGGATTTACCTTTTAGCTCGGGTTATTAAAGATGTCTTTATCTTAAATGGCTTAGCTAAAGTTATCCTTATTTTCTTAGGAGGGTTTACAGTAATTTCAGCAGTAATGATGGCTTTAATTCAGCATAATATAAGAAGATTATTAGGTTTTCATGCTATCTCTCAGGTAGGGTATATGGTCTTAGGCTTAGGCTGTGGAAGTATTTTAGGTTTGGCTGGAGGATTATTCCACATGCTTAATAATGCTTTATATAAAGCCTGTCTCTTTTTAACTGCGGGGAATGTGGAAGAGAAAACAGGTTCTTCAGAATTAGAAGATTTAGGAGGTTTAGCTAAATTTATGCCCTTAACTTTTTTAGGAGGGTTAATTTCTGCTTTGTCTATTTCAGGTATTCCTCCTTTAAATGGTTTTGTCTCTAAGTGGATTGTTTACCAAGCCCTTATTGATTTAGTGGGGAATTCTTCAGGGAGTTTAAAGATTGTGGGTAGTTTAGGCTTAGTATTTGCTCTGGTAGGCTCAGGTTTGACTTTGGCTTCCTTTTTGAAATTTTTAGGAGGAGTATTTTTAGGAAAATCTAAGAAAAAGGTGAAAGAAGGCAATTTCTTCTTGTTGTTTCCTGTTTTAGTATTAGCCGGTTTTTGTGTAATTTTTGGTATCTTTTTTAGAGAGACTGTTTTAAATATCTTTCTTAAACCTTATTTAGGAGAAATAAAAATTTATGGTTTGTGGGAAGCCAGCCTAGCTACTCTCTTAATTATCTTTGGCTTAGTCTTAGGTTTGTTAATATTCTTTATTTTTTCCTTAAAGAAGAAATTCCGCCAAGATAATCTTTTTGTGGGTGGAGAGGAAGAGGAAGCTCAGCCTTTAGTCTCTGACTTTTATACTTCTTTTAGGAAGATGAGATTTTTAGCTCCTGTCTATGATAAAGCTTGCCAGGGGTTTTTTGATATTTACCAAGTTCTTAAGAAAATAACTTTCTCTTTTGCTAATTTTTTAAAGTACCTTCATAACGGGGTTTTACCTACATATTTGGTCTGGTGTCTTTTAGGAGTTTTAGGCTTATTTTTAGCCTTTTTTAGGTTTTAGCTATGTTAGAGTTAGAATTTTTAATAATCTTTATGATTTTAGGAGCAATTATAGCTATTGAAACCAAGGATATGCTTTCCTCAGTGGTGGCAGTAGGAATTTCAGGTTTAGGGCTTTCTTTAGCTTTCTTGTTTTTGAAGGCTCCTGATTTAGCCATTACCCAGTTGGTAGTAGAAATCTTGTGTTTAATAATCTTAATCCGGGCAACTCTAAGGAGAGACCTTCCTTTTTCTACTTCGGGAAGGTGGTATTTTAATACTACTGTAACTTTTGTTTTTTTGGGAGCATTCTTGTTTTTAAGTTATTTTATCTTAAAAGAACTTCCTTCGTTTGGTCAGCCTTTAATGAGGGTATCTGAATTTTATCTTAACCAGGGAAAAAATCTCACTAAGGCTACGAATTTAGTAACCTCAATTATCCTTAATTTCAGAGCTTACGATACTTTAGGAGAAGCCACAGTTTTATTTACTGCAGTTATTGGAGTCTTAGCTGTAGTGAGGAAAATTGGGAGAAAGTAGAAGTAAAGTTCATTAGTTCTTTAGTTCGGCTGTTGTTTTTGTTTAGTTGATGAAGATAGAGAAGTTTGAAGACCTTACAGTGTGGCAGGAAGCAAGGAAGTTGAATGGGGTGATATATGGCATAACCCATTAGGAGGAAAAGAGCGCAAAATGTTAGAACAGAAAAACAATAATACTTCAGAACAAAAGAACAAAAATACTTTAGAACAAACAGAATCTAAAGGGATGAGCCTGATTGTCAAGACTATAACCCGTTTAACCGTAGGATTGATTCTCCTTTACGGTATTTATATTGTTTTACACGGCCATATCTCTCCGGGTGGAGGTTTTGCTGGAGGAGTAATCATTGCTTTATCTTTTATCCACCTTATGTTAGCTTTTGGTAAAGAAGAGGTATTAAAGAGATTTTCTTCAGAATACATAACTTTTTTTGAAGGGTTGGGGGCTACTCTATTTTTGGGGATTGCTATTTTAGGTTTTTTAGCTGGCTATTTCTTTTTAGACTTCTTTGTAGATAAAGGTGCTCCCTTTAATCTTTTTTCTGCAGGGAATATCCCCTTGTATAATATTGCTATTGGGATAAAGGTGAGCAGTGGATTATTTGCTATATTTGTGTTTTTAGTTCTCTTAAGAGTAATAAAAGATAAGGATAAACAATGAGAGTATATTTTCTTTGCTTTATACTTTTTGTAGTGGGTTTATACGCTATCTTAAGAAAAAGGAATTTAATTAAGATAATTATTGGCACTATTATTTGTGAGTATGCAGTTAACTTATTTTTGATACTTATTGCTTATAGAAAAGATGGGAGAGCCCCCATTTATTCACCTGGGCAAGAGGTTAAAAATATGGTTGACCCCTTGCCTCAGGCCTTGGTTTTAACTTCTATAGTTATAGGTTTAGCGGTTACAGCTTTGTTGGTAGGTTTAGCTATAAGAATTTATGAAAAATATAAGACTTTTGATATTACCAAGATAAATCAGCTAAAAGGCTAAAAATGAGTCAGTTAATCCCTCTATTTATAGTTTTGCCTTTATTGGGAGCATTTTTGAATTCTCTCTTTGTAAGGAAGAATACTAAGGTTTCCGATATTCTTTCTTTATTAATTACCTTCTCTTTATCAGTTATTTCTTTCCTCTCTTTATTTTTAGTTAATAAATACGGTGTTTTAATCTATAAGGTGGGAGGCTGGAGGCCTCCTTTGGGGATAACTTTAGTTTTAGACGGGTTAAGCAGTCTTTTATTACTTACAGTTTGCCTGGTTAGTTTCTTCATCTCCTTATATTCTATAAATTATATGGAGAAATATACTTCTAAAGAAAAATTCTACACCCTCTTTCTTCTTATGTTAGCCGGAATGAATGGAGTAGTAGCTACCGGAGATTTATTTAATCTCTTTGTCTTTTTAGAGCTTGCCTCAGTAGCAAGTTATGCTCTGGTAGCTTTTGGAACGGAAAAGGAAGAACTAGAGGCCTCTTTTAAGTATGCTATTATGAGTAGTGTGGCTTCTCTATTTATTCTTTTAGGGATTGGGATAATTTACTCTTTTACTTCTACTTTGAATATGGCTGATATAGCTAAAACTCTGGGAGGTTCTTTAAATAAGGTAGTAGTGTTTGCGGGTATATTGTTTTTTATGGGATTTGGTTTAAAGGCAAGTATAGTTCCTTTTCACGCCTGGCTTCCTGATGCTCATCCTTCAGCCCCTGCCCCTATATCTGCGAGTTTATCAGGGCTTCTTATAAAGTCTTTAGGTATTTATAGTTTAGTGAGGGTGATTTACAATGTTTTAGGGCTTAAGGAATTATTTTCTCTTCCTTTGATGTTTTTAGGGACAGTATCCATAATGGTGGGCGTAGTTTTAGCTATAGGGCAATGGGATTTTAAGAGGCTTTTAGCCTATCATTCTATAAGTCAGGTTGGCTATATAATTTTGGGCATAGGTTTAGGCACGCCTTTGGGTATCTTGGGCGGATTATTTCATCTTTTTAACCATTCTCTATTTAAGTCTTTATTATTTTTAAATTCAGGAGCAGTTGAATATTCTACAGGTAGCCGCCAGCTTCTTAAGATTAAAGACTTAGGTTTAAGAAGTAAGATGCCTTTTACTTCTTTAACTACTTTGATTGCTTCTTTAAGTATTTCAGGGATTCCTCCTTTTAATGGGTTTTTTAGTAAACTTATAGTTATTTTTTCCTGTATTAAAGCAGGTTTTTTTGGTTATGCTTTCTGGGCTATAGTAGGAAGTATTCTTACTTTAGCTTCCTTTATGAAGGTTTATAGATACTCTTTCTCTACAGAACACACAGAAAATAGAGAAATTAAGGAAGTTCCTTTTTTTATGAAATTAGCTATGCTTAGTCTTTCTTTGTTGTGTATTTTGAGTTCATTTTTATTTTTAAATAAGTTTTCTAATTTTTTCTTAGGGCCTGCTCAGAAAACTTTGTTAGAAGCAAAGAATTATTCAACTATAAATGACTTTGTAGAAAATGTCCGGTAGATTTATCCTTTTTATCTTGGCTTTTTTAGTCTGGTTATTACTTACTTTTTCTCTAAGTTGGGAAAATCTTTTAGTAGGAGGGTTAGTTTCTTTATTTGTTTCTTTTATGACCGGAGATTTATTTACTAAGAGACCGCACATTTTTAAACATCTTCAAAGGTATTTTTGGTTTCTAATTTATATCCCAGTATTTATCTGGGAATGTTTTAAGGCAAATGTGGATGTAGCTTTAAGAGTAATCAGGCCTTCACTACCAATAAAGCCGGGGATAGTAAAGGTTACTACTTCTTTAAAATCTGAGACGGGTTTAACTTTTTTGGCTAACTCTATTACTTTAACTCCCGGGACTTTGACTGTAGATGTAGATAAAGAAAATGGGCTTTTGTATGTGCATTGGATAGATGTTAAGAGTAAGGATGTCCAAAAGGCAACCCAGATAATAGTAAGAAGATTTGAGAAAATACTAACCAAGATTTTTGAATGAAGAAGAAGTTACTTACTTATATTTTAGGCCTAATTGTAATCTCCATAATCTTAGGGATAATTCTTTTTAGCCCTTTGCCTTCTCTTATTTATCCTCAATTTCCCTTGTTAGGGGTTTTCCGAAGAGCTGTAGGGATTTTGCTCTTAAGTGCTTTTTTGTGTTTGTATAGGGTTTTAAGAGGCTCTACTGCTTCTGACAGGATTGTTAGTATTGATATGTTAGGTATTTTAATTATAGGTTTCTGTGCAGTTTTAAGTATATCTACCAGGAGAAACTGGTATATGGATATTGGGATTGCCTGGGCTTTGCAGAGTTTTATCTCTACATTAGCTTTGGCAAAATTTTTAGAAGGGAAACATTTTGATGAGTAGGAGAAGGTATGCTTGAGGTAATAGGTATTGTATTTATTGGAATAGGGCTGGTTTTTGACCTTTTTGGGTGTTTAGGTTTAGTTAGACTTCCTGATGTTTATAATAGGCTTCAGGCAGCTACTAAGTGTGTTACTTTTGGCACCTGCAGTCTCTTATTTGGAGTATTTTTAATTTTAGGTTTTTCTCCTGGAGGGATAAAGGCTTTACTCTGTATAGTATTTTTACTCCTTACTTCCCCAGTTTCAGCCCATGCTTTAGCCCGGAGTTCCCATAAAGCAGGGGTAAAATTGTGGGAGGGAAGTGTTTGTGACGACTACCAAAATTAAGGGAGCATAACCTAATGAGATTACCTAAGATAAGAGAAATAATTACTGCGGTAAAGGCTTTAATAACTAAACCTTATACTACTAAGTTCCCTTTTAGGCCCCATATACCTTTTAAATCTTTTCGGGGTAAGCCCTATTTTGATAAAGATAAGTGTGTAGGGTGTAGTGCCTGTGTAAATGTTTGCCCTACCGGAGCTTTGAGCTTTAAGGATATTAAGACAGATTCTGGGTTTAAGAGGGTTCTTAAGATAAGATGGGATATCTGTATTGAGTGTGGACAGTGTCAGCTTAATTGTTTGACTTCTGAAGGTATAGTATTATCTAATGAGTACGATTTATCGGCAACTGAAGAAAGAAAGAGTTTATTTCAAGAGATTGAGAAGGCGTTAGTTTGTTGTGAAGTTTGTGGTAAGCCTGTGGCCTGTATTGACCATTACCGGTGGGTTATTAATAAGCTGGGACCTCTCTATGTTTCTAATACCAGTTTGATTTCTTTTAAGCAGAAAGAAATTTTTATAGCTGAGACTCTCCCCAAATCTACCCCGGAGATTTTGCGTTCAGACCGTTTCAGAATTCTTTGTCCTGTTTGTAGGAGAGAAGCAGTTTTTACTTCTTAATTTTTGTAATCTAATTACAATCTAAGATGCACGAGTTAACTCTGGCTAAGGATTTATGGGAGGTTATTAAGAATAAGGTAGATAATCTCTCCAAACTGAGAAAGATTAAGATAAGGGTAGGCAAAGCTTCCGGTATAGATAAAGAATTTTTAAGGCATAGTTTTTTAGACCATATTTTTCCTGAGAATGGACTTAATTTTTTAGAATTAGAACTTTTAGATGAAGATATTTTACTAAGGTGTAAATCTTGTAAGAAAGATTTAACTGAAGTAAATTCTCTAAATTGTCCCTTCTGTGGTTTAAAAGATATTCAGATAGTAAAGGGAGACAAAGTCTACATAGAGAGTATAGAAATCAGTTCACAATAGAACTACTAAACAAAAGAACAAAAGTACAATTGAACAAAAGAACTAATATGGTGGTTTTAGCTTTAGGTGCCGATATAAAGAACAGATTTCTTTTAGCTAAAGATAAAAAATTTTATTTTGGGCCTGTCTTAGGAGACTTATCTTTAGTTGAGAATTATAACAGTTTAAAGAATTCAGTATATAAGATTATAAGAAGGGATCCTCCTCAGATAATTGCCTGTGATTTGCATCCGGGGTATTTTTCTTCCCTATTGGCTGAAGAAGTTTTCAATTATTTAATTAAAAAATCCTTTAAGGTCCGACTTATAAAAGTTCAGCACCATTTTGCTCATTTGGGAAGCTTAATTCTGGAGAAGAAGATAAGCTCTCCTTTAATCGGGGTTTGTTTTGACGGGACAGGTTTTGGCCTAGACCACAACATCTGGGGAGGGGAGTTTATCTTAGCCAAAGGTAAGAAATTTATTAGGTTAGCTTATTTTAACTACATTAAGATGCCCGGAGGTGAAAGAGTAATGTCTGAACCCTGGAGAATAGCTCTAAGTATTTTAGGAGAAAAATCCTTGCCTTTTTTGAACAAGGTTAAAACCAGAGAAAAAAAATTAATTTTAGAGATGGTTTCTAAAAGTATCAATACTCCCCTTACTTCTTCAGTGGGTAGATTATTTGACGGATTATCGGCTTTGTTAGGAGTGTGTGTTTATTCTTCTTATGAGGCAGAAGCTGCAGTGAAATTAGAGAAGCTCTGTAAAGAAGAAATAGACAGAGTTTATAAATTTAAGATAGATAAGAAAGATAATACTTTTATAATAGATAGCCAATTTTTATTTTTAGAGATTTTAAAGGATATAAAAAAGAAAACCCCTAAAGAAGTTATAGCTACAAAATTCCACAATTCTCTAACCGGTATAGTTTTAAAGGTTGTAGAGATTTTGTCCTCAGAGTATAATACTCAAAATGTAGGTTTAACTGGAGGGGTGTTTCAGAATAATTTTTTAAGAAAAAAAGTTTTAAAAGATTTGGCTTCTCAGGGGTTTAAAGTCTTCATTAACCAGGATTACCCGGTAAACGACTTAAATATAGCCTTAGGGCAATACTATTTAGCCAGACCTTATCAATAAATAGAAGAGAGTACAACCAGATTAATCAAATGTGTTTGGCAGTTCCCGGAAAAATTAAGAAGATAGAGAAGGATAAAGCCTTAGTAGATTTTGGAGGAGTGCTAAGGGAAGTCTCTTTAGGCTTGATAGAAAAGGCAAGAATAGGAGATTATGTTTTAGTCCATGCTGGTTTTGCTATTGGTAAAGTAGAAAAAAAATCTGCCCAAGAAACTCTTAAGTTAATTGAGGAATTAAAAGAGGTTTTGAAAGAAGATGAGAAGTAATTCTCTTACTTCTGCAGGGACAGTAAAAGAGACTGAAGTTTTTACTTTTATGGAAGTTTGTGGTACTCACACTGTAGCTATTTCTCGCTGGGGGTTAAGGAAGATTCTAAGAGAAAATATAAGATTGATTTCCGGACCAGGGTGTCCGGTCTGTGTGACTTCTCAAGCTGATATTGACAAGACAATACTTTTAGCCCGGAAGAAAAATGCAATTATTACTACCTTTGGGGATATGCTAAGAGTTCCTTCCCGATTAGGGAGCCTAGAGAGAGAAAAAGCCCAGGGCAGAGATATAAGGGTAGTTTACTCTCCTTTAGATGCCTTAAAGATGGCTGAAGATAATCCCCATAAGAAGATAGTATTTCTGGGCGTAGGATTTGAGACTACTTCTCCTTTAATAGCTTCAGTAATTTTGACTGCAAAAAGAAAAAAAATTAAAAATTTTTTTGTTCTTCCTTTATTTAAACTTATCTTTCCAGCTTTAGAATTTCTCTCTAAAGCTAAAGACTTAAATATAGATGGTTTTATTTGTCCGGGGCATGTGAGTGTAATTACTGGCTCAAAGCCCTATGAGGTTATTTCCAAAAAATACAAAAAACCTTGTGTAATTACCGGCTTTGAAGCTGAGGACATAATAGAAGGGATTATTAAGCTGGTAAGGCAGAAGAAGAAGAAAGTTTCCAGAGTAGAGATTGCCTATAAAAGAGCAGTTAAATCTGGAGGGAACACTAAAGCTAAAGAATTGATAAAGAAAGTATTTAAGGTGAATGATTCTTTTTGGCGGGGTTTAGGCCTTATTAAAAAGAGTGGATTAGTTCTTAGAGAAGAGTTTAAAGGGTTTTCTGCTGAAGAAGAATTTAAACTGAGAGAAGTTAAAAGTTCTTATGAATTAAAAGGTTGTATCTGCGGGGAAATTCTTAAAGGGAAGTTTAAACCTTCAGATTGTAAACTGTTTGGAAAAGTTTGCACTCCTCAAAAGCCCGTGGGGCCGTGTATGGTTTCTTCTGAAGGAGCCTGTTCAGCTTATTATAAGTATGAGTAAGCTTAAAGACAATTTTATAACCTTATCTTACGGGAGTGGAGGAAAGTTAACTTCCGAACTTATAGAAAGTTTGCGAAAAAAGTTTTCTAATAAGATATTAGACGAACTTTGTGATTCTGCTGAGCTTAATCTGAAAGAAGAGAGAATAGCCTTTACTACTGATTCCTTTGTAGTTAAACCTTTATTTTTTCCTGGAGGAGATATCGGGAAGTTAGCAGTTTGTGGCACTGTTAATGATTTGGCTATGAAGGGAGCTGTTCCTTTATATCTTTCTTTGTCTTTAATTATTGAGGAAGGCCTTTCTTTTTCAGTTTTAGAAAGAGTTATTGATTCAGTAAGTTTCTGGGCTAAAAAGGCTAAAGTTAAAATAGTTTGTGGAGACACCAAAGTAGTAGGCAAGAGAGAGGCAGATGAACTGTTTATAAATACAGCAGGGGTTGGGGTTATTTTTTCCCAGGATATCAGAATAAGTTCAAAAGCAAAGCCTGGCGATTTAATAATAATAAATGGTCCAATAGCTGAGCACGGTTTAGCGGTTTTATCTGCCCGGCAAAATTTAGGGTTTATCTCTAAGATTAAGAGTGACTGTAAAAATCTGAATTTGCAGGTTCAAAAATGTTTAGAGGTTTCTAAAAAGATAAGTGTTCTCAGAGACCCTACCCGGGGAGGTTTAGCTACAGCTTTATCAGAGATAGCTGAAAGTTCTGATTTGGGGATTGAGGTTTATGAGGAAGCTATCCCCATTAAAAAAGAAGTTAAGAAGATGTGCGATATTTTGGGATTTGACCCTTTGTATATTGCTAACGAAGGAAAGTTTATATGTTTTGTTGGTAAAAAAGACGCCTACAAGGTAAAAAAAGCCTTAGGTAAAGAAGCCAGAATTATTGGAAAGGTAGTCTCATCTCACCCCAAGAAAGTTTATTTAAAAACTATTTTAGGCTCAGCCAGGATTTTACTTCCTTTAGAGTCAGAACAACTTCCCCGTATTTGTTAGAAGTATGGAGTGGAGTTTGCTTACTAAGGAAGAATTTTTTAAGGCCCAAATAATAAAAGGAAGACTTGAATCAGAAGGTATCCCTGTTAAAATAGAAGCTGAGTCAATAGGCAGGATGTACGGGATAACTTTAAACGGTTTAGGAGGAGCAAAAATATTTGTCCCTTCAGATTTAAAAGAAAAAGCTGAGAAGTTGCTGGAAGATTCTAAGTAAGACTATTACTATTTATTTTTACCTGAGAAACCTCCGATGAAGAGTAAGAATACTTTCTCAATTAAGGAATTAACTAAGATATGTTATAGTATTGCTAAGGAGAAAGGCTGGTGGGATAAGAGAAGAAACGATGCCGAACTCATAGCTTTAATGCATTCTGAACTTTCCGAAGCCTTAGAAGCCTTAAGAGAGCACAGACCCAAAGAAGAGGTAGCTGAAGAATTAGCTGACTGCTGTATAAGAATATTTGATTACTGCGGAAGGAAGAAGATAGATTTAGAAAAGGCTATTTTAGAGAAGATTGAGCGGAATAAAAAAAGACCTTATCGTCACGGAAATAAGCGCTATTAATTAAGAAGTGAAGGCAGTAGCTTTTGATTTAGGAAGAGTCTTGTTTGATTTTGACTACAATATAGCTTTAAAGAAGATAGAAGATAAAATAGGAATTTCTAAACAGGAAATAATTCAAGCTTTATTTTTTGAAAATTTTGCTGAGGATTTTGAAGAAGGAAAAATTAGCCCTTTTGACTTTTATTTAAAATTTAAAGATAAAACCGGACTCTCTTTAGACTATCCAGAATTTATACCAGTATGGTGTGACATATTTACTTTGAATAAAGAGACGCTCTCTTTAATAGAAAGCCTTAAACCTTTTTATAAGCTATTTCTCATTTCCAATATAAATAAACTCCATTACGATTTTCTTAAAAAAAACTACTCTTATGTATTTTCTTTGTTTGATAAAGAGATTCTTTCTTTTGAAGTAGGGTTTGTTAAGCCCTCTCCTTATATCTATCAGTACCTTCTTCAACAGCCTGATTTGTCTAAGCAAGATTTAATTTATATTGACGATAGACCAGACTTAATCACTGAAGCTGAAAAACAGGGATTTATCTGTATTCAATTTAAGGATGTAAATCAATGCAGAGAAGAACTTAAAAATTTAGGCTGTTTTATCGCTTCTTCCGAAGAACTTACTTCTTTAAATAGATTAAAGGATTTTCTTAAAGAAGATAATTCAGCTCTCTTGGGTTTAGGAAATACTCTCAAAGGAGATGACAGTTTAGGAGTAAAAATAACCAAGGCTCTTAAAGACAGGATAGCTTTGCCAGTATTTGAGGCAGGGTTTACCCCTGAAAATCTTTCTTTAAAGAATTTTAAGGGGATAAAAAGGTTGGTAGTTTTAGATGCCAGTCCTAATATCAGCGAGAATTTTAAGGTATTAAACTTAGATGAAGTTTTGAGCTTAGCCCCCTTTTCTACCCATACTTCTCTGATATTTTTTCACTTCTTGAAAAGGGAGCTAAATTTAGATATTATATTTTTGTTAGTTAAGGCTGAGTCTTTGGAGTTTAAGGAGAGTTTAAGTTCTCAGGCAAATATCCGGAAGAAAGCTGTGGAGAATTTTTTCTTATTGAATTTTTCTGAAAAAGGGAGGGTGTAGATGAGGAAAAATTTATTTCTTCTTTCTGTTTGTTTCTGGATGCTTTCTCTTTCTTCCATAGGTTGTGTGCCGGTATTAATAGGTACAGGCGTAGTTACAGGATACTTGGCTACCAAAGACAGTGCTTCGGGAAATATAGAAACTTCTTTTGATAAACTTTGGGAGGTCTCTTTGAGAGTAGTATCCAAAAGAGCTGAGATTACTGATAGAGATAAAGATTTAGGCTTGATAAAAGCTAAGAAAGGTAAGGACCAGATAACAGTAAAGATAAAAGAATTAACCGAACACTCTTACAACTTAAAAGTTACCTGTAGAAAAGCCTTAGCTTTAGCCAATTTAAAACTGGCTCAGGATATCTTTACTAAGATTGTCCGTAATTTAGGTAATAGGTAATATATTGAAAGTTAAGAAATTTCTTCTATTTCTTTTTCTGTTTTTTCTTTCCTGTTCTCAGCCTCCTGATTATTCTCATATAAAAATAATAAAGGTTATCGATGGAGATACTTTGGTCTTAGAAGACAGAAGCCATTTAAGGCTCATCGGGATAGATACTCCAGAACTGAGGAAAAAAACTTTTAAAGGTTTTGTTTATGAACCTGCTCCTTTAGCTGAAGAAGCAAAAGAATTCACTCGGAAGTTAGCTGAAGGAAAATACGCCCGGATTGAATTTGATGTAGACAAAAGAGATAAGTACGGCCGACTCTTAGGCTACTGTTTTATAAAAGAAAAAGAGAAGGAATTATTTCTTAATAAAAGGCTCTTAGAGGAAGGTTTTTCTGTTTTGTATACTTATCCTCCTAATGTTAAGTATATAGAAGAATTTGTTAAAGCTCAGAGAGAAGCCCGCCAAAGTAAGAAGGGTTTATGGGGAGCTTACCAAGTTATAAAGCCTGAAGAAGCTAAAAATTTTATAGGCCAGATTAGAACAATAAGAGGCAGAGTTTTATCTACTTATAATTCGGGCAAAGCCATATTTCTTAATTTTGGGAAAGATTATAAGAAAGATTTCACAGCAGTTATCTTTAGAAATAGTTTTAATTATTTTTACCAGAAGGGAATTACTCCTGAGGTTTTTTACCGGGGTAAAGTTGTAGAAGTAACCGGAAGAATAAGAGAGTATAATGGTCCAGAAATAATAGTAAATTCTCCCTTGGAGATAGAAGTGATTGAATAGGCGGTGTTGATTAGTAGATATTTATTTTGGTTTTGGGAATATTGAATGAAGAGTCTACTCTTTTTCTATTTACCCTTTAGTTTTCTTTTTCAAAATTTCCCTCTCTCTTTTCTTATTTATTAGAAGATGTAGTGGTTTCCTGGCTCTACCCCAATATATTGGGAAATTCCTTAAATAATTTGCTTATTTTTTCTTGACAATGTAGAATAGTCTAATCTAAACTAAATACAGTTAGCTCTATCAAGAAGCTTTAGAATATATCAGGAGTATTCAGGAGATACTATGGCTGAGAAGAAATTTTTTACAGTGAAAGAGGTAGCCCAAGAATTGGGTATTTCTAAACAGACTCTCTTGAGGTATGAAAAAAAAGGAGTGTTTCCTAAGCCTGGTCGTCATCCTATAAATAATTGGCGGCGTTATACAATTAGAGAGATTGAGAAGCTTAAGAAGATTCTGTTAAAAGAAGAAGGACAGGAGGATTATGGAGGAGAGGAGAAAATTTATTAGATTTGATATTCCTTTAAAAGCTGAGGTAGTAATTAAGGCTAATATAGATTCTCTCCAGGAAGGAGTTACTAAAGATTTTTCTCGGGAGGGTTTAAGGTTAATCTTGCATAATTTTAGCCTGGGGGAAGAAGCAGATATTAAGCTGAAGATATACATTCCGGGAAGGAAAGAGCCAGTGGAAGTTAAAGGCCAGGTTGCTTGGAGTAGAGCTAATGATGCCAACTGGGAAGTAGGGATAAAGATTAAAGAGATTGATAAAGAGGCAAAGAGCGAGATTTTAGACTATGTTTATAAGGCTTGGAGAGAAAAGCTAAATAGACCTGAATAATCTTAAATGGCCGGAGAGAAAGATAGATTGGGAGAATTTTTAGTGAGACAAGGTTTGCTTAATAAGGAACGACTTTATGAAGCTTTAGAGACTCAGAAGAAGACAAAAAAACCTTTAGGGAAAATATTGGTTGAAAAAGGTTTAGTCTCGGAGAAAGCAATAATAAACGCCTTAGCTTATCAATTTGACTTAGAACAGGTAAATTTGAAATCTTATCCTGTAGATGAGAATCTTCTTCGTATCTTTCCTTATGAAAAAATCCGGGAATACAAAGTATTTCCTTTAAAGTTAGAAGGAAAAAACCTTATTGTAGCAGTTACTAACCCTTTGGATATAAGAGTTATCCAGGAGTTGAAATATTTAAGTGGGTATAAAATAAAGCCAGTTTTAGCTACCTCTAAGGAGATAGAAGAATGTATAAATAAATATTTTGGCCCTCTCCAAGAAGCTCACCAGGCTATTCAAGAGATAGTGACTTCTAAGGAAGAGACTGGGCTAGAAGATATACCCCTCCAGGAACTGGAGGCGGTGGTTAAGGAAGCACCAATAGTAAGGTTGGTTAACTCAGTGATTACCGATGCTATTAAGCAGGAAGCATCTGATGTACACTTTGAGCCTCAAAAGGATAAGTTGCGGATTAGATATCGGATAGACGGGATTTTGTATGAGAAAGTTACTATCCCTAAAGGATTGCAGCCAGCAGTAATTTCTCGGGTAAAGATAATGAGCGGGATGGACATTGCTGAAAGAAGAAAGCCTCAAGATGGAAGGATGGTTATTGGAATAAGAGACAGAGAGTACGACATAAGAGTTTCTACTCTGCCTGATATATTTGGGGAAAAGGTGGTTCTGAGGATTCTTGATAAGAAAAGTATTCTTATTTCTCTGGATAAGCTGGGATTAGATGAAAATGAGCGTTCTATTATCGAAAGTTTAATTTATCAGCCTTATGGGATGATTTTAGTAACCGGACCCACTGGTTCAGGAAAGACCACCACGCTTTATTCTATTCTTAATAAATTAAACGATGCTACTCGGAATATTGTCACCGTAGAAGATCCAGTGGAGTATGAATTAGAAGGGATAAATCAGACTGCAGTAAATGTCCGGGCAGGTTATACCTTTGCTACAGGTATGCGTCACATCTTGAGGCAGGACCCTGACGTTATTATGATTGGTGAAATAAGAGACTTAGAAACTGCTGAGATTGCTATACAGGCGGCTTTGACTGGACACTTAGTTTTATCCACTCTTCATACTAATAACGCTCCGGGAGCAATAAACAGGCTGTTAGATATGAATGTAGAACCTTTTCTAATCAGTGCCTCTTTAATAGGAATCATAGCTCAACGATTAGTAAGAAAACTTTGTCCTTACTGTCGTCAAGATTACACCCCTTCCGAGGATTTAATGAAAGAGATTTCGGAATATATACCTGAGCCTAAGAAAGTAAAGTTTGCTAAATCTTCGGGTTGTGAAAGATGTAAAAATTTAGGTTATTATCGGCGTACAGGGATATTTGAGATAGTTCGCATTACTCCTCAGATGAAAGAGTTAATTTTGAAAAGAGCTACTGAAAAAGAGGTAACTGATTTAGCTATAAGAGAAGGTATGCACACTCTCCAACAAAGTGGAGTGGTAAAAGCTCTTCAGAAGATAACTTCTATTGAGGAAGTTATGAGAGTAGCTTTTGTCAAGAAAATCTAATTATGCCTAAATTCGCATATAAGATAAGAGACAAAGAAGGAAGGCTTCTGGAGGGAATTTTAGAGGCTACCGATAAAAGTTCTTTGATTAAGAGTCTTTCTGACAAAGGCTACTTTGTAGTCCGAGTCTCTTCTTATAAGGAAGTTAAGAGGATTTTCTCTCGCAAGGTAAGCCTTGATACTCTTATTATGTTCACTCATCAGTTTGGTTCTCTGATTGCTGCAGGAATCCCTATCATTTCTGCTTTAGAGATTCTTTGGAGACAGGCTGAAGATAAGGTTTTTCAATTAGTGATAAGTGAAGTCAGAAATAGACTTTCTGAGGGGGGGACTCTTTCCGGAGCTTTTGAGAGGTTCCCTAATATTTTTCCTGAGATATATCCCAGCTTGCTAAAGGTAGCTGAAAGAGGAGGAACACTTCCTAAGATATTGAAAGATATAAGAGACTATTTAGATAAAAGAAGAGAAAACCTAATGAAACTAAAAAGAGCTATTACTTATCCCTTAATTGTGATAATAATTGCTATTTTGGCAGTGGGAGCAATGATGCTTTTTGTTGTCCCAGTCTTTAAAAAAGTTTTTGCTAAGATTAATGTGAGTCTTCCTTTTTTAACCCGTATTCTTATGGATGTTTCAGACTTCTCAGTAAAATTCTGGTGGTTGGGCCCGGTTTTAATAATTTTGGGATTTTTTCTTTATAAGAAGTGTTATTCTACAGAAAAAGGAAGATACCGGATAGATTACTGGAAGTTAAAACTCCCCTTATTAGGAAAACTCGTCTTTACTGCTTCCTTAGGAAGATTTGTCCATTCTTTTTCTTTGTTGGTGGGCGGGGGTCTTCCCTTGACTGAGAGCATAGAAACTGCTAAGAGAAGTTGTGCCAATAAAGTAATGGAAGAGAAATTGGATTATGTCTTAGAGAGGGTTATTCAGGGCAAGGGAATCGGTACTTCTCTTGAGGAGACCAAATATTTTCCTCCTTTTATAACTGAGATGATTTCTATTGGCGAGGAAAGTGGAACTCTGGTAGAGATGCTGGATAGGATTGCTCTTCATTTGGAAGAAGAGTTAGATTACCGGCTTAATAAGTTTCTTACTCTTCTTGAGCCAATCTTAATAGTGATGGTAGGGGGAATGGTAATGTTTGTGCTTTTATCAATGTATTTACCGATATTCACTCTTTGGGGTAAGATTGGTTCAGGGATGTAAATGTTTTCTTAAGGGGCTATTTAAACAGCTCTGAGTATTGTTTTGGGAAAAGCCTTTATGTTATAATAAAAGGGCTTTTCTTGAGGGAGGTGGATTTATTAGTTTAAAAAAGAGAGAAAGGAGGTGTAAAATGAAGAGAGGTTTTACTTTGGTTGAGCTTCTGGTGGTGTTGGTGATAATCGGGATACTTATTGCTATAATTCTTCCTAATGCTTTGAGAGCTATAAGACAGGCAAATACCAAACAGTGTGCTTCCAATATCCGTTCCATTGATACTGCAGCTCAGTTATGTTTTTCTGAGAACAGGAATTGGGCTGCCTGTGATAGTATGAGTGAGTTACAACCCTTTTTTCCTGATGAGGATGGAGATGGATTAGGTGATTTACCGGTATGTCCGTTTGGAGTAAACTATACTCTTACGGGTAACGCCACTAATGGCTACAGAGCAGATAGGGCTGGACATTTTGCTCCAGGAAATTGGCCGGATCAACATAATTAATTCTCGCGTATACTTATTCTAATTTTATGAAAGTCTGCTTAGAGATTGGCCCCAGAGAATTAAGGTGTGCCCGGCTGGAGAAGAGAGCCAATACTCTCTTAATCTTCCAGCTGGATACACTTACTATCCCTGAGGATATCTTTAAAAATAAAGATACAAAAGCCTTTGCTTTTCTTATTAAAGAATTTTTCCGTAAAAAAGGTATTTCTCTAAAAAATCTCTATCTTTCTTTCTGGGATAAAGATGCTATCTTTCAAGAATTAGTCCTACCCCCTGTACCTTCTTCAGAGATTAACCAGATAGTAATAAATGAGATAGAAAAACTCCCTTATTTTTCTCAGGGAAATTATCTTTACACTTACAATGTTTATTCTACGGAAGATAAAAAGAAAGTGAGAGTTTTATATCTTGCCTTTTCCAGAGATTTTTTTGATTTTTCTCTTCAGGCTTTAAGAGAATGTAGAGCTAATGTTTTGGGTTTTGATATTGTGCCTTTAAACATTTTAAACCTGTTTTATAGCCAGCCCCAGTCAGAACCAAGAGGCTTAATTCTGGTAGAGAATAGCCTAAGCTATGTTCTTGTTTTTGAGAAAGAAGAGTTAAGTATAATTTATGTTGCTAATTCGGGGTTAGAAGATATCTGTCAGAAGGAAGGAGGTATTAATCAGGCCTCCTTCAAAGTCTGGGCAGAAGAAGTTAAAAGAGCCTTTAAGTTTTATGAAACTGCCACCCGGAAGATAGTTAAGGACATATTTCTTATCTGGGATAACCAGAAAGTTAAAGATTTAGATAAAGTTTTCAGCTCCTATTCAGGAAGGGAAGTATCTGAGCTCAGACTTCCTTGTAAGATAAAGTTCTTTAAGGAGGCTGAGAGGGAGAAGTTTAATTATAAATATCTTTCTCTAATTGCTACCAGCTTGAGAACCTTTGGGATAAAGCATGAGTTTGACTTGGAAAGAATTTGGAGTAGAGAAAAGACCCCTGAATTTTTGCGGAAAGTGTTAATTTCTTCTATAACTTATATAGTGTTTATAGGAGTTTTGGTTGGTATGTTAAGCTTTTACTTTATAAATTCTGAAAAAAACCTGAAGAGAAAGATAAAGAAGCTCTCTCAGAAGGTAAACTTTCTTCGGCGAAGGACACAGGCTCTTAAGATGGAGAAGGAGAAGTACTTAACCTTAAGAGATGAGATTCTAAAGCAGGCAAATTTTATCTCTAAGTTAAATAGGGTCTCTTGGTCCAAAGTTTTTTTAGAAATTGGGAAAGCACTTCCTAAAGAAGTATGGCTTAAATCTTTCAGGGCAGAGAAGGCAAGCTTAATTAAACTGGAAGGCTACAGTCTTAGTTTAGACTCTGTAGCTTCTCTTATAAGGTCTTTAAAGAATATAGAGTTATTAAGAAATGTTAAGTTTAATTTTGTAAGAGAAAGAAAGATAGAAGATAAAGATATTAAAGAGTTTGGGATAGAAGCAAGTCTAAGTTTAAAATCGGAAATAACCCTAAATAATAAATGAATAAATATTCGAGCAAGAAATTCAAAATATTAGCAGGGGGGGTGTGTATTATATTTACTTTAGCTGGTTTAGGAGTAGTCTATTTTTTCTTTGCTAAATATCAGGATTCAATAAAAAAACTTTCCCTCCATAGACAGAAGGTTAAAGCCCTGGCAGAAGAGTTAGAAAACTTAGATGAGCTTTTAGCTAAATATAAGAAAGACAAACAGCATTTTGAAGGTATCCTCTTTAAAGATAAAGATATCCCTCTTTTCTTAGAAGGAGTTTCTGCTCTTTCTAAGAGATTTAATATAAAGATTAGGGATATAAAAACTCAACCTACCCGGAGAGTAGAAGCAGAAGAGGAGATTTCCCGGAGAGGAATGACAAAAAAAACTCAGGAAAAAGAGAAGCCTACTTTGTTGTTTACCCCTCTAAGCCTGAGGGTGGAGGGAAAGTTTGCTAATTTAGTAGATTTCTTATTAGCCTTAGAAAGATATAGACAACTTCTAAGTTTAACCGAGGTTAAGATAAAGACAAGAAAATACCCTCTCTTAGAGTGTAGTTTTTCTTTGAACCTTTACAGTTTAAGACTTTAGAAGCCAAAGAGAGATGAGAAAGAGGCTGGTATATTTTTTGGTGATTTTGCTTACTTTTTCCGGATGTAAGGATATCGGAAGGTTTTTTCCTTTCTCAAAAAAGAAACTGGCTTTTCTTTTTCCTAAAAAGAAGGAGACTCCAGCTATTCAAGATTTAAATTTGGCTGAGGCAATTATTTGGTCAGAGCCAGTAGAGATTTCCTTAGAAAGAGACCCTTTCAGGCCCCTAATAGGGAAATTTTTTGAGGCTGAAGAGATAGCTATTGAGGAGGAGTTAGATTTGAAGTTGGTAGGAATATTTTTCTCAACCACTCCCTTAGCCTTAATCAAAGCTCCTCAGCAGACATATATAGTCAGAGTAAAAGATAAGATTGGAAAGGCTGAAGTAGAGAAGATAGATAAAGATAAGGTCATTTTAGATAGAGGAGGCAAGGAAATAATCCTGAAGATGGAGGTAAAAAAATGAAAAAAATTAGTATTTATTGTTGGTTAGTGAGTTTGATTTTTATCCTTTCTACTCTTTATGCTAAAACTTTAGAGTCCTTCCCTAATACTGACGAATTTAAAGAAGAGATTTTAGGTAAGAAGAAAGTAGAAGAGAGATTAGAGGAGGAGCTTGGTCTTGCTCCGGCTAAGAAGTTCGTTCCTCCTACGAAAACAGTTTCCTCCCAGAGTTCGTCTCAAGCTAAGATGCCTCCATCAGCCTCTGAACCTCAGGGTGAAGTAAAAAAAGAGGAGGAACCTAAAGAAGTTATAAAAAGGATAGATTTAGATTTTACTCAGGCTAATATTGAAGATGTTCTAAGGGTAATTGGAGAAGGAGGAGGCTTTAATATAGTAGTTGACCCCTCTCTTAAAGGCAAAAAGATAGACTTACATGTTAAGAATGTTACTATCGATGAGGCTTTAGAGCTTATATTTAATGCTTATGGTTTGGGTTCAGCAAAGATAGGCAATTCTCTTTTTATTGCTACCAAAGAGAAGATAGTTCAGAGAGCTTTGACTAATAAGGTGATTAAATTAGAGAACGTAAGAGCTGAGAGCGTAGCAGATCTTCTTAAAAATATTGTAGAGTCAGTAACTTCAAATAAGGAGATGAATTCTTTGGTTATTATAGGGACTCCTTCTCAAATTGAAGAAGCAGAGAAAATTATTGCTAAGTTGGATATTCCTCAGCCCCAGGTTTTATTAGCTACCCAGGTTTTGGAGATAGATGCAGACGCCTTAAGAGAACTGGGAATTGACTGGTCAGATGCTATTACCTTATCTTTTCAAGAGACAAAGAGGCCCTTGGGAGATATAGGAGAAGATACTATACCTTCCTCCTCAGGCCCTCTTTTGAAAATATTTAAGTTTGAGAGGACCCCTATCCAATTTAATACTATAATAAAGATGCTTGAGACTGAAAATAAAGCTAAGGTTTTGTCTAACCCTCGGATAACTACTATGAATGAGAAGGAGGCTGAGATATTTATTGGAGACAAAGTTCCTTATACTATTACTACGGTTACTGGGGGGGTAGCTAATACTGAGGTAAGATTTGCTGAGGCAGGAATAAGGTTAAAGATTACTCCTTCTATTATTGAGGAAGATTTTGTGGTAGTTAAGATTGAGCCAGAGGTAAGTTACATCTATACTTGGCGAGGCCCTGAAGACCAATATCCTTGGATACGAACAAGGGAGGCTACAGCCTATGTAAGAGTAAGGGATAGTCAGCCTTTTATTTTAGGAGGCTTAATCAGTCAAGAAGATAAGAAGAATATCTATAAAGTCCCTTTACTTTCTCAGGTTCCTATATTTGGTAATCTTTTTAAATACGAGAAGACCACTTCTGATGACAAAGAGATAATTATTAGCGTAACTCCTCAAATAGTAAGATAAGTTTAGATTTCTTCTCCTTTTTTGTAAGCGTTTTCCTAAAGTTTCCTTTAGAGTTTGTTGGTTATTGCCCGAGTGATATAAATAATGTTATAATTTAAAGGTTAAAGGGAGGCGAAGGTTTTTCTATGGGTGAGAAGAGAGCTTTTACCTTAGTTGAAGTTATTGTAAGCATCCTTATCCTCGCCCTTATAGGCATAGGAAGTTATTTTTCTTTCTCTATCCTTTCTCAAGTTGAGCTTGATTCTCAGGAGAGGTTTACTGCTATGAATATTTTAACTAATTACTTTGAGAGAATAAGAGCAGTAGTAAGAGAAGGAGGAGATAGAGTATTTAGTACCTTAGAGACAGAGCCTTGGATTCAGAATAATCAGTGGATACCAGTGGGTTCAACTGGGTTGACACCTAATTATCTCCCTTCTCAATATCCTTCGAATTTCTTTACCCGGATGATTTCTGTTTCTACTGCTGGGACTACCACTGAGCTTAAGCGTATAGAGATAGCAGTCCAGTGGCCAAGAAGAAGAGGTGAAGGCTTTAATGAGGTTAGGAATGTTTTTTTTCTTGCTCGGCCCCAACCCCCTCTTCCGGGAAATATTAAAGGCTCAGTAAAAGATAGAAACACCGAAGCCTTTATAAATAATGCTGAGATTACCCTTATCTTTCAGGACCCAGGAGGAGTTAGGGCAGTGATTTATAGTAGGAGTAGCCCAGATGCTGATGGATGTAACTTTGACTTTTCTGACCCTGATACAGGTGCTTTTAGACTTTCTCCAGGTAACTGGCAGATTATCGTAACTGCTCAAGGATATCAGGATTATAATCCTAGCCCTGCCCATATTGTTTGGGTTCCTGAAGGTGAGGAGGTGATTCTTCCTCCTATTTATTTAGACCCCAAGCCTGCCCCTGCTCATATAAAAGGAAGGATTGTAGACCCCCAGGATAAGCCTTTATATCAGTATGTTTCTTTATACGAAAAAGGAAGCTATGTAGCCCGAGACCATATGTGGTGGCATAGCCCAAGAAGTTTTAATTTTAAGATTGACTTTGAAGACCCTCAGCCGAGGTGTTTTACCTTAGTGACCAGTAGCACAAGTAGTTCTTGGAGTTATCCTTACCGTTATAACCAGCACTGCGGTGATTTCTGTGACCCTCAGGGTTGGGGAAAGAGCTATAATTACCGGGGCTGGTCTTCAGCAGTAGTCCGAGAAGATGGCTCTGTTGTTTGTGATAACCCTTGGATTGGCTCAGCCATTACCGATAGACTCTGTGTTAACCCTGGAGATAATTTGGATTTAGGAGACATTGTCTTGGTCGAGGTTCCTTTAGCTACTATCTCTGGTTATGTTCGTGATAGCACAGATGCTCCTCTTTCTGGAGCTAAGATATATATAAGATGGCATGATAACGCCAGATGGTATCCTTATCCTGCAGGTTCTACCGATAATAATGGTTATTATCAAGTTTCTGTTCCTGCAGCTCAGGAGCTTTTTCCTGATACTTCTAATTATTATATTAGAATGACAGCAGGAAGAAGAATGCCTAAACAGACTTGTTGTAATCAAGGAGGGACAGCCTGGAGAGAGAGTGGTTGGGTAAGCGTAGGGCCTCTTTTTCAGGGAGATAGTCTTCAGCAAGACTTTATCATCCCTTATCCTCCTGATGACCAATGTGGAGATGTTCAAGGGCATGTAAAAGATGAAAAGGAAAATTTTTATTTAGAAGGAGTAAGGGTTGAGATAGGTGGAAGAGAGAGTAGTAGTAATGATTTGGGGTATTATAAGATAGAGTGTCTTCCTGAAGAAGAAGGTTGTAGCATACCTATTGGTTCTCATGGGGTTAGAGCAGAGAAATCTGGCTATTATACCTTTGAGAGTGATGGAGACTGGCCTTATAAGGACAGGCCTGAGGTAAACATTCAGCAAAATGAGGTTGCAACCTATGAGACTATTAGACTCTATCCTCGAGGCTATGGCACTATTAAAGGAAGAGTTCTTGATGTTGCTAATGATGAGCCTATAGAAGGAGCAGAAGTATGGCTGGATGTATATAATGATAATGCAGGCAACAAATACGACTCTCTTACTCAGTGGCATTATAATTATGTTACTAACACCGATGGAGAAGGGGATTTTGTGTTTTCTCATGTTATAGAGACCTGGCCTCCTGAAGGAATTGATGATACCTATTATCAGACTAATGAAAGGAAGCATTTGATAGCAGTAACCCATACTGAGGAGTATGAGCCAGTTATTCTGGAGCCCTTTACTCTTAAGGCTAATCAAGAGTTAGATTTAGGAGATATCCACCTTACTAAAAAGGGTCAGATGTAGTGAGACTTAAGATAAATTCTTTTACTCTTCCGGAAGTTATTGTCGTTTTGATAATTATTGGAGCAGGGATAGCTCTCTTCTACGGCCTTCTCTTTCTTAATTGGCTTTCTTATGAGATTGAACTTACTAGGATTGAGCTTCATCAGCAGTCTGAAGAGATTTTTAGGCAGTTGTCTAGAGACCTCTTGCCTTCTTCCAGTTTTAGTTTAGGAACAGGACTCACTCAGAGCGGAAACCTTACTATCTTTTATCCTGCTTTCTTAGGAAGGAGCCAGGTAATTTATCAGATAAATAATAATCAGTTAGTAAGAACAGAAGGAGGTGTGAATTATATTTTATCGGAGAACTTAGACTCAGCGAATTCTTTTTTTCAAATAGATAGCGGTTCTCTATTTTTTCAGCTTGCCCTCTTCCAGGATGTTATAGGAGGAAGAAGAGTAATTTTTAGTAATACTCAACAACTATTAATGAGAAATTAAAGATGAAGAAGAGTTTTATTCTTTTAGCCAGTGTATTTCTTATGATTTTTTTAGGGATATTTATAGGTATTTCTCTATTACGCTCTCAAATGCAGATGAGGTTAGTCCAGGATAGGATAAATTTTCTCTATGCCTTTTATGCTGCTGAGACTGGTTTAGAGTTGAGCTTAGCTGAGTTAAGAAGAGATATAGGATGGCGAGCAGGATTTACTAACCAGTCTTTAACTTCTTCTCAGGGAAATACTCTGGGCTATTATGATGTTGCTGTAGGTGATGTGGATGGGGATGGTGTAGATGATAGTTATACTCAAGGAAGTTGGATAATAGTTCCTTTAATAGGGACAGGCAGAAATGCAAACAGAAGGATAACTCGGCAGATTTCTGCTGAAGCAATAACTCAGAGCCCTACCTTCTTTTTTATCTTTACCTTGGGAGATTTGAGGATTGGAAAAGGAGCAGATATCGGCTCAAGCGTATTAGCTAGAGATATTGGCTTTGAGCCTGGCCAAGGAACAATAACTGTAAACGGGGATGTAATATATCTAAGGAATCTTACAGGCTATGACCCTCAAAATCCCCAAGCTACCCCTAATATAACTATCCAAGGAGATGTGTATAAAGGTCAGCCTATAACCTTTGTGGGAGTGGACTTGCAGCGTTATAAGACGTTAGCTCAGAGTGGAGGAAGGTATATTCAGGGAGATTTTACTATTGCCGGAGATATTAGTTTGCAAAACTTAGGCACTTCAAACGGCCTTGTCTATGTGGAGGGAGATGTATATATTGAGGGAGATGTCCAGGGCTCTACACTCATTGTGGCTAGTGGCAATATTATAATTACTGGGAATATAGAGTATAAAAACTCTGGCATCCAGATAGGGCTGTTTGCTGGTAATGATGTTATTATTGCTAATCAAGCTCCAGATTCTCTTACTGTAGAAGGTTTTCTTTTAGCTGATGGAGGTACAGTTAAAGCAGAGGGAAGGAAGGGTTCCAAGGATACCCTTGATTTTCATGGAGCAATCTCTGTGCGGGGTAGAGAAGGAGAAAGGACTGTTATTGATTTGAATGCTTATAGACATAGAAACTATACCTATGACCAACGTTTATATAATAATCCTCAGATTCCTTTTATGGCTTATATAGCTGATTTAAGACGCTGGCAGGAAATCTAATTTTTAGGTTGAATAATTCTTCTGAGAAGAAAAGCTGATAATAAAGTTTAAGCCTCTTTAATCTTAAAAAACTTCTTCTTATTTTTGAGAGTTCCTACCTACACTTTAAGATTCCTACCCAGAGATAGGAATGAAGAATTATTAGAGAAAAGGCAAAAAGAGAAAGCAAAACCTCCAAAATGCCATTTCTGAAGTTGAGTGTTTTTAATATCTTAGATTTACTTAACTTCTCCATCCCTTGGCTCGTTCCAATTAAGAGAAAGCAGGAGGTAATAATATTGTAATGCATAAACACTGAGAAGTTTGCCGGCCTATCTGAAAGAGAGTTTAACAAGAATTCCGGAAGAGCCAGAAGAGTCACAGGACTTAAAAAAGGGAGAATTATCCCTAAAGGTTTTAGGAGCCGGCTTACAGAGTTGAGAAAGTAGCTCTGAGTTAAATTAGAGTAAGAAAGTCCCTTTAAGATTGAAGAGAAAAGAGGTTCTCTTTCTTGGGGAAGATTACAGGAAAGATTTCACAGCAGTTATCTTTAGAAATAGTTTTAATTATTTTTACCAGAAGGGAATTACTCCTGAGGTTTTT
>QNCG01000001.1 GCA_003644445.1 Candidatus Duberdicusella sinuisediminis | reverse complement strand
GTAAACGCCTTTTCAAATCACTGGTATGTCCAATATAAAATTTTTTATCTTTGAGGCTGAAGAGAACATAAACATAATACATCAATCTATCTTAACGTAAGAGCTATGAACCACTCAGCTTACGCTTCGGGTTCACAGCGCTAAACCCGACGTGGTTTAGCGCTGCCCGGCCTAGATTCGAACTAGGACTACATGGTTCAGAGCCATGCGTGCTACCATTACACCACCGGGCAATCATAATTTATCATCAGCTTAAAGGGTAAATTGATTTAATATTATCCACTCTGAAACTTCTAATTTCTAAACCAGAAATCACCAGTACTTTTCTCTGAACTCTTTATCCCATTTTTTAATCGCTTCCCAATCTTTCTTTGCTCCCTCAACGACTCCTTGACCGGCTCCTTTCAAAGTATTACATCCTGAAAATGTAAAGCCTGCTATCACCAAAAGGACAAGAAGAATTACCTTATACATGGTCACCTCCCCAATATTTAACCATTCTCCTCAACCTATCTATCACTCTATCCCTGCCTAAAACCTCCATTGTTTCAAACAATCCTGGGCCAATTTTTTTCCCTGTTAAAGCAACTCTTGTGGGATGAACTAAATCTTTTGCCTTTAATCCTAAATCAGCCGCTGTAGCCCTAAACTCTTTCTCTATATTCTCCCTGTTAAAACTTTCCAATTTTGCTAACCTCTCTATCAGTATTTCCATTTCCCTTGATAGATCTCTCCTTAAAATTTCCTCAGTATCAGGAGCATATACAAAATCATCATAGAAACAGAAGTAAGCCCACTCTATCAAATCAGAAAGTTTAGAGATTCTAGTTTTAAAAAGCTCAACAACTTTCCTTAAATAATCATCCTCTATATCCTGGGACAAAAATTTCCTCTCTTCTAAATAATCCTTAACCAACTTTACTAAATCGTCTAACTTTTGAGCTTTTATATATTCGGAATTTACCCAATCTAACTTATCAAATGAAAAAATAGAGGAAGTTTTATTTACATTTCTGATATCAAAAATCTTAACCGCCTCCTCTAAAGAGATAATTTCTCGGTTGTTACCCGGCGACCACCCCAAAAGCAAAAGATAATTTACTAAAGCCCTTGATAGATACCCCTTCTCTCTATATTCCCTTAAAGAGGTTGCCCCGAATCTTTTAGATAATCTCTGACCACTCTCTGATAAAATTAAGGGGACATGAGCAAACTCAGGGATATTGAAAACCAAAGCCTCATACATCAAAATCTGCTTAGGGGTATTAGAAATATGGTCCTCTCCTCTAATTATATGGGTTATTCCCATTAAAGCATCGTCTATACAGCAACTGAAATTATAAGCAGGAGTGCCATCACTTTTAATAATCACTTCCTCCTCTTTAGGTAACTCTTTAAATATAATTTGGCCACGAATTAAATCGTTTATCTTTATCTCTTTAAACTCATATCTAAAAAATATTGCCCCTTCTTTTTTGTAAGCTTTTCCTTGGCTAACTAACTTTTTAGCATATTCTCTATAAATATCAAATCTTTCTGATTGATAAAAAATTTTATCCCAATCTATTCCTAACCATCTTAGCGATTCTAAAATTTCATCTAAATATTCTTTTTTAGAGCGAACCCGGTCAGTATCTTCTATTCTCAATATGAACTCTCCTTTATTCTTTCTTGCATAAAGCCAGCTAAAAAGAGCTGTTCTTGCTCCTCCTAAATGGAGAAAACCGGTAGGAGAAGGAGCAAACCTAGTCCTTACTTTCATAACTAACTCCTAAACTTAAGGCGGTTAAATTCAATTTAAGGAGTTGGGAATTATTCTTGAAAGTCTTCTTAAGAACCTCTCTAATTGTGCTTAATTTTACAATTGGCGCCTCTTTTAAAAGAAAACCTAAACCTACAATATTAGCTGTCTTTAAAGAACCGGCTTTAAGGGCTAACTCATTTAAAGGAGCTCTCCTCACCTTTATTTTATTTTTTCTAATTTCTTTCTTTATCAAGGAGCTATTTAGAAAAAGAAAACCTCCCTCTTCTATCCTCTCCTTAAATTTCTCCCAGGAAGGCTGATTCATAATAAAGGCTAAGGTGGCTTTCTCAAAAACCGGCGAGGCTATTTCTCTATTACTTATTCTCAACATACAATTAGCTGTGCCTCCCCGCATCTCTGCTCCGTAAGAACGGAGAAAAGTTATTCTTCTTCCTTCCTCAACAGCAGACAGGGCTAAAATTTTTCCTAAAAACATTATCCCCTGTCCACCAAAACCGGCTATTAAAATTTTTTCTTCTTTAAAATTCACTTTACCCTTCCCAAGGGAAACTCTTTAGTCATTACTTCTCTAACCCACTTTACTGCCTGAACAGGACTTAAACCCCAAATAGTTGGGCACTGAGATAATACTTCCACCAAAGAAAAACCTTTTTCTTCTATTTGATTTAAAAAAGCTTTTTTTACAGCCTGTCTGGTCTTAATTATATTGGCTGGACTATCTACAGAAGTTCTCTCAGCATAGACTACGCCTTTTAAGTTTGCTAAAAGTTCGGGAACTTTTAAAGGGTAGCCTTCTCCCCTCTTAGGGTCTCTCCCCTGAGGAGTAGTTGCAGTTTTTTGGCCAATTAAAGTAGTGGGAGCCATCTGTCCTCCAGTCATCCCATAACAAGCATTATTTATAAATATACAAGTTAAGTTTTCTCCTCTGTTAGCAGAGTGCAAAGTCTCTGCTATCCCAATTGAGACTAAGTCTCCGTCTCCCTGGTAAGTAAACACTGTTAACTGCGGTCTGCACCTTTTTATAGCCGTAGCCACTGCTAAAGCCCTTCCGTGGGCAGCCTCAGTAGTATCAAAATCCCAGTAATCATAAGCAACCACAGCACAACCTACAGGAGCAACTCCTACTGTTCTTTCTCTAATCCCTAACTCTTCAACTATTTCGGCTATAATCCGGTGAACTATGCCGTGGCCACAACCCGGGCAATAATGAAAGGGCTTATCTTTTAAAGTCTGGGGCTTTTTAAATTCAGGCATTTAATTTTTCCTCCACAAAATTCAAAAGTTCTTTTTCAGTAAATACTCCTCCTCCTGCTCGGCCGTAAAAATATACAGGAAGCCTCTCTCCCAAAGCTAATCTTACATCTTCTACCATCTGGCCGCAAGAAAGCTCAAAAACAAAGACTGCCCGTTTATCTTTGGCTAAATCTCTTAAAGCCTGATAAGGAAAGGGCCAAAGAGTAATTGGCCTGAACAAGGCTACCTTTAATCCTTTTCCTTGTAAAAGAAGACTTACCTCCTTAGCTATCCGGTAGGAAATTCCGTAAGCCACAAAAACAATTTCTGAATTACTTTTGTTTCCGATTTCAAAAAGCTGTTCACTATCTTTTATCTTTTTATATTTTTTTTGCAGCCTTAAATTGTGTTTTTCCAAAGCTCCTTCTTCTAAAAAAAGTGACCTTATTATATTAGGTGCTCTTCCTTTAGCTCCGGTTAAAGCCCAGTCCTTCTTATAATTTGGAATTTGGATTTTGGAATTTGGAATTTCTATAGCCTCAGCCATCTGGCCCAAAAAAGCATCTAACAAAACCATAACCGGGTTTCTATATTTATCAGCTAAGTTAAAGGCTAAAAACATAAAATCAAAACACTCTTGAACAGAACCGGGAGCTAAAACTATCTGGTGATAATCACCGTGTCCACCCCCTCTGGTAGCCTGAAAATAGTCAGACTGGGAAGGAGCGATATTCCCCAAACCCGGCCCTCCTCTCTGGACATTAACTATTACTGCCGGAAGCTCACAGCCTGCTAAATAAGATATACCTTCTTGTTTTAAAGAAATGCCCGGAGAAGAAGAGGAAGTCATAGCCCTTACCCCGCTAGCTGAAGCTCCAAAAACCATATTTATAGCTGAGATTTCTGACTCAGCTTGAATAAATACTCTTTTTTCTTCAGCCATTCTCTTAGCCATAAAAGCGGTAAGTTCATTTTGAGGGGTAATAGGATAACCAGCGTAAAAGAAACAACCGGCTTTTATTGCTCCTTCGCCGATAGCTTCGTTGCCAGTAATGAGGGTTCTCTTACTTCTCATAAGAAATCTCTATACAAACATCCGGACAGACTAAAAAACAAAATCCACAGCCTTTACACTTCTCAATATCTTTAATTTTAGCGTATTTAACCCCCCGCTGATTTAACTCTGAGGAAAATTCCAAGTTTTTTACTGGGCAGACCTCTATACACAACCCACAGCCTTTACACAGGTTTCTATTTAGTTTAAATTTTTGAACAGGCTTTATTTTTTTCATATGCTCTAATTACTTTCTCTAAAATACTTTTTGAGTCTAAGCCAGTAAGTTCCAAAAGCTGGGTTCTCTTGCCAAAAGTAATAAATTCTGTAGGAAGACAGACTCTTTCTATCTTTATATTTCTCAGAATATCTTTCTGGCGATAAAATTCTAAGATTGCTTCTCCAAAACCACCTGAACAAACTCCTTCTTCTAAAACAAAAACCAAAGAACACTTCTTAGCTATTTGAATAAGGCACTCCTCATCCAGAGGTTTAATAAACCGGGGGTTTACAATAAAAGGATAAACCCCCTTTCTATTAAGTTCTTCTTTAACCAGTAAAACTTGTTTAAGAGTTGAGCCCAAAGCTAAAATGGCTAAATCTTCTCCTTCTTCCAAGACCTCAAACTTCCCCAAGCTAAAATCTTCTTTATTCTCAATATCTAAAATCTCCTCCTTAGGGTATCTGATAGCTGCTGGCGTATTAAGCTTTAAACTAAATTTTAAGGCTGACTCTAAATCTTTTTTGTAAGCAGGAGAAATTACTATCAAATTGGGGACACTCCTTAAATAAGCTATATCAAAGACTCCATGGTGAGTAGGACCATCTTCTCCTACCAACCCTGCTCTATCTATGGCTAAAACTACTCCTACCTCCTGCAAGGCTATATCTTCAATAATTTGGTCGTAAGCTCTCTGTAAAAAAGTAGAGTAAACCGCTACCACTGGTTTAAGCCCCCTCTTAGCCAAACCTGCCGAGAAACTTACTAAATGCTGTTCAGCAATCCCTACGTCAAAGAATCTTTCCGGGAAAACCTCTTTAAACCTAAAAAGCCCCGTACCTTTAGACATAGCTGCAGTTAAAGCCACTATTCTTTTATCTTTTTGAGCTAATTCTATTAAGGCCTTGCTAAATACATCAGTATAAGTAGTTTCTCCCTTTTTTTTGAACTCTCCAGAAATTGCAAAAGGTTTTGGGCTGTGGAAATCTTCAGGGTTCTCTTCAGCAGGTAAATATCCCTTCCCTTTTTTAGTGACTACATGGAGAATTTTAGGGCCGGGTAAGTTTATAACATTTTTTAAAGTAGAAATTAAACCTTCTAAATTGTGGCCATCTAAAGGGCCAAAGTATCTAAAACCCAGCTCCTCAAAAAAAATCCCCGGGATAATTAACCCCTTCATTATCTCCTCTATCTTCTTAATCCGGGGTAAAACCCTCTTTCCCAAGTGGGGCACCTTCTTTAAGATTAAAGTTATCCCTTCTTTAAATCTATTATATATAGGTAAAGAGATTAACTTATTCAGATAATTACTTACCGCACCCACTGAAGTTGAAATAGACATCTCGTTATGATTAAATACTACTAAAATATCTTCTTTTAAGTGCCCGGCGTTATTTAAAGCCTCAAAGCATTCTCCACCGGTTAAACTCCCGTCCCCAATAACTGCCACTACCTTAAAATCTTCTTTTTTCAATCTCTTAGCTGCAGCTAAGCCTAAGGCTAAAGAAACTGCATTAGAAGCGTGGCCTACGGAAAACTCATCGTATTCTGATTCCTTGTGATAAGGAAAGCCTGAGACACCTCCCCAACTTCTTAAATCCTTAAAAACCTCAGCTCTTCCAGTAATTATCTTATGAGCATAAGCTTGATGGCCTACATCAAAGACTATCTTATCTTGAGGAGTATCTAAAACATAGTGTAAAGCCAAGCAGAGCTCTACTGCTCCTAAAGAAGAAGCCAGATGACCTCCTTTTTGGGAAACTACTTTAATTATATACTCTCTTATCCGGCTGACTAATTCCTTAAGTTCACTTATTTTAAGCTTCTTAATCTGCTGAGGAGTTAATTCTCGCATAAAATTAACTGCTTTTTAAAATTCTCTCTATTAACTCTCTTAAGGTCTTTCTGTCTTGAGGTTCTATCTGAGTAAACTCTATGCCCGTATCAAAAAGATTAGTTTTTTCTGTTCGGAGAGACTTAATGTCTGTTGCCCAAACTACTCTCCCTTTACACTTTATATCTTTCCAGCCCAACTCCAATTCTATCCTCAAGGGTGTATTTATAGCTAACTTCTCATCTAAGATGACTCTTAAACCGCCAGCACTTAAATTCTCGGTGTGGATAGAATAAGTTTCATCTCCCTCTTCCAGAATCAATTTGCAGGGGTAGTTTAAACGAGGAAACCTTCTCCTTTCTTCCATCTTCCCCCTTTCTTAATCCGGTTTTTTATATTCTACTCTCTTTATTGAGAAACACTTTCCACTAACATCTTCTATCTCTAATATAACTGCCTGAATCCTTACATCTCTGTCAGCTAAGTAAAACCTGGTCGGTACATTAGTTAAAAATCTCTGGATTATATCTTCTTTTCTCCTTCCTAAGATAGAATCAAAAGGCCCAGTCATTCCTACATCGGTAATATATCCAGTAAACCCTTCCAAAATTCTCTCATCAGCAGTAGGGATGTGGGTGTGCGTACCAATAACCGCCGAAACTTTCTGGGCTAAAAAATACCCCAGAGCTAACTTCTCCGAAGTTGCCTCAGCATGGACATCTACAATTACTACCTTAGTTTGAGTTAAAACTTCCTCTAAAATCTTAGAAATGCTTTTAAAAGGGCAATCTACTGGCTGCATAAAAACCCTTCCTAATAAGTTTACTACCGCTATCTTTTTTGAGTCTTTTTCTTTTATAATAAAGCCCCTCCCCTTAGCTAAATCTCCGTAATTTAAGGGCCTCAGTATACTTAGGGTATCTAAGATATTTAAAATCTCTTTCTTTTTAAAGGCGTGGTCTCCAGTAGTTAATATATCTATACCACAAGAAAATAGCTCTTTAGCTACTTTTTCAGTTAACCCTGAACCTCCAGCAGAATTTTCTCCGTTAGCTATTACCCAGTCAAATTTTTCTCTCTCTATTAAGGAGGGCAAAAACTCTTTTAAATAAAGTCGGGCGGGTTTTCCTACAATGTCCCCAATAAATAAAATCTTCATAATTTACTACTTAGCATATTCTACCACTCTTGTTTCTCTTATTACAGTAATTTTTATCTGGCCAGGGTATTCCATTTCTTCCTCAATCTTCTTCTTCAATTCCCTGGCTAAAATAACCACGCCTTCTTCATTAACTTCCGAAGGCTTAACAATCACTCTGATTTCTCTTCCTGCCTGAATAGCAAAACTTTTTTCCACTCCTTTAAAAGAATTGGCTATGTTCTCTAAAGTAGTGAGTCTTTTAAGATAGGTCTCTAAAGTTTCTCTTCTTGCTCCCGGACGAGAAGCTGAAATAGCATCAGCCACCAAAGCTAAAACTGAATATATGGATTTAAATTCCACTTCTTCATGATGAGATTCAGCGGCATTTACTATTAACTCATTTTCACCATACTTTCTTAAAAGTTGAGCTCCTAATTGAGCATGGGTGCCCTCTACCTGCTGGTCTATGCCTTTACCTATATCGTGAAGGAGTCCTATCCTCTTAGCTAAACGAGTATCTAAACCCAATTCTGAAGCTATTATACTCATAATAATAGCTACTTCTTTAGAATGCTGGAGAGCGTTCTGACCAAAACTCGTCCTGTATCTTAATTTACCTAAAAGCTTTATTATTTCTGGATGAAGGTTATGAATATCTAAGTCAAAAGTTACTCTCTTACCTTCTTCAACCAATTCCTTTTCAAATTCTTTCCTCACTTTCTCCAAAGTCTCCTCAATCCGAGCAGGATGTATTCTCCCATCAGCGACTAACTTCTCTAAGGTTCTTTTGGCTATCTCTCTTCTTATCGGGTCAAATCCCGAAAGAGTAACTGCTTCAGGTGTATCATCAATAATTACATCCACGCCGGTAAGCATTTCAAAAGTGCGGATGTTTCTTCCTTCTCTGCCGATTATTCTTCCTTTCATATCTTCGTTAGGAAGGTTGACTACGCTTACCGTGGTCTCCTGAGTGTGGTCCACAGCACATCTCTGAATAGCCAGAGAAAGAATTTCTCGAGCTTTCTTTTCCTCCTCCTCCCTTAATTCCTCTTCAAATCTTCTCAGGCGTTCGGCCTTCTCTTTAACCAAGTCTTCCTCTAGACGCTTTAGAAGAAGTTGGCGAGCCTCTTCTAAACTTAAGGAAGAAATTCTCTGAAGTTTTTGTTTCTCTTCAGCCAAAATAGCATTAAGCTCCTGGCTCTTCTTCTCCAAATCCTTAGTGAGAATCTCTATTTCCCGGGCTCGTTGATTAATCTCCTGCTCCTTCTTCTGAAGGAATTCCACTCTTCTCTCTAAATTCTCTTCACGGTGAATAACCCTTTTTTCTAACTCTTCTAATTCTTTCTTCCTGGATTTAGTCTCGTTTTCAAAATTTACCCTTAACTTATAAAGAAGCTCTTTGGAGTCTAACTCTGCTTTTTTTCTGATGTTTTCTGCTTCTTTTTTAGCCTCTTCTATAACTTTTTTAGCCTCTTCTCTTTTCTTCTTAAGCCCAGTTTTACCTAAAAAATCAGCAAGAATATACCCCAGAAAGAAACCCAATCCTCCTAAAAGAATTATTCCTACCATAGTTTTCCTCCTCTGGTTGTTATTAAGCCCAGACTACTAAGTCTACTTTTTCATCCTGGAGAGAAGAAGGAAGGCGTTCAAAAATTTGCTCACTGAAAGCGACCCCTATCTTCAGAGTTTTAGGGAGCAGGGTTTTTAAAAATCGGTCATAGTAGCCTTTGCCTCTTCCTAAGCGACGATTTTCTTTGTCAAAAGCAAGGCCGGGTACCACTACCAAGTCTAACTCTCTCCTATCCAGCCTAAGTTCTTTCTTCTTAGGAGGCTGGCAAACTCCCAAGGAGTTCATTCTTAACTCCTGAGAAGAAGTAAACTTATAAGGAACGAGGCTATCTTTCTCAATTAAAGGTAAAACTACCGCTTTCCCTGAGTTTTTTGCCTTCCTTATTAAACCCTTAACATCGGGTTCTCCAGGTAAAGGCCAATAAAACATAATAACTTCCGCTAATTTAAAACAATCTAAATTTTCTATCCTCTTCTCAATGAGCTTACTTCTTTTCTGCTTCTCCTCGCTAGATAACCCCTTAAGAAGAGTTTTTATTTTCTTTCTTAGCCTTTGCTTTTCCTCACAAATTGGTTCTTTTAATTTTGGAGCCTTCCTGTTAGAGGGGTATTTTAGCATAAGTTTAGGAATTTTCAATCTTCTTACTTTTTAATTTAGACCAAGATTCAAAAATTTCTTTTTCTTTGCCGATCTTCTTAGGAAAATAGTATTTTTTAGAACTTTTTCTATACTTCTGTTCTACGTAGCCTCCAAAATCATGGGGATATTTATAGTCTTTACCCTGAGGGGTCTTCCTCTTAGCAGGAGCATGGCTGTCTTTTAAGTGAGGCGGTACTTCTTCTAAAAAACCTTCCCCTATATCCTGATAGGCTCTTTCTATGGCCAGATAAGAAGAGTTGGATTTAGGTGCACAAGAAAGGTAGATAGTAACTTCAGAAAGAATAATCCTTGCTTCGGGCATCCCCACTACCTCTACTGCTTTAAAACCAGAAGTAGCTAAAACCAAAGCCTGAGGGTCAGCCAGCCCTATATCTTCGGAAGCTAAAATAACCAACCTGCGGGCAATAAACCGGGGGTCTTCTCCTGAATAGAGCATGCGTGCTAACCAATATAAAGCTGAATCAACATCACTGCCTCTTACCGACTTTATAAAAGCAGAAATTACATCGTAGTGGTAATCTCCTTTTTTATCATAGAAACCCGGCTTAAACTGAATACTCTCCTTGGCTACTTCTAAGGAAAAATTAATTACGCCTCGCCTGTCTTGGGGAGTAGTTAAAACCCCCAGTTCTAAGGCAGTAAGGGCCTTGCGAGCATCTCCTGATGAATTCTCAGCTAAAAACTTAAGAGCCTGAGGGGCTATCTTTATCTTAAATCGGCCTAACCCTCTTTCTTTGTCCTGGAGGGCTCTCTGCAAAATTAAAATAATTTCTTCAGAAGTTAAGGGTTTGAATTCACAAATCAAAGAACGTGATACCAAAGCCGGGATTATGTAAAAAAAGGGATTGTAAGTAGTGGCTCCGATTAAAACAACTGAAGAAGTTTCAGTATCAGCTATTAAAGCATCTTGCTGAAGTTTATTTAAGCGATGAATCTCGTCAATAAATAAGAGGGTTTTAAAGTTGTTCTTCCTGCGTAGATGAGCCTGAGAAAGTTCCTTTTTAATCTCGGGGGTCCCGCAAAAATTTCCGTTTAAATAAATGAATTTGGCTTTAGTCCTCTGAGAGATAATCTCAGCTAAGCTGGTCTTACCTGAACCAGGGGGACCCCAGAAAATTAAAGAAGTGAGCCGGTCAGCTTCTATACTTCTTCTTAAAAGTTTGCCTTCTCCTACTAAATGATTTTGGCCCACAAATTCCTCCAAACTCTTAGGCCGCATCCTTACTGCTAAAGGCAATTTTTCTTCAGATTGAGAAGATTCTGAGGAAAATAAATTATTCATGGTTTCTTCTGAAATTTCTAAAATAAAAAATCCCCGCCTTTGCTCGAGGCAGAAATTCTGCCTTTAAGTCCAGTCCTCATACAAGTGGGCGCCTCCTCTTTAAGCAGGTGCTTAGAGAGAGTTCGGCTCCCTCAAAAAGGTGTTGGCTCAAGGCTCTTAGTTCTGCCTCGTAGCTGGCAGGGATTATTTTCTTTATAAAATATACCTGATTTTTTCCTTATTTTCAAGAGCCACCTTCCTCTTTTTCTATTATTCGGGCCGCTGAAGAAACAGTATTGTCTTTATCTAACCTTATAATCCTTACTCCCTGCGTTGCTCTTCCCGAAGTTCTTATATTCTTTATCAGCGTTCTTATTAAAACCCCTTTCTGAGAGATAACTATTACTTCGTCCTCTTCGGCCACTAAAATTGCTGAGACTACCTTGCCCGTCTTTGGAGAAACTTTACTGGCAATTATACCTTTCCCGGCCCGAGATTGCAAGCGGTATTCAGAAAGAGGGGTTCTTTTAGCAAACCCTTTTTCAGTAACTGTAAATAAGAAAAATTTACCTTTCTTCATAAGAGAATTAACCAAAACCATACCCAAAACTCGGTCTCCCTTAGAAAGTTTTATAGCCCTTATCCCCTTAGAAGTTCTTCCCGTAGGCCTTACCTGAGATACCGGAAAGCGTATGGCTTTACCTCCCCAACTATTTAAAATAACTTCGTCAGTATCTTTTCCGCTCAAACAAACTGAAATTAAAGAATCGTCTTTATCTAAACTTATGGCGATTATCCCGGTCTTTCTTAAGTTGGAGAATAGATTAAGGGAAGTCCTTTTTACCAAACCTTGCTGAGTAGCCATAATTAAGAAATTTTCTTCCCGGAATTCTTTGATAGAAAGCACAGCCGTAATCTTCTCGGAAGAACTAAGATTCAATATATTAACTATGGCTCTGCCCTTAGAAGTTCTTGAGCCCTGAGGTATCTGGTAAGTCTTTAAAGCATAAGCCTTTCCTTTAGTGGAAAATATAAGAAGCGTGTCTTTGCTGGAAGAAACAAAAAGATGCTCTACAAAATCTTCTTCTTTAGTAGCCATAGCAGTTATGCCCCTGCCTCCCCGGGCTTGGCGGCGATAAGAACTTAAAGGCTGGCGCTTAATGTAACCAGAGTGGGTTATGGTGATAACTACGTCTTCTTCTACTATCAAATCCTCTATTTGAATCTCCTCTTTCTCAGCTACAATCTCCGTTCTCCGGGAGTCAGAAAACTTCTCCTGTAATTCCTTTAATTCTTCTTTTATGAGAGCCTCCTGCTTCTTCTCCGAAGAAAGAATTCCCTGAAGTTCCTCAATTTTCTTAATGGTTTCTAAATACTCTTTATTAAGCTTATCTCTTTCTAAAGCAGTGAGTCTTTGCAGTTGCAGTTCTAAAATTGCCTGAGCTTGAATATCAGTAAGTTTGAATTTTTTAATGAGGCTGGCCTTAGCTTCAGAAACGGTCTTAGACTTCTTTATTGTTTCTATTACTCGGTCTAAAAACTTTAAGGCTATTTTTAAACCTTCTAAAATATGGGCCCTTCTTTTAGCTTTTTCTAATTCGTAGTTTGACCTTCTTACTATGATTTCTTTACGATGCTGAATGTGGTGCTGGAGAATCTGTTTTAAATTTAAAAGCTGAGGCCGGTTATTTACCAAAGCTAAAAAGATTGCCCCAAAAGTTGTCTCTAAGGTGGTGTGTTTGTAGAGCTGGTTGAGGATAACCCGGGGCTCAGTATCTCTCTTTAATTCCAGGACTATCCTTAAGCCCTCTTTATCAGATTCATCTCTTAAATCACTTACTCCTTCTATCTTCTTGGAGTTTATAAGATTGGCTATTGATTCTAAAAGGCTGGATTTGTTCACCTGGTAAGGCAATTCCGTAATTACTATAAAATGCTTAGACTTTGCTTCTTCAATAGTAGCCTTAGCCCTAAGAGTAAGTCTTCCCCGACCTTCTTGATAAGCCTTTAAAATCTCTGACCTTCCACAGATTATTCCTCCGGTGGGGAAATCTGGCCCTTTTATAATTTTGGCTAATTCTTTTATAGAACAATCGGGTTTTTCTATAAGATAGACTAAAGCCTGGGTAACTTCTCCCAAGTTATGAGGGGGGATATTAGTGGCCATACCCACAGCAATTCCTGAGGCCCCGTTTAAAATAAGGTTGGGCAAAACCGCTGGCAAAATTCTGGGCTCTTTTAAAGAGTTGTCAAAATTGGGAAAGAAATCTACTGTATCTTTGTCTATATCCTGAAGTAAGTAATCAGAAATCTTAGAAAGCCTGGCTTCAGTATAGCGCATAGCTGCTGGGGGGTCGCCATCCTGAGAGCCAAAATTACCCTGGCCATCTACCAAGGGATATCTTAAGGAAAAATCCTGGGCCATTCTTACTAGAGCATCATACACTGCTACGTCTCCATGAGGATGATACTTACCTAAACATTCACCCACTATTCGGGCGCTCTTCTTGTGAGGCTGATTATACCTTAAATTGAGTTCAGACATTGTGTAAAGAATTCTTCTCTGAACCGGCTTTAAACCGTCTCTTATATCAGGAAGGGCTCTCCCTACTATTACACTCATAGCATAGGAAAGGTAAGAATCCTTCATCTCCTCTTCCAGATACCTCTGCTCTACCCTTCCTGTGTTATTCAAATCTTTAGCCATCTTCTTCTCCCTATATATCTAAGTTCTTAACTGCGTGGGCGTGCTCCTCAATAAACGCCCGCCGGGGCTGGGCTTGATCGCCCATCAGCACAGTAAAAATCCTGTCTGCTTCTACGGCGTCTTCTAATGTAACCTGTAAGAGTGTCCTCTTCTCCGGAGACATAGTACTCTCCCAGAGCTGAGAAGGATTCATCTCTCCTAAGCCTTTATATCTTTGCACAGTGGTATTCTGAAGGGCTATCTCCTTAGATAAGGTCAGGACTTCTCTTAAAGAATAGGCTTGTTTTTGAGCCTTTTTCTCTAAATTATGAATTATAAATTTAGGTTTATCGTTTCTTAAGCAATCTTTCAAAGAAAGCCCCAGTCTTTTAAGGTTTTTATCTAAGGCCTCAATTTCGTAAGATTCGTAAATCTCTACTAAATCTGCGTCCTCTACCTCCTGGTAGGCTTCTAATTCTTCTTCGGAAAATAAAAACTTTTTAACTTTGCCTATCTTTAAAAAATAAAAAGGGTACTTTCTCTTCTCCGATTTTAAAGAGATAAGATACTCTTCTAAACTTATGCCTCTCCGCTCTAAGGAACGGAAGAGCTTCTCCAATTCCATTAGAGAACTTAAGAGAGCTTTTATTTCTTGTTTAGATAAGACTTTTTCCTTTTTATCCTTTACCTCTATCTTCAAAGCCTCTGAGGCTAAGTCTAAGATAAGCTGGTTCATCTCTTCATCACTATGAATATATTCTTCTGTGTTCTTCCTCTTTATCCGGTAAAGAGGGGGTTGAGCGATATAGATGTGTCCTTCTTCAATCAGCTGGGGAAATTGGCGATAAAAAAAAGTCAGAAGCAAGGTTCTAATGTGAGAACCATCTACATCAGCATCAGCCATAATGATTATCCGGTGGTATCTAAGTTTAGAAAGGTCGAAATCCTCTCCTATCCCTGTGCCTAAACTGGTGATTATTGTCTTTATCTCTTCGTTGCTTAACACCTTATCTAAGCGGGCTTTTTCTACATTAAGAATCTTCCCCTTTATGGGAAGGATAGCCTGAAAAGTTCTGTCCCGGGCTTGTTTAGCACTTCCTCCGGCTGAGTCCCCTTCTACAATAAAAAGCTCTGAAACCCTAGGGTCTTTCTCAGAACAGTCAGCAAGTTTTCCAGGCAAATTCCAGACTTCTAAAGCTCCTTTTCTCCGGGTAAGGTCTCTGGCTTTGCGGGCAGCTTCTCGGGCCCTACAAGCTGAAACTGCTTTTTCTATAATCTTATTAGCCAGAGAAGGGTTTTCTTCAAAAAAAGAAGTTAAGGCCTCAAAAGTTACGGATGCTACTAAACCTTCTACTTCGGAATTGCCTAATTTGGTTTTGGTCTGGCCTTCAAATTGAGGCTGAGGCAATCTCACGCTAATAACTGCGGTTAAGCCCTCGCGGACATCTTCACCGGAAAGAGAGATATCCTCTTTAAGCACTTTTTTATTTTTTATATACTGATTGATTGCCCGAGTTAAGGCCGACTTAAACCCGGAAAGGTGAGTCCCTCCTTCAACAGTATTTATATTATTAGCAAAAGAAAAGATGTTTTCTTTAAAAGAATCGTTATATTGAAGAGCTCCTTCTACAAAAACCTGCTCTTTCTCTTTAGAAAAATATATAATCTTTTTATGAAGAGGGTTTTTATTCTGATTTAAATGTTCGATAAAAGAGACTATGCCTCCTTTGAATTTAAAAACTACTTGCTTATCTTTCCTCTCGTCAATAAAGTTGACCTCTAAATCTTTATTTAAAAAAGCGAGTTCTCTTAACCGGGAAGCTAAAATGTCGTAGGAAAATTCTATAGACTTAAAGATTGTCCGGTCAGGTTTAAAGGTAATTTTGGTTCCCGTAGTTTTAGCTTTGCCAATAACTTTCAAAGAAGTTAAGGGTTTGCCTCGTTGATAGCGCTGATAGTAAATCTTACCTTCTCTTCGGACTTCAGCCTCTAACCATTCGGCTAAAGCATTCACCACGCTTACCCCTACTCCGTGTAAACCTCCGGCTACTTTATAGACTCGGTGGTCAAATTTTCCTCCGGCATGGAGAGTAGTAAGAACCACTTCTAAAGCTGGTTTCTTCTCGGTCTTATGGATATCTACAGGAATACCCCGGCCATTATCTTCTACAGTTACACTATTATCGGGATGTAAAATTACTCTAATCCTGCTACAGAAACCAGCCATACTTTCATCAATAGAGTTGTCTACTACCTCATAAACTAAATGGTGCAAACCCCGGGTAGAAGTGTCGCCAATATACATAGCTGGCCTTCTCCGTACAGCTTCTATCCCCTCTAAAACCTGAATAGTAGTGGCGTCGTATTTAGAATTATTACTACTTTTCATAGGCTTAATTATATCTTAAAAACTAACCCGGTTATTTCTAATCCCTTCTCTTTCATTTTTTTAAAAATCTCTTCTTTTTTAAGATTTAACTGGTATAAACTAGCTGGAGAGTCCACATAAAATATTAATTTATTCTTATACATCCTAAACTTTAAAATATGCTTGTATTCTTGGTGAGAAAAGAAGCTTTTAAATTCCTCTAAAGATTTTTTCTTTAGTTTAGTTAAAAGTTTTTCTAAAGAGCTGGATATGTTCCCCATTAACTTAACCGCATCGGTAGAGCTAAGTAGATAAAACCTTTATTTCTTAAGACCAGGGGTTTTTCTGAGCCATACACTTCAAAAATAACTTCGTCTTCCTCCAGAACTTTCAAAATATCTATAAGGTATTGGGGGTTAAACCCCAGAGTTAATTCTTTCCCTTTAAATTCTATATCTATGTCTTCTTTATATTCTCCTAATTGGGGTGTGGTCTTAGAAACAATCAGTTTATTCTTTTTGAGCTCTAATTTAACCCCTTGATATTCAGGAGCAGTTAATAAATTCGCTCTTTTAAGGGAGTTAAGAAATTTTTCTCGGTTTATTTTAAACTTATTTTCGGATTCCGGAGGGATTACTTTTTGATAATCAGGGAATTCACCCTCAATTAACTGGGTAATTAATTGAGTATCCCCCAAGTCAAAATAGACCTGATTACTACCTATAGTTAGTTTTATTTCATCTTGGTCTTTTAAAAGTTTACTTAATTCCATTACTGCTCTCTGGGGTACGATAAAATGTTTTTTAACTCCTATTTCTGGTTGTTGGGGGGGAAGTGGTCTTTCCACGGTAGCTAACCTTTTAGTATCAGAAGTAGTAATTTTGAGGATATTAGCCTCTACCTCCCAAAGAAAACCAGTTAAAACATAATTGGCCTCGCCAGTAAATACTGAAAAATGAGTAAGGTTTATCATCTCTTTTAGAATTTCAGTAATTAACCTTATTGTCTGTTTATCTTTTAATACTGGTAAAGAAGGAAATTCCTCGGCACTTATAATATTCAGCTTAAATTCACAGTTTTCACAAGTTATCCACAAGAAGTTTTTTTCTAAACGTAGGTCTATAGTTTCAGAAGTAAACTCTTTTAATATGGAAAGAAATTTTACTAAAGAAACACAAAAACTTTGGTTAAGCTCTGAAGAGGTTTCTATTTGGGAAGTAATGGTTAATTCCAAATTAGTAGAAGTAAATTTTATTTTTTTACCTTCTCCTTTTAATAATACTGTAGATAAAACAGGGAAAGTAGTTTTTCCCAGAGAAACTATGTTTAGTTTTTGTAAAACTTCTATCAACTTCTTTCTCTCTACTTTTATATTATTCATAAACTATTTATTAGTAATAATAGTAATAAAGAAGTAAAAACTGTGAATAATTAATTTAATAGTTAATTATAAAGTTAAATTTAATTTTTTTAAAAGTTGATAACTTGTTATTAATTGTAAATTTTTTGTTTAAGAATATTTAAAGTATTTTTCAACTTTTCATCTTTTTTCAACTTCTCAGCAATACTTTTATAAGCATAAAGAATGGTGGTATGATGTTTGGCTCCCAAAAAACCTCCTATTTCTGGTAAAGAATAATCGGTTAATTCTCGGAGAAGATACATTGCCAACTGCTTGGGTAAAACAATATTTTTTGTTCTTTTTTTACTCTTTAAATCTACCTTAGAAATATTAAAATACTCAGCTACCTTATCTAAAATAAAGTCTACATCTATCTTTTTATTTTTTTCTTTTACTACATCTTTTAAAACTTCTTTAGCTAACTCTAAATTAATGGGTTTATTTTCTATTAAAGAGTAAGCCATAATTTTTCTCAAAACTCCTTCTAATTCCCGGATGTTGGTAGCAATATTTTCAGCAATAAATCTTAAGACAGGTTCTTCTATTTTTATGGGTTCTTTCTCTGTTTTTTTCTTTAAGATAGCTATTCTAGTCTCTAAATCTGGGGGCTGAATGTCTACCACCAACCCCCAGCAGAAACGCGATACCAATCTTTCTTCTAAGTTGGGTATTTCTTTGGGAGATCTATCCGAAGACATAATGATTTGTTTGTGGTTATCATAGAGCACATTAAAAGTGTGGAAAAACTCTTCTTGAGTAGACTCCTTACCTCCTATAAAATGGATGTCATCTATAAGTAAGATATCTATATCTCTATATTTCTCTCTGAATTTTTCAGTAGTTCTGTTTTGGATAGAATTTATTAACTCGTTGGTAAACCTCTCCGAAGGGATATACTTTACTTTTAGATTATTCTTTTTAAGAACTCTCTGGGCTATAGCTTGCATAAGATGAGTCTTACCTAAGCCAGCTTTGCCGTAAATAAAAAAGGGATTGTAAACTTTTCCCGGAGCTTCAGCTACTGCCTGAGAAGCAGCAAAAGCAAATCGGTTAGAAGCTCCTACTACAAAGTTTTCAAAACAGAAACGGGGGTTAAGTCTTAATGAGTCCGAAGGTTCCTCTTTAAATTTAGCGTGAATTTTTCTAAATACTTTTTTTGTTTTTTCTCCTAAAAGATTAGGGTTTACTTCTAAACTAAAAGCATCTCCTAAGCCTAATTCTTTAAGTGTAGAAGATAAAACTTCTGAGTGATGAGTTTCCAGCCAGTCTTTAAAGAATTTATCGGGCACTTCTAAAACTACCTTCCCCTTTTCCAAACTTTTAGGTTGGATAGAAGCAAACCAGACTTCAAAAGCAGTTTTACCAACTTTTTCTCTTGTTATTTCTTGGAACTTTTCCCACATTTTAAAAAATTTAATAAAATTTAATAGGACAAATATTATACTTAGAGAAGAAAGGTTTTCAAGATAATTCTTTAAAAAGCTTGACAGGCAAAAAGAGTATGTTAGAATTTTTTCTATGAAAAAACGACTCACTACTCCCACTAAGTTAAAAGGGAAGAGAACTCATGGCTTCCGTCGGAGGATGAAGACCAAAGCAGGAAGAACAGTACTTTCCCGGAGGAGAAAAAAAGGGAGAAAGAGACTTTCAATTTAATGTTTCTAAGGAAAGGGCTTATTTTTATAATAGAAATTTATCAAAGCAGTTTAAGTAAACTGTTTCTCCCTGCTTGTAGGTATTATCCTTCTTGTTCAGAATATGCTAAACAAGCTCTGAGTAAATTTACTTTGTTTAAAGCTCTGGGTAAGATCTTCTTAAGAATTTTGCGCTGTAATCCTTTCTTTCCCGGAGGCTACGACCCCTTAACTTAACCATGGATACAGAAAAAAGACTTCTCTGGTTTCTTATATTAACCCTGCTCATTCTCTTTAGTTTCAATCGCTTTTTTCTCGGACCGCAAAAAAGAACCCTCTCTCCTCCTCTCCCTCAAAAAGAAATTGCTGGCTCCCAGAAAGAAATTGCCGAAGAAACCCCTTCTTTAGAAGAATGCTCAGAAGAACCTTGGGAGAATAGTTATTGGAATGTAACTCTTTGTGTTTCAAGAGGTTATGTATCTAAACTCCAGATTAAACCTTTTAAGGAAGCACTTCTTTACCAAAATTTATTCTTTATTGATGCTCAAAAGCCTTTTGAAGTTAAGACTTCTTCTCAAGAGATTTCTTTTACTTCTCCTGAATTTAGAAAAAAAATAGTGGTTATTAAACCCTATCTCTGGGAAATAGAAGTAGATAATCCCCTTAAGAAGGACTTGGAAATTTGTAGTTTTGAAGAAGATAAGGGATTTTATAAAAGATACCAGGAGTTTTTTTATAAAGAGAATAGCTCAATCACCAGAATACCTTATTCTAAGATAAAAAACAGGCAAACTTTTACTAATTTGCAATTCTTGGGTTTAAGAGACAGATATTATACCTTGGCAATTTTAAATCCTCCACCAGGTGAATATTTTTTAGAGAAAAGAAAAAAGAAGCTAATATTAGTTTATAAACCTTCTTTAAACGCCTCTTCTTTTAAAGCTCAAATTTTTATCGGGCCGCAGGAGATGAAGGTATTGCAAGATTATGGATTAACAGAAATTATGTATTTCGGCTTTTTCCATGGTATAGCCCGGTTAATTTTAAAGACTCTCTATTTTGGATTCCAAATCTTTAAAAATTGGGGAGTAGCCATTATCTTCGTCAGCAGTTTAATATACCTTCTTCTCTTTCCTTTAACTATAAAGAGCAGTAAATCGATGAAAAAAATGCAAGAACTTCAACCCCAAATTGAAGAATTGAGAAAAAAGTACAAAGACAATCCTCAGAAGCTAAATAAAGAAATTTTGGAATTATATAAACAATATAAGATAAATCCCTTAGGAGGATGTTTGCCTTTGTTCTTACAAATTCCCATATTTTTTGCTCTCTATCAGGTTCTAATTCGTTCGGTAGAGATAAAAGGAGCAAGGTTTCTTTGGATAAAAGACCTTTCTTTACCTGATTATTTGATAAAGCTCCCCCTTTCTTTACCAATTGTTGGTGATGGGATACATCTTTTGCCTCTATTAATGGTGGGTTTAATGTTTTTTCAACAAAAATTAACCACTCCCAAAACTTCTGCTTCTGAACAACAAAAGTTAATGACTTTTATATTCCCTCTGGTTTTTGGATTTATCTTCTATCGCTTTCCTTCAGGTTTAGTCCTTTATTGGGTTTGTAACTCTCTTTTTACTTTTATTTATCAATTGAGATTAGCCCGGGTTAAGTGAACAAGTGTTTCACGTGAAACAGTTTAATTAAGTTAAATCGAAGAATAGACTTGACATCTTTTATTAGAGATAGTAAAATTATAAAAGTGTTTCACGTGAAACAATTAAGAAGATTAAAACAACTGCCGAAAATTAAGAAATGCCTAAAATAATAGGCTTTTGTAATCAAAAAGGGGGTACGGGTAAAACCACCAGTGTGGTAAATTTAGCCACCTTTTTTGCCTTAGCTAAAAAAAAGACTCTTTTAATTGATTTAGACCCTCAAGGTAATGCTACTAGTGGATTAGGAATAGACAAAGAAGGTTTAGAACTTACTACTTATCAAGTTCTTATCCAAGAAGTTCCTGCGGAGAAAGCAATCCTTCTTACTAATGTCCGCTACCTATATATAATTCCTGCTGACTCCTCTTTAGCCGGAGCAGAAATAGAATTAGCCCAATTAGAAGAAAGAGAATTTTATTTAAAGAAAGCTTTAGAGAGAATTAAGGAGAATTTTGAATATATTCTAATAGATGCCCCTCCTTCTTTAGGGCTTTTAACTATTAATATTTTAACTGCCAGTCAAGGGTTGATTATCCCCATTCAGTGTGAGTATTATGCCTTAGAGGGGCTTTCCCGTTTGCTCCAAACCATTGATTTAGTCAAGGAGAGATTGAATCCGGATTTAGAGATAGAAGGAGTCCTTCTTACTATGGCTGACTTCCGGACTCGCTTAACTTTCCAGGTTATGGAGGAAGTGAAAAGATTTTTCCAAGATAAAGTGTATAAAACAGTTATACCTCGAAATGTCCGTTTATCCGAAGCTCCCAGTTTTGGAAAACCAATATATTTTTACGAACCTTTATCCAGTGGAGCTAAGGCTTATTTTAATTTAGCCTGTGAAATTCTTAATCAAGATATAGAAGGAGTGTATGATGGAGAAGAAGGTATTAGGCAAGGGACTGGATGCTTTAATCCCCAAGAAGGAGATTCCTCTTCAAGAATATACCTACATTGAGATTGACAAACTAAAAATTAGTGATTATCAGTCGCGCCAAGACCTCCGAGATGAGGGATTAAAGGAATTAGCTGATTCCATAAAGTCTCAAGGGATAATTGAGCCGTTAATAGTGAGAAAGAAAGGTCAAGATTATGAGATCGTTGCTGGCAGTAGAAGGTATTATGCTTGTAAGTTATTGGGAATCAATAAGTTACCAGTTATTATCAAAGATTTAACCGATAAGTCCGCTCTCATCTTTTCTATAGCTGAAAATCTTCAACGCCAAGACTTAAACCCCATAGAAGAGGCTAAGAGTTTTCAGAGATTAATAGAAGAATTCGGTTTATCCCCTCAGGAGTTAAGTCAGTTTTTAGGCTATGACCGCAGTACCATTGTCAATACTTTAAGGCTACTTAACTTGCCGGAAGTAATCCAGGCTGCTTTAAGGGAGAGAAAGATATCTCCTTCTTCTGCTCGTACTCTTTTGAGCTTAGAGACTCCTGAGGAACAATTAGAGGTATTTAAGGATTTATTGGCTAACAAGATTTCGGTGAGAAAGTTAGAAGAAGCAGTAAGGACAAAAAAGGCTAAAAAAAGGGTTAAAGACCCTTATTTAAAAGAAGCTGAAGAAAAGCTTCAAAGAGCCTTGGGTAGGAAAGTAAAGATAGTTTCTTTGGGCAAAAGAGGAAGATTAGTAATAGAATACTATTCTCAAGAAGACTTAGAAAACCTTCTTAATTTTTTATCTTCTAAATAAGATGGAAGAAGCCACCTTAGTTATTGTTAAGCCTGATGGGCTGAAGAAGTCTTTAACCGGAGATGTTCTTTCTCGACTTTCCAAAGCTGGCCTAAGAATAATTGGAGCCAAGGTGGTAAAAGTATCTCCGGGGTTAGCTGAACAACACTATCACCACTTAAAAGATAAACCCTTTTATAAAGAACTTATAAAGTATATTACCGGTCAACTCCACGGAGAGAATAGAGTTTTGGCTTTAGTTTATTATGGAGAATCAGCCATAAAAAAAGTTAGAGAGATTGCTGGAGCTACCAACCCTGAAGAAGCTGAGCCCACCTCGATAAGAGGGGCTTACGGAAGAATTTTAACGTCTGGTTTATATGAGAATGTAATTCATGCCTCTTCTAACCCCCAAGAAGCTGAGAGAGAGATAAAACTTTGGTTTGAGCCTGAAGAGATAGTCTATCCTCTTTATCCTACCCGAACCAGAGAAGTTAATAATAAAAAGAGAGAAGTTAATAATAAAAAGAAAGTTTGGCTATGATAAGAAGTATGACCGGTTTTGTCTTTAAGAGAGAGTTAATTTCTCAAGGAGAGGTAAGAATAAATCTGCGTTCAACAAACTTTAAGTATTTAGATGTCAATATACCCAGAATACCTGTGGGGTTAGAAGTTTTAGAGAAAGATATCTTTCGCCAGATAGTGAAGAAGATAAAAAGAGGGAGGATTGAAGTAAATATTACCACTAACTTTTTAGATTTTCAAAATATATCTTCCCAGGATTTTATCCGGATAAAAAAGATTTTTTCTTTAGCTCTTAGAGAGCTCTTGGAATTTAAAAAAATCCAGGGCCAAAGTATAAAGAAAGAGATTGAAGAATTAGGGGCTTCTTTAAAAAGAAGAATAGCCTCTTTTAAAAAATACCTTAGGAGAAAAGAATTACCCTTAGGAGAGGATATTTTAGAAGAAGTTTCTTTGATTTCTTTTTACCTTTCTCATTTAAATAAAATTTTAAGTAAAAAGGAGAAGAGGCCTGGAAAAATATTAGACTTTTTATCTCAGGAGCTTTTAAGGGAGATAAACACAGTTTTAGCAAAAGTTAAAGATAAAAAACTTTCTCTGGAGGCAGTTTATTTTAAAGAAGAGGTGGATAGGCTGCGAGAGTTAGCTCAGAACATAGAGTGATGGAAATAATAAACCTAGGTTATAATAACGTAGTTTTAAAAAATAGAGTAGTGGCTATTTTAGGTCTTAATTCCAGTCCTTTGAAAAGACTGGTAGATATAGCCAGGAAGGAGAATAAGTTGATAGATGCTACTTCGGGCAGAAAAACCCGGAGTATAATCTTAACTGACACAGGTTTTATAATCCTTTCTTCGCTCCAACCCCAGAGATTAGCTCAGAGGATAAAAGAAAAATAATTATGAAGAAGATTTTTATTGTTTCCGGCCCCTCAGGTTCAGGGAAAACAGCTTTACTTAAGAAATTGTTCAGGAGCAGGCAGATAAAAGAAAAGTTTTTTAAAGTACCCACTTTTACCACACGCAAACCCCGAAAAGGAGAGAAAAACTTTTTAGATTACTGTTTTTTAACTAAAGAGGAATTTTTAAGGCTGAAAAAGAAGGGTTTCTTTTTAGAAAGCAAAAAATACTTAGAGGATTTCTATGGAACACCCAAGGATTTTCTAAAAAAAGCCGGCAAAAAAACTCCCCTTCTTTGTATAGATGTAGAGGGGGCCCTTAAAGTAAAGAAGAAATTCAAAGATAAAGCAGTACTTATTTTTATCCAGCCACCCTCTTCTAAGGCTTTGGAGGCAAGATTAAGAAAAAGGAGGACTGAGCCTGAAGAAATTTTAAAAAAAAGATTGCGTCTTGCTAAAAAGGAAGTAAAATATGCTAAAAAATATAAGTATAGATTGACTAACCAAAATTTGGATAAGACAAAAGAAGAGTTAAAAAGAATTTTTTTAGAAGAGGTAAAAGGTTTATGAGTTATGTGCCTTTAGAAGAATGTTTAGATAAGGCTAAGGGTTCAGTTTATAAGCTGACCTTAATGGTAGCTAAGAGAGCTCAACAGTTAGCTGAAGGAGCCCAACCTTTAATTGAAGACGAAAAAGAAGATAAACCTATAAAGATAGCTTTAAAAGAAATAAGCCAGGGCTATATTCAGGCAAAGTAGAAAGTTAAGCCAGTTTAAGGCGTGGTGGCCGAGTGATCAGGTAGCGGTCTGCAACCCCGCACTTTTTGGCGGCGTAGCCAAGGGGGAAGGCAGTGGTCTGCAAAATCACTATTCAGCGGTTCGAATCCGCTCGCCGCCTTTTTAAAAGTGCGGGACAAGCCCGGCCCACGCCTGAGAAAAAAGAAGATTTGCCGGAGTGTTGGAATTGGCAGACAAAACGGACTTAAAATCCGTTGTCCCTTGGGGGACGTGAGGGTTCGAGTCCCTCCTCCGGCATTCCCTTTGTGGTGGGCGATAAATATTTGGGCGGTTAGCTCAGTTGGCTAGAGCGTCACGTTGACATCGTGGAGGCCAGAGGTTCAAATCCTCTACCGCCCATATTTAAAGCTTGGGTTTCGAAAGAGAATATTAATTGAAATATAGACATATAGAAGAAAAAGGCTACTTACAGTTGAGGAATTAGCTTAGATTCGATGAAGGTTTAATAAGATATGTGGCTAGAGCGTCCCGAGGTTACGTCGGGAAGGTCACAGGTTCTCCGCCACATTAATAAAAATTATTTAGGCGGATCCGCCTCTGGCGGAAAGTCCTGTACCGCCCATTTTTAAGCTTATATTTGACTGGCAAAAATGGCTACTTACGAAAGATTTAAAGAATTGTTAAAAGACCCAGAAATTACCGAGATTATGGTCAACGGGACAAAAGGCATATTTATTGAAAAATTTGGTCAGAAAAGAGAGTTAGATTTTTCTTTTGAGAATGAGCAAGAAATTATGGAAATAATAAAAGAAATATTTTCTTCCCAAGGGAAAAGGATTGATAAATACCATCCTTACGCTGACGTCTGCTTAGAAGATGGTACACGGGTCAATGCTATTATCCCTCCTTTGGCCCGACAAGGCCCTAGTATAACTGTAAGAAAATTTTCTACCAATTTAAAGAGTTTAGATGATTTAGTAGCTAACCACACTCTTACTGAGAAGGCAGCTAAGTTTTTGGTTGCCTGTGTAAAAGGAAAGTTAAATATCTTGATTTCAGGAGCCACTGGTTCAGGGAAAACCACCACTTTAGAGATGCTTTCTTACCATATCTCTGAAGAGGAACGAATTATTACTATAGAAGACACAGCAGAACTAAAAGTTCATCACAAGAATTTAGTTTCTTTAGAGACAAGAGACCCTGACGAAGAAGGAAAGGGAGAAGTTACTCTCCGTGACCTTATCAAGAATGCTTTAAGGATGAGACCAGATAGAATTATCTTAGGAGAAGTTAGGGGAGAAGAGGCTTTAGATTTAATTCAAGCTGTGTCTACAGGACACCGGGGAACTTTAGCGGTAATTCACGGCAATTCTCCTTCAGAAGTGTTAGCCAGATTAGAAACCCTTATCCTTTCTTCGGGGATAAAGCTCCCCCCTGAAGAGATAAGAAAGATGATAGCCCAGACTATTAATATAATTATTCAGCAGGAACAACTTTCCGATGGTTCGCGAAAGATAACCCATATAGCTGAACTTAGGGGTCTAGAAAGAGGAGAGATTGTTGTCCAAGATATTTTTGCTTTTAAGATGGAAGGTAAAACCCCTGAAGGCAGGATAAAAGGAAGGTTGAAGCCAGTAATGAGGATGTATCCTAAATTCTTCTCAGAATTTCAAAAGTTAGGTCTGTTGGACGAGAGGGTTTTTTCTGATGACTAAGGAGGGTTTAGAAAAACTCAGGCATTCCTGTTCGCACATTATGGCTTCAGCGGTGAAAAGACTTTTCCCCCAGGCTAAATTAGGGATAGGCCCTTCTATTGAGAATGGCTTTTATTATGACTTTGATATTCCTCAAGGCCTAAAAGAAGAAGACTTCCCTAAGATTGAGGAAGAAATGAAAAAGATAATAGAGGAGGATTATCCTTTTATCCATGAAGAGTGGCCTAAAGAAAAAGCTTTAAAATTTTTTGAGGAAACCCAACAAAACTATAAGGTAGAACTTATCAAGGAGATAGAAGAGGAAAAAGTTTCTATCTACAGGCATGGCGATTTCGTAGATCTGTGTAAGGGCCCTCATCTTTCTTCTACCGGAGAAGTCAGATATTTTAAGCTCTTGTCACTAGCTGGTGCTTACTGGAAAGGTAAGGAAACTAACCCTCAATTACTGAGAATTTATGGGACAGCTTTTTTTGAAGAAGCAGAGCTTGAAAATTTTCTCACCCAGCTTAAGGAGGCTAAGGACCGAGACCACCGGAAATTAGGACCTTTATTAAGATTATTTGATATATATCAGGACGAAGCAGGAGCAGGTTTAGTCTTTTATTTAGAGAAAGGAGCCATCCTAAGGAGATTAATAGAAGACTGGGAAGTTCGGGAGCATCTAAAAAGAGGTTATAATTTAGTTAATACTCCCCACATTTTGGAAAGCAAACTCTGGAAAAAGAGTGGACACTTAGATTATTACCGAGAGCTTATGTATGTTATTGATGAAGAAACTACTTCTTACGCAGTAAAACCTATGAATTGCCCCGGGCATATGTTGATATATAAGTCTAAGATAAGGAGTTACCGAGATTTACCCCTGAGAATTTTTGAGTTAGGCACAGTCTACAGAAAAGAAAAGTCAGGAGTTCTCCACGGGCTTTTACGCTTGAGAGGCTTTACTCAAGATGATGCCCATATATTTTGTAGAGAAGAAGGATTAAAAGAGGAGATAAAGGGAGTTTTAAGTTTTATAAAAGAAGCTATGGAGGAATTCGGGTTTAAGGACTTTAAAGCAGAGTTAAGTACGAGGCCAGAAAGCTTTATTGGCAAAGAAGATATTTGGGATAAGGCTGAGACCATTTTAGAAGAGGTTTTAAAAGAAAAGGGTTTTTCTTTTGAGGTTTGTAAAGGAGAAGGGGCTTTCTACGGACCAAAGATAGATATAAAATTAAAAGATGCTTTAGGAAGAACTTGGCAGTGTGCTACTGTTCAAGTTGATTTTTTCTTGCCCCAGAGGTTCGAACTTTATTATATAGATGAACAAGGAGAAAAGAAAACCCCGGTAATGATTCATCGGGTTATTTTAGGAAGTTTAGAAAGGTTTTTGGCTACTTTAATTGAACACTACAAAGGAGCTTTCCCTTTTTGGCTTTCTCCAGTGCAGATTAAAGTCTTATCTTTAAAAAGTAGTTGTTCAGATTATGCTAAGAAGGTAGAAGAGATTTTAGTTAAAGAGTTCAGGGTAGAAGTTGATTTAAGAGAAGAAACGCTTTCTAAAAAGATAAGAGATGCAGAATTAGAAAAAGTTCCTTACATGGTAGTGGTGGGGGAGAGAGAAAAGAGTTCTCAGACTCTCAATGTAAGAACTCGGGGCCGGCAGCAGTTAGGAGCTATGAAGATTGAAGACTTTTGTAAGTTTTTGTTGGAGAAGGAGAAAAAAGAAAGGAGGGGTTATTAGAAGGGATATAAGAATTAATGAGGCGATAAGAAGTTCTACAGTAAGGTTGATTGGGCCAAAAGGAGAGCAGATGGGGATAGTAAGTATAAGAGAGGCTTTAAAAAGAGCAGAAGAATTTGATTTAGATTTAGTGGAGGTAGCTCCTCAAGTTAATCCTCCGGTTTGCCGGATAATGGATTTCTCCAAATATAAGTATGAGCAGGAAAAAAGAGAGAGAGAAGCAAAGAAACACAGAAAAGCCAGTTATTTAAAAGAAGTAAGATTAAGGCCCTCTATAGATGAACATGACTACCAGATTAAAATAATTCAGGCTAAGAAATTTTTAGAGAAAGGAAATAAAGTAAGAATACGCATTTTTTTTCGAGGCAGAGAAATGATTCATCCCGAAACCGGGCGTCATCTAATAGAGAAGATAGTAAAAGACCTTTCTGGGGTAAGTAAGGTGGAAAAGTCACCCCAGCAGTTAGGAAAGATGATAGTAATGGTTTTAAGTCCAGGAAAGGAGAGGGAGAGTGTGAGATGAGAAAGTTAAAGACAAAAAAAGCTTTAGCCAAAAGAGTTAGGATTACCAAAAAAGGTAAAGTTTTAAGAAGGAAAGCCGGCAAATCCCACCTTCTTTCTTCCAAGAGCAAAAAGCGGAAGCGCCAGCTCCGCAAGCAAGGATTAGTAAAAAAGAGATATACTAAAATGGTAAAGAGAGCTTTACCTTACAGTTAAGGAGAGAAAGGGGGAGACTTTATGAGTAAGACTTCTCATGGTACTGCACGAAGAAAAAGAGTAAAAAAAATTCTCAAGTTAGCTAAAGGAGCAAAGTTTCAGAGGAGCAAAGTCTATCGTCGGGCAAAAGAGACTGTGCAGAGAGCCTTGGTCTATGCTTACCGGGACAGAAAGAATAAAAAGCGCGAATTTAGAAAACTCTGGATTACCCGCCTTAACGCTGGAATAAGAGCAAGGGGTTTTAAGTATAGTGAGTTTATCTCAGGGTTAAAAAAGAAAAATATAAAACTTTCCCGAAATATTTTAGCAGAGTTAGCAGTGAAAGAGCCCAAAATTTTTGATAAATTGGTGGAGGAAGTATTTCCTAAGACCAGAGAAGGCTAAGGGAATGTATATAATAATTATAGGCTGTGGAGAATTAGGAGTAAAGTTAGCCGGAGAACTCTCTTTGGATAAGCACGATGTAGTGGTAATTGACAAAAGACTCTCAGCATTAAGGAAGTTAGGTTCTAATTTTAATGGTCAGACAATCCGCGCCGATGCCTTAGATTTGGAGGTCTTAAAAACCGCTGGGATAGAAAAGGCCGATGTTCTGTTTCTTCTTACTGGCAATGATAATTTAAACCTGGTGATAGGTCAGTTAGCCAAGAAGGTGTTTAAGGTTAGAAAAGTGATAGTTCAGGTTTTTAGTTTTTCTAAAGAAGAAGTCTTCAGGAATAAAGGTTTTACCATTATTAACCGGAGCAATCTTTTTTTAGATAGATTTAGAGAAGCCCTTATAAACTAAGCTATGTATTATGTATATAGTGATTGTAGGAGCAGGTAATCTTGGTTTTTTCTTAGCTAATAAACTCTTAGCTGATAAGCATAGAGTCTGTTTTATTGAGAAGGCTTCCGAAGCTGTAAGGTTTGTTGCCCAGAATAGTTCTATCCCGGTAGTCTTAGGAGATGCCACTCAACCCGAAATTTTGAAAGAAGCCCGTTTAGAAAAAGCAGATACCTTCGTAGCTTTGACTTCTGAGGATGAGGTAAACATAATTAGTTGTCAGCTGGCTAAAGAGCTTTTTAAGGTAAGGCGGACAGTAGCTAAAGTAAATAACCCCAGACACTTGAAAGTGTTTACCAGTTTAGGGATAGACGCTCCAGTAGATTCTACTTCTATTCTTTCACGAATCGTCGAAGAAGAAGCCTCTTTTACTGATTTTATGAATCTTTTAAGCATAAAGAAAGGAAATCTCTCTATTGTAAGGTTAGATTTACCTGAGAATTCGCCAGCAATTAATCGAAAGATTAAAGATATAAAACTGCCTCCGGACACAGTTTTAGTATCTATCCTTAGAGAAGGAGAAGTTATCATTCCTAAGGGAGAGACCGAACTTCTTTTAGGAGACGAAATTATCGGCATAACCAGCATTGATAGAGAGAAGGAATTAATAAACTCTCTTTTAGGTAAATTATGAGGATTGTCCAGGGGGTTCTAATAGAATTTCTCTATTGTGCCTTCTTCCTCCTCTGGGGATTTATTTTAAGCCTGCTAATATTTACTCTAACTTCTTGTCTATAATGATTTTTTCTCCTAGTAAAGAAAGCATTTCTTCTCTTTTAAATCTTTTGGGGAGACTTCTTTGCTTTCTGGGACTTTTGTTTTTAGTGCCGGCAGCAATTGCCCTCTTTTTAGGAGAAAACCCTGCCCTTTTTGATTTTTTAACCTCTTTGTTTATTACTGAGACTATAGGCTTACTCTTTCTTTTATTTTTTCCTTATAAACAGGATTTGGACTACTCTTTAGCTTTTCTTCTGGTAGCCTTAGTCTGGTTGATTTTACCTCTTTTTTCTGCTTTGCCTCTTTGGTTTTCCGGACACTTTAAAAGTTTTTTAGATGCTTTCTTTGATTCAATGAGTGGGTTCACTACTACCGGCTTATCCCTTATTAGGGATTTAGACCACCTTTCTTATTCCCATAACTTTTTCCGGCATTTTATAATGTTTTTAGGAGGCCAGGGTATTATTATCGTAGCTTTATCTTTCTCTCAAAAAGCATCTTCTTACGGGGTAGGGCTCTATGTAGGTGAAGCCCGTCAAGAACGAATCTTGCCCAGTATAATCTCTACCTCCCGCTTTATCTGGACAGTGACTTTAGTCTATTTTGTAATTGGAAGTTTGCTTCTTTTTCTCCTGGGGTTAAAAACAGGTCTTCCCTGTAAAAAAGCTCTTTTTCACGGGATGTTTCTTTTTATGGCTGGCTTTGATACCGGAGGCTTTACCCCCCAAACTCTTAATTTAAGTTATTATCATTCGCTAAGCTTGGAGTTAGCTACTTTAATCGTTATGCTTTTGGGTTCTCTGAATTTTAATCTCCATTATTTTCTCTGGAGAAAAAACCCTAAAGAAATCCTGAAAAACATAGAAACCCGAACTTTCTTTATAAGTTTTTCTCTCCTGTTTATATTTTTAAACCTAACTCTGGCTCTTAGTTCTAAACTCCCTTTGCTGGAACTTTTTCGCAAGGGGCTTTATCAGATTCTTACCGCTCATACTGGTTGTGGGTTTTCCAATCTCACAGTTTCTCAACTGAAAAGTTGGCCTGAGGGAAGTTTAGTGTTTATAATTATAGCCATGGCTTTAGGAGGAGGAGTAGGTTCTACTACCGGAGGGATAAAGTTGATGCGAATAGGCCTTTTGTTTAAGAGCATTGTTGCTGAGGTTAAAACTTGGATATTCCCCGTGCAAGTGAAGATGCAAGAAAAATACCACCACCTTCAGGATTTTCTCTTAGAAGACAGAAGGGTAAAGTTAGCTTTTATAGTTTTTTTCTTTTATCTTTTAAGCTATCTGGGAGGAGCTGTAATTGGTGTGCTTTTAGGGTATCCTTTTTTGCCTGCTCTCTTTGAGTCCACTTCTGCTTCAGCTAATGTCGGCTTAACCTTAGGGATAACTTCTCCTCAGATGCCAGTTTTACTTAAACTTACCTATATTATTCAGATGTGGGCAGGAAGGTTAGAGTTTGTGTCGGTTGTTGCCAGTTTAGGCATAATTATTTCTTTGTTTAAAAAATAATGAGGAAGATTTTTCTCTTATTCTTATTAATTTTAACCAATATGCCTTGCCTTCAGGCTGGAGAGTTTATTAAGATAAAGGAGTTGTTGGCTAAATCTTCTTTCTGGGATAGCAAAGAAGTAGAGGTTAAGGCCGAAGTCTTAGATGTATTGAGGAGAAAAAAGGGGAGTTGGATAAATATTTTAGACCAGGGAGTGAGTTTAGGGGTTTGGGTTCCTAAAGAAGTAGAATTACCTCAGATTATTTATCTGGCTGGGCCTGAAGAGAGGGGAGATTTAATAAGAATAAGGGGCAGGTTTTATTTTAATAACCCCCGGCATTTAGGTCAAACTATGATTTCAGCGGAAAAAATATCTCTGGTAAAAAGAGGGGGAAAGTTCAGTTTAGAGCCGAGTCTTAAAAAAAGGAGGGCTCTTTTTCTTTGGGCTCTTCTTTTTTTAATTACCGGCACAGTTTATCTTATAAGAAATTTAAGATATGCAAGAGGAACTTCAAAAACTTAAACAGACTGCTGAAATAGATTTTAGAAAAGCCCAGACTTTAGAGGAATTAGAGGCTTTAAAGGTTAAATTTTTGGGGAGAAATTCTTTTTTAGCTCAATTCAGTAAAAAAATCCCCTCTTTAGAGCCTTCTTTAAGACCTCAGGCTGGCCGGCTTCTTAATGAAGCCAAGTCTTTTATTACTGCTCTCTGGCAGGAGAGAAAAGAGGAGTTAAGTTTACAACAGAATAAGATTGACCTGACTTTCCCTTCCTATTCTCTGAGGAAGGCAAAGCTAAACCCTTTAACTTTGGTTATAAGAGAAATCTGTAGTATTTTTGAAAGAATAGGTTTTGAAATTCAGGAAGGAAGAGAAATAGAGGACGAGTGGCATAATTTTACCGCTTTAAACATCCCCTTAGAGCATCCTTCCCGGGATGCCTTTGATACCTTTTACTTAAAAATTCCTTCAAAAAAATACAAGTATCTTTTAAGGAGCCACACTTCGCCTTCCCAAATAAGATTGATGAAGAAAAGAAAACCTCCTTTAGCCTTTGTGGTTCCAGGAAGAGTTTACCGGCCGGATAATATGGACGCATCCCACTCCTTTATGTTTCATCAGATAGAAGGGTTTGCCGTGGATAAAGATATAAATTTTTCTCATTTAAAAGGGGCATTGGTTTATTTTGCCCAGAATTTATTTTCTTCAGAAGTTAAACTAAGATTTAGGCCCCACTTTTTTCCTTTTACTGAACCTTCAGCAGAAGTAGATATAAGTTGTTTTATTTGTAAAGGAAAAGGATGTTCAGTTTGTAAAAAGAGTGGGTGGCTGGAGATTTTAGGTTGCGGGATGATTCACCCTAGGGTTTTGTCTTCTTGTGGTATTTCGCCTAAAAGATACCAGGGTTTTGCTTTTGGGATGGGTGTAGAAAGGATAGCTATGCTTAAATACAGAATAAATGATATAAGATTATTTTTTGAAAATGACCTAAGGTTTTTAGGGCAATTCTATGAAGTTTAGTTTTAAGTTTTTAGAAGAGTTTCTAAATTTAAAAGGCATAACCCCTCGGCAGTTAGCTGAGAAGTTAACCCTGGCTGGTTTAGAAGTCTCTCAGATAGAGAGAAAGGAAGGAGATTTTATCTTTGAAGTTGAAGTAACTTCTAATAGATATGACCTTCTTTCAATAGTTGGGATAGCTTACGAAGTTTCAGCTCTTTTTAAGAAAAAGATTAAACTTCCCAAAATTAATTTAAGAACCCGGCCCTTACTTAACCTTCCTTTAAAGATAGAGGATGAGGGAGATTGTCCTTTGTATACAGCTCGCTTAATAAAAGGAGTAAGAGTAGGTCCTTCTCCTGACTGGCTTAAATATAGACTTACTAATTTGGGGATAAACTCAGTAAATAATGTGGTAGATATTACCAATTACTGTATGCTTAAGTGGGGTGAGCCTTTACACGCCTTTGATTTTGATAAAATAGGAAATATTATTTCGGTAAGAAGAGCCCGGAAAGGAGAAAGACTTTTATGTATAGATAATAAAGAGAGAGAACTCCGCCCAGAGGTCTTAGTAATAGCTGACGAGAATAAGCCCTTAGCTTTAGCAGGCGTTATCGGCGGTCAAGATTCGGAAGTGAGTTTAACTACAAAAAATATACTGATAGAAGCAGCTATATTTTCTCCTTTAACTATCCGCAGAGGAAGAAGAAGTTTAGGGATAGAGTCCGAGTCTTCCTATCGCTTTGAGCGGGGCGTAAACCCTCTTAATTTAGAAAAAGCTTCAGCTTCAGCTTGTGAATTAATTCTTAAATTGGCTGGAGGGGAGTTTTCCGGTTATAAAAGGGCAGGGAAGAAACCTTCAGCTAAATCCTTTTGGATAAAATTTGATATTCAGAGATTAAATAATTTTTTAGGAACCAGCATAAAAGAAAAGCAGGCTCTTCAGATTCTCAAGAGATTAAATTTCAACTTGAAGGAGAAACCCCCTATTATTTTAGTTAAGCCCCCTTCTTACCGGCAAGATATAAAGTTTTTTGAGGATTTAGCCGAAGAAGTAGCCCGGATTTGGGGCTATCAAAATATAAAAGAGGCCCTTCCTCCTATAAAGAGAAGTTTAAAGGAAGAAGCTTCTTTCTATAAGTTTAAGGAAAAAATTAAAGATAAACTGGTAAGTTTGGGTTTTTCCGAAGCTATAACTTTTAGTATTATCTCCGAAAAAGAAAACATAAGCTCCTATAAACCCCTATTCCTGGAGAACCCTTTACGAAAAGAAGAGAATATTCTCCGGCCGGAAATATTCCCCGGTCTTCTTAAAGTTTTTCAGTATAATGTTTACAGGAAAGAGAGAGAATTAGAGTTTTTCGAGATAGCCGAAAGTTTTTTTAAGATAGAACCTGGCTTTAAAGAGAAGACAAAGCTGGTGATAGGCAGGCATACTCAAAATATGGATAATTTTTACTATTTTAAAGCTAAACTGGAGGTTTTTCTCGCTGACTGCGGCATTAAAGAGTTCTCTTTAAAGGAAAGTAGTTTGCCTGCATTCTCCAATTATGCTTTAATAGAGGATTGGGGTTGGGTAGGAGTATTAAATAAAGAAGTTAGTAGGAGGTTAGATTTAGAAAATGTATTTATAGCTGAGTTTGATTTAGAAGAGTTATACCAGAAGAGAAAACAGCCTTATTTTGAAGAAATTGTTCGCTTCCCCTGGGTAGAAAGAGATATAAGTTTAGCTAAAAGAAAAGAGCTAAGTTTTAGAGAGATAGAAGATATAATTAAAACTCAGGCCGGAAAATTTCTTAAAGAATTCAGGGTTGTAGATATCTACAAAGGAGAAAAAATCCCTTCTGGGTTTACAGGTTTTACTTTAAGAATATTCTATCAACATAAGCAAAGGACTTTATCTTCAGAAGAAGTAGATAAGATTCATTTTCAACTCCGAGAAGCCTTAGCCCAAAAAGAGGGTTTAATCCTCAGGTAAAAATTGACAAAAAAGGTATATCCTGTATAATTACTTACCTTAATAATAAGCATGACCCCGTCGTCTAGCCAGGCTAGGACTCAGGCCTTTCGAGCCTGTAGCACGGGTTCAAATCCCGTCGGGGTCGTTTTTAGTATAAGTTATGGTTAACTTTTTAAAAAAATTTAGATGGCTCTATCCCGGGATAAGAATAAAACGCTGGATTTTCTTAACGGTTTTAGGAATAGGAATACTGGTTCTGGGAGCAGTGAGGTTTTTCAACGACAATAATCTCTTCTTAAAGAGTTTAGATTTAGCAGGAGTTTTCTTGGGAGGAGGATTAATTATTGCTGGAGTAAGAAGTATGATTTCTTCCTTCCTCAGCCTTTTCCCTTATTTTTCTTCCGAAGAACTTTTAGACATAGTTTACAAAAAAAGATTTTTAAAAAGAGGACCTAAAATTGTAGCTATTGGTGGAGGTCACGGTTTATCTACTCTTTTAAGTGGATTAAAAGAGTATACAGCCAACATTATTGCTATTGTCACTGTTGCTGATTCTGGAGGTTCTTCAGGAAGGCTTCGTCAGGAATTTGATATTTTGCCTCCCGGGGATATCCGTAATTGTTTAGTCTCTTTAGCTGATTCTCCTTCTTTGATGGGTGAATTGTTTCAATACCGGTTTAAGGAAGATTCCGAACTCAAAGGCCATAATTTTGGTAATCTTTTTATTACCGCAATGACTCAGCTTACCGGAGATTTTAAGAGAGCAATAGAAGAATCCAGCAGAGTTTTAGCTATCCGGGGAAGAGTTTTACCTTCTACTCTGAATAAGGTAAGTTTAATTGCTGAGTATGAGGACGGTTCTCTTACTGAAGGAGAAGCAGAAATTCCCAAAAAGAAGAGGAGAATTAAGAAGGTCTACTTAAAATCCTTGGATGCTCAGCGAGGAATTACCCCTACTTTAGAGGCAATTGAGGCAATAAAGTCTGCGCAAGTAATCGTGATAGGACCAGGAAGTCTCTATACCAGTATTTTGCCCAATTTAGTAATAAAGGAGATTGCCCAGGCAGTGGTAGAGAGCCCAGGTTTAAAAATTTATGTCTGTAATGTAATGAGTCAGCCTGGCGAAACAGATGGTTTTACAGCTTCTGAGCATATAAAAGCTTTATTAGAGCATACTCACCCTCGGATTCTTAATTACTGTATTCTAAACACCAAACACCCCCCACCCGATCTTCTTAAAAAGTATGCTCAGGAAGGAGCTTATCCGGTAAGAGTAGATACCCCAGTTATAGAGAAAATGGGTTATCAAGTAATAGAAGGAGATTTTCTTCATGCCACCGATTTTATCCGCCATGACCCCACCAAGTTAGCCAAAGTTATAATTGAACTCTTGCGTAAAGAATCTTTAGGCAAGATTATCTAGAATGCTGTATATTATAGCTACCCCCATAGGAAACTTAAAAGACATAAGTTTAAGGGCTTTAGAAGTATTAACTAAGGCCGATTTAATTTTAACTGAAGATACTCGCAGGGGAGGTTTATTTTTAAAGGGGTTAAACCTACCCAAGAAACCTTTTCTAAGTTTTTATGAGCATAATGAGATAAAGAGAATCCCTCAAATAATAAGACTCCTTAAGCAAGGAAAAGAAGTAGTTTTACTCTCCCAGGCAGGCTCCCCTTTAATTTCTGACCCCGGACTTAAGTTGGTTAGAAAGTGTATAGAGGAAGGCGTGCCCTTTACTTCTTTACCGGGGCCATCAGCAGTTATTAATGCGGTGATTCTTTCGGGTTTAGCTTCTGATAGTTTTTTGTTCTTGGGATTTTTGCCCCGCAAGAAAGGGAAAAGAATTAGAAAAATTAGAGAATTAAAAAAATTTCCTTATACTTTAGTAATTTTTGAGTCACCTCAGAGGATAGAGGAGGCTTTAAAAGAATTGAGAGCTATTTTAGGAGAAAGAAGGGTATGTATTTGCAGAGAGATGACTAAGATTTATGAGGAGGTTTTAAGAGGAGATATTTCTCAATTGATAAACTCACTTTCTAAAAGGAAGATTAAAGGAGAATGCACCTTAGTAATAGAAGGAGCGAAAGATAAGCAAAAGGTATAAAACTTTTTAGTGTTGTTACTACATCAAGATGTTAAATTTTTACAACGTAAAAATGTTAAAATTCATACTAAAATTTCCTTTTTCTGGGGCTATATCCAATTTCTCCCTGAAGGTGGATTCGCCTATACTGAAAACATTTTGTTTTAGTAATTATTTTTAACATTTTGTTATTGTAACAACACAGAAAAGTTCTTAGGTTGAATTTATAGATTTCTGTGTTATAATTTCTGTTTAGCCGGGATGGTGGAATTGGCAGACACATACGTTTGAGGGTCGTATGCCGAAAGGCGTGAGGGTTCAAATCCCTCTCCCGGCACCAGAAGAGAAACTCTTTGGCCCCATCGTCTAGTCCGGTTTAGGATGCGTGGTTCTCAGCCACGAGGCACGGGTTCAAATCCCGTTGGGGCTAGTTTTATTTAATTCTTTCTGAGTAAGGAAAGAGGTAATTTTTTAAATTTTTTGCTAAGTTTTATTCTCCCCTAAAGACTCACCTTAAAATCTTTATTTTTCAGGAAGATTTGGTATAATCCTAACGGGATTAAAACTATGAGAAAGAGCCTTCTTAAAAAATTAGCTACTTTAAGCGAGATTCTGAAAAATATGGGCAAAGTTTTAATAGCCTATTCAGGAGGAGCAGATAGCACTCTTTTATTGAAGGTAGCTAAAGATAATTTAGGTAGAAATGTGTTAGCAGTTACAGCTGAGTCTTTAACTTATCCCCAAGAGGAGATAGAAGAAGCAAAGAAAACAGCTAAAAAAATAGGAGCAAGACATATTATTATTAAAAGTAGAGAGCTAAATAATAAAAAATTTATTAGAAATTCTAAGGATAGATGTTATTGGTGCAAAAAGGAATTATTTTTAGATTTATTAAAAATTGCAAAAAGAAAAAAAATCCCTTATATAGTAGAAGCCTCCAACTTAGATGATTTAAAAGACTTTAGGCCCGGTTTAAGAGCAGTCAAGGAGGCAGGAGTAAGAAGCCCTTTAATAGAAGCAGGGTTCACCAAGAAAAATATTCGAGAAGCTTCTAAGAAACTGGGTTTACCTACTTATAATAAACCTCCTTTTGCCTGTTTAGCTTCACGGATACCTTATGGAGAGGAGATAACTAAAGAGAGGTTGTTGCGGATAGAAAAAGCAGAGAGGTTTTTAAAGAATTTAGGTTTATTTCAGGTAAGAGTGAGAGACCATAAAGAAATTTGCCGGATTGAAGTAGGGGAAAGTGATTTTTCTAAGGTTTTAAAGAATAGAAGGAAGCTTACTAATTTCTTGCAAAAGCTTGGCTATATCTTTGTGAGCTTAGACCTGCGAGGTTATAAGCCGGGGAGTATGAACAGACTTTTAAGATGAGTTTTTTCTTGCTTACCAGATTTAACTATGATAGGTTAATAGAAAAGGGGGTTGTTTTATGGAAGATATTTTAAAGATTTTGGAAGAAAATGCCCGAATTTCTTTTGAAGATTTAGCTAAGTTAACCGGCAAGAAAGAGCCTGAGCTTAGAAAAATGGTAAACAAATTAGAAAAGAAGGGAGTTATCGTCAAATATAAGGCGGTAATAAATAAAGAACTCCTTCCCGGAGAAAGGAGCGTTTTAGCTTTAATAGAGGTAAAAGTCAGTCCTCAGAAAGATGTGGGTTTTGATGCCATTGCTGAGAGAATCTATAAATTCCCGGAAGTAAAGAGTTGTTACCTTTTATCAGGAACCTATGACTTATTATTGATAGTGGAAGGAAAAAGTATCCACACGGTGGCTGACTTTGTGGCTGAAAAGTTAGCTCCCTTAGAATCAGTAAAAGGCACAGTTACTCACTTTATGCTTAAGAAATACAAGGAGGACGGAGTAATTCTCAGAAAGAAGAAGGAGATTAAAAGGCTGACTATTACTTATTAATAAGATGGATAGATTTATCTCCCACAAAGTAAAGAATTTAGCTCCTTCGGGTATCCGCCAGTTTTTTGATTTGGTTTTGAAGACTAAAGATGTGGTTTCTCTGGGAGTGGGAGAGCCTGATTTCCCCGCTCCCTGGAGAATTAGGGAGAAAGCCATTTACTCTTTAGAACAGGGATATACTTCCTATACTTCTAATAAGGGTTTATTGAGGTTGAGGTTAGAGATAGCCCACTTTTTAAAGAAACATTACCGGCTCATTTATGACCCTGAACAAGAAATACTTGTTACTACTGGGGTGAGTGAGGGATTAGATTTAGCTATAAGAGCAGTCCTTAATCCCCAAGAGAGGGTTATTTTGGTTTATCCTTGTTATGTAGCTTATCCAGCGGTAGTAGAGTTATCTGCGGGGAGAGTAGTCCCTCTTTACACTTCTTTTGAAGAAGGTTTTAAAATTAATCCTGAAAAGTTAAAAGAACTAATTAAAAAATATAGACCCAAAGCTATAATACTTAACTATCCTGCAAATCCTACCGGAGTTTCTTATTCTAAGGAAGAACTTAAAAAGCTATGGAGAGTTCTCTCTAAAGAAGACTTATTAGTAATTAGTGATGAGATTTACGACTTAATAACTTATGATTTTAAACACACTCCTTTTTCTGCTTTTAAGGGAGCAAAGGGTAGAACTATATACTTAGGAGGCTTTTCTAAAAATTATGCAATGACCGGGTTTAGGGTTGGCTTTGCCTGTGGGAGGAAAGAACTAATAGAACAGATGAGTAAAATCCATTCCTTTGTTATGCTTTGTGCTCCGATTACTTCTCAACTTTCAGCAGTAGAAGCTTTAAATTCTCAGAAAGATGTAGAGTATATGGTTAAAGAGTACAGAAGGAGGAGAGATTTTATTGTGAGTGAACTCAACAGCTTAGGCTTTAAGACTTTGCTGCCTCAAGGTACTTTCTATTGTTTTTCTTCTGTAAAAAATACAGGGCTTTCTTCTTTGGAATTTGCCTCTTTACTTCTTAAAAAGGTCAAAGTAGCAGTTGTTCCCGGAGAAGCCTTCGGTCTGCCCTATAAAGATTTTATAAGGATATCCTTTGCTTCTCCTTTTCAAGATTTAAAAGAAGCGATTTTGAGAATAAGAAAATTTAAAGAGCAATATCTTAAAAATTAATTCTTATTCCCTGGAGATGAGGAAAATATTTTTATTAGTAGTCAGTCTTTTTATTCTGGGATGTTCTCCTGGGGATTCTTTAGAGAGGGCTTCTCAAAATATAGATATTCTTTCTAAACGGATAGAAGATTCCTATAAAAAACTTTTAGAAAAACACCCTGAAGACGTAAGGATAAGATTAAGTTTTGCTAAGTTTTATTACCAGAGGAATGAATTTTCTAAGGTTAAAGATATTTTAAAAGGGGTAAATAATTTTGAGGGAAAACTCCTTTTAGCCAAAAGTTATGCCCAGGAGGGAAATTATACGTCTTCCTTGGAGATTTTTGAGGAATTTGAAGAGGAAAACCTGAAAGACCCCCAGGCTTTATATCTTTACGCCTTAAGCTGCGAGAAGAAAAACCTTTTTTCTAAAGCCAAAAAGCTCTATCAAAAGATAACCCCTTCTCCTTATTTAAAATTGGCCCAGAAAAGATTATCTGAACTTAAACTTAAGTTTCAAGATGAATTACCTTCTTCTCTCAGGGAGATAGTTGAAAATTCTCCTACTTCTTTAGACTTTCCTGATGCTTCTTCAGTTGTTCTTTTTTGTAAAGAAAAAATAAAGATAACTCCTGAGAATAAACAAGAAACCACGCTTCATCTTATGGTTAAAGTACTTAATGATAAAGGAAGACAGAATTGGGGAGAAGTAGAGATAAATTACGATTCTACTTACGAAAGAGTGGAATTAGATTTTGCCCGGACGATTACTCCCGATAAGAAAATAATCTATGTAGGTAAAGAGAATATAAGAGATGTTTCTAAATATTTAAATTTCCCTCTTTACAGTAATTTGCGAGCTTTTATCGTCTCTATGCCTGAAGTTTTAAGGGGAAGTATTATTGAGTGTAAGGTGAAAATTTACGGAAGTAAGCTTCTAAACAAAAAAGATTTTTCTATTATCTACAAATTGGCCGAAGAAGAACCCATTGTGAAAGCAGAATTTATTCTTTCTTTTCCTCTGGGCAGAAAGATTAACTGGGGGGTTTTGAATAAAGAATACCTTCCTTCCCATATAAGTTTTGAGCCCAGGAAAGTTATAAAAGAAGGTTTCTTAAATTATATATTTGAATTTAAAAATATACCTCAGCTTATTCCCGAATCAGATATGGTTCCTTATTCTTTTGTGAACCCGGCAGGAGTTTTTTCTAGTTTTTCTAACTGGGAAGAATTCTATAATTGGTGGAAAGCTCTTTATGAAGATAAGTTAGCCCTTAATAAAGAGATGAAAGATTTTCTAAAAGATTTAATAAAAACAGCAGATTCCGATTATGAAAAAGCAAAGAGAATCTATGAATTTTGTGCTGAAAAGATTAGATATGTAGCAGTAGAATATGGGAAAGCAGGTTTTGAACCGCACCGAGCTAGAGAGGTCTTTATTAATAAGTACGGAGATTGTAAAGACCAGGCAGTTCTTTTAGTAGCCCTCTTAAGAGCTTCAGGGTTAAAAGCTTACCCTGTGCTTATCCCTACTAAATCTGCTTATAATCTAAAAGAAAGCCTCCCTGCTTCCTATTTTAATCATGCTATTGCCTGTGTAAAGATAGGAGAAGATTTAATTTTTATGGACCCCACATCTTCTACTACTTCCTTTGGGGATTTACCTCCCTCAGATCAAAACAGGAAGGTATTGATATTCTTTGAAGACGATTATAAAATTTGTTCTACTCCTTTATTAAAAGATAATTTTTTAAGAATAAAAATGAATATTAGTATAGATAAAGAAGAAACAGCTAAGATTAAAAGAGAAGTTGCCTCTAAGGGCTTTTTTTCTTCTTCTCGAAAGTATTATCTAAAAAATACCCCACCTCAGTTAATAAGGGATAATATTCAGGAAAAAATAAAGAAATTTGCTTCTCTTTCTGAACTTTTAGAGTTTAACATAAAGAACGCAGAGTCTTTATCAGAAGGAGAGCCTCTTCTTGAATATGAGTTCTTAGCTTACAATCTTTTAAGTAAAGTTAAGGAGTTAAGGATTCTCCCCTTTTTAGGAGAAGAGGTCTTTGAACCTTCCTGGATAAACAGAGAAAAGAGGTTATACCCTTTATACTTAGGTAGTCCTTATAAAGTAGAAATAGAGGCAGAAATCCATCTTCCTCCTAATTTAGAATTAGAATACCTACCTCAAGATTTAGAGGTAAATTCAGAGCTATTAAACTTTTCTTTATCTTATAAAAAAATTTCAGGTTCTATCATTTTTAAAGAACTTCTCTCGGTGGAGAAAGAGATAATTTATCCTTCAGAATATTCTGAGTTTAAGAAGATAGTTGAGGCGGCTCTCTACAATCTCAAACAACAGATAATTCTTAGAAAGAAAGATGAAAAAATACAGGAAGACTAAGAGAAACAAGGACTTTGAGATAAAATTTTATGAAGAACTTATCCGGGAGAACCCTAACTTTATTCAGGCCTGGATGTGTTTGGGGTCTGCTTATACTAAGAAGGGTTTTTACGGGGAAGGACTCAGAGTAGATTTACACCTTTCTAAAGTCAGGCCTAAAGACCCTATCGTCCATTATAATTTAGCCTGTAGCTATTCTCTTTTAGGAGACACTACTAAAGCCTTAGAGGCTTTAAAGAAGGCAATTGTCTTAGGCTATGATGATTTCTCTTATCTTAAAAAAGATAAGGACTTAGAAAATTTGAGAAAAGATAAAAGATTCTGGGAACTTATGGATAAAGTAACCAGAAGATTATTTAAAGGGGTAAGTCTTAGTAAAATTGAAGAAAGTGATTTCTAAAGAAGCTCTCTCTGAACAAAGAAGATACACCAGATTAAATACCATCCTTCCTGTAGAATTCAGGATATTATCTCAGGACCAACAATCGCTTTCTGATTGGTTAGCCGGTTTCAGCAACAATATAAGTAGAAGTGGTATATGCGTCTTTTCTAACTTGATTCCTCCTGAGCTTTGGAAGAGTCTTAAGGATAAAGAGACTATTTTTCAATTAAGAATTCATATTCCTTTTTCCTGGAAGACAATTTCTACTCGAGGAAAACTCGTTTGGCATAGAAGGGGGAAGGTTAGGGAAGCAAATTTTTCTCTGGGGTTGGAATTTTTAGATTTATCCGAGAAAGAAAGAAAGAATCTAATATTTTTTACTTATTGGCGTAATTTCATCCCTAAAGTTTCCTTAAGTACTATTATAGTTTTAACTTTTAGTCTCCTCTACCTCTATTATCAAAACCAAAAAATTCTTAATTATAATCGTAAGATAGCTAAAGAATTAGTAGAAACCTCTTTAGAATTAAATCTTAAGAAAGAAGTACTAGAGCAGAACCAGGCAGTAGTAAAAATGTTTCGCGGAAAACTTAACAGGGTAAATCGAGATTTAGAGAAAACTAAGGAAGAATTAGCTTTATGGGAAAAAGAATACGAACATTTAAAGAAAGAGAGGAAAAACTTGTTGAAAGAATTTTTATCTTCTGAGGAGGCTTTAGAGAAAGAACGAGAGATTCAGGAGAAAATAGCTCATCTTCAGAGGAAACTATCTCTGCTTATTCAGGAAAATAAGAGTTTACAGGATAAGTTAAAAGAGGCAAAGGCCTTAACAGCTTCTTCTCAAAGAGAGTTAAGGCGTATTCAGGAGAGGAAGCAGTTATTAGAGAAGTTTACCGTTAAAGATATGTATAAGTGGATAAGAAATCACCAAAATTTAAAGACCGGCTTAGTAGTAAGTTTTGAAGGAGGTTTTACCCTTTCTGGATGGGCTTTTACTTATGACCAGGCACTTTGTGTGAATGTCTTTTTATTATTTTCTGATTTTGAGAGAGCTAAAAATATCTTAGATTTTTATAAGTATAAAGCTAAGACTTACCAGGGCGGATTTTTAAATGCTTATTATGTTGATGATGGTTCGCCCTGTGAATATATAGTTCACGCTGGCCCTAATATCTGGCTGGGTTTAGGTATATTAAGATATACTGAAGCAACCTCTGACAAAAGTTATTTAAACTTAGCTGAGAGAATTGCTAAATTTGTGTTGAGTCTGCAGGATTCAGAAGGAGGTATAATCGGTGGACCAAAAGTTTCTTGGTATTCTACTGAGCACAACTTAGATGCTTATGCCTTTTTTAAAGGTCTTTATAAACTTACTGAGAAATCTGAATACTTATTAGCTCAGGAAAGGGTTAAAACCTGGCTTAAAAAGTACTCCTATACTAAAAAAGATATTCCTATAAATAGAGGTAAAGGCGATTCTACTATAGCTACTGATACCTATGCCTGGTCTATAGCTTCTTTAGGAGCAGAGGAACTTATAAGTTTAGAGATGGACCCTGATGAGATTTTAGAGTTTGCTATAGAAAATTGCCGGGTTAAGAATTATTTGGAGAGAGAGGATAAAAAGATTTTAGTAGAAGGATTTGATTTTGCTAGAATTAGACATCTTCCCCGAGGAGGAGTTATTTCTTGTGAATGGACAGCCCAGATGGTTTTAGCTTTCCAGATTATGGCTAACTATTATCAGAAAAAGTCTCAACTTCCCAAGGCAAACTATTATCAGGGATTAGCTAGACATTACTTATCAGAATTGGAAAAGATGATTATTAGTTCTCCTTCTCCTACTGGTCAGGGTAAAGGTTGCCTTCCTTATGCTTCTTCTTCCTCTGCAGATACCGGCCACGGCTGGCGTACTCCTCAAGGTAAGAGAGTATGTTCTTTAGCTAGTACCTCTTATTATATATTTGCCTACTACGGTTATAATCCTTTAGCCCCAGATTTAGGCTTTAAAAAGCTTTCTTCTTCGGAATGAAGAGAATTTTGAGACTTACTCAGGAACTGATAAAGATAAATTCAGAAAATCCACCTGGCCGAGAGAGAAAGATTGCCAAGTTCTGTTATGATTTTTTAAAAAACTATGGTTATAAGCCTCGTATTTTAGAATTTGCTCCTCAAAGAAGTAATCTTCTCTGTAGCTGTAAGTCGGAGAATTCCTTAAGAACAATTCTTTTATCACCCCATTTAGATACTGTCCCTGCTGGGGAGAACTGGAATCTCCCTCCTTTTTCCGCTAAGATATTAAATAACCGGATTTACGGTCGGGGAGCTTCTGATTGTAAGGGGAATTTGGCAGTAGGTTTAGAAGTCTTAGCCCAGCTTAAAGAAGAAAAGAGGAAGTTTAGAAATTTAGACATAGTCTTTTTAGCTACTGCTGACGAAGAAGCAGGCAGTAGTTTAGGTTTTAAGCCTATCCTTAATAGTTTGCCCCGCTTAGATTTTGGGTTAATTTTGGATGGTTCAGAATTCAAGATTATTTATGCCCAAAAAGGCCTTCTCCATTTAAGAATCAATATTTTAGGTAAAAAAGCTCACGGAGCTTATCCGGAGAGGGGAGAGAATGCTATTATTTTAAGTTTTAATATTTATTCTCAGATTAGGGATTTAATTAAGCGGTTAAATAAAAAGGATAAGAAAGCGCAATTTACCCTAAATATAGGTAAGATAGAAGGTGGGGAAAAAGTAAATATGGTTGCTGATAAGTGTTTTATGGAGTTAGATTTAAGGTTTAGGGAAAATGAATCCAAAGAAAAACTTCTGAATATTTTTAAGAAAACAATAGAAAAGTTTACCAAAGCTTATTCTTTAAAAGTTTTAGCTTATCAACCCCCGGTAAGAGCTCAGAGAAATAATTTTTGGATTAATTGCCTTAAAGATACCCTTTTAGGTGAAAATATAAAACCTCATTTTGAAGTTTCCCGGGGAGCTACCATTTTAAATTTCTTATTAGAAAGAGGCGTGGAGGGTGTAGTCTTTGGATTTTCAACCTCTCAGCAGGCTCACGCTACTGATGAATATATAGCCATACCTAATCTTTATAAAGGGGTAAGGGTTTTAAAGAATTTTCTAATTAAGATAGACAATATTTTAGATAATGAGTAAGTTTAAATCAGGATTTGTAGCAATTTTAGGCAGGCCTAATGTGGGGAAGTCTACTCTCCTCAACACTCTGCTTAAACAAAAAGTAAGTATTATTTCTAATGTTCCCCAAACTACTCGTTATGTAATAAGGGGTGTTTTAAATTTAAATCAAGCTCAGATTGTTTTTGTAGATACTCCAGGAATACATCTTTTTAAAGGTAAATTATTTTCTAACCTCAATGAACTGGTATTTAAATCTTTAAAAGATGTTGAACTTATACTTTACCTTGTAGATGTAACTCGCCCTCCTTTTAAAGAAGAAGAGATGATTATGAATAATTTAGTTAAAAAGAGAATTCCGGTGATAATGGCTTTGAATAAGATAGATATCTCTAAAGAATACATTAATAGTTATGTAGAGATGTGGAAAGAAAAAACAAAAGGTAAGTTATTACCTCTTAAATACTTTATTCCTATATCAGCCTTAAGAGGAGATAATTTAGATAAATTATTGGATTTGATGGTAGAACTTTTACCTGAAGGTTTTCCTTATTATGATAAAGAAAACATTACTGATTTTCCTTTATCTTACCGAGTGGCCGATATCATTAGAGAAAAGGTTTGCTTGTTTCTTAAAGAGGAAATTCCTCACAATACAGCAGTGTTAGTAGAAGAGATAAATGAAGAAGAGAATATAGTAAAAATTTTAGCTAACATTTTAGTTAGTAAACCTTCTCAAAAAAAGATAATTATTGGCCAGAAAGGAAGAATGATAAAGGAAATAGGAACCTCTGCTCGTAAAGACTTAGAACTTCTTTTTTCTAAGAAAGCCTTTTTAGAATTGTGGGTGAAGGTAGAAAAAGATTGGCAAAATAAACCACGAGTACTTAAAGAATTAGGTTACCTTAATCCTTAATGAGTCCAACTAAATTTGTCTGTAAACATTTTGGAGTTTGTGGAGGGTGTAGATTTCAGGATTTAGAATACCCAGAGCAGTTAGAAAGAAAGCAAAAATTTTTAGGGAGTTTGTTTTCTCCTCTTAAAAATTCTCCTAAAATTTTGCCTATTATACCCTCTCCTAAAATTTACTTTTATAGAAATAAGATGGAGTTTTCTTTTGCCCAAGAAGCCTCTGAACTGGTGTGTGGTTTACATTCAAGGCTTAATAAGAGAAAAGTTATTGATGTTGAGGAGTGTTTCTTATTTTCAGAGAATGTTCCTTTAGTTTTAGAAAAGGTTAAAGATCTCCTTAGAAAAGAAAGGCTCTCTTCTTATAGTACTTTTTCTCATCGAGGCTTTTTAAGATATTTAGTGTTAAGGGAATCTAAGACTAAAAATGATTTTATGGTAAATATAGTCACAACTTCAGAAGGTTCTTTAGATAAAGAGGCTTTTAAATCTGCTTTAATTTCTCTAAGATTGAAAGATAATAAGAGAATAACTTCTTTAGTCTGGACTATTAGCGATAAACTTTCTGATGCAGTTGTTCCTGAGAAATTTGAAGTTTTCTATGGCCAAGACTACTTAGAGGAAGAGATTAAAGGTTTTAAGTTTAGGATTCCGGCATTTTCCTTTTTTCAGGTTAACCCTTTTATCTTAGAAGTTTTTTTTGAATTTATAAAAACTCATTTGAAGGGCAATAAAGAAAATTCTGCTTTAGATCTTTTTTCAGGGGTAGGTTCTTTGAGCCTTCTTTTAGCTAAAGAATTTTCTTTCGTCTGGGCTATAGAACAGGATGAGTTGGCTATAAAAACAAGTTTAGTTAACGCTTCCTTAAATAATATAAATAATGTAAGCTTTTTAAATTCGGATGTGAAAAAAGCTCTTTTTTTAAATCTTAACCTTTGGAAAGAAAGAATATTTTTAGTCTTTATAAATCCGCCCCGGGCTGGTCTTTCTAAGAAAATAATTAAGAGGATAAAGACTATAGCTCCTAAAAGAATAATTTATTCTTCTTGTAATCCTAAGAGTTTTATTGTAGACTTACAAAGTTTCTTAGATTCTTATAGGATAAGGCTAATTCAACCTTTTGATTTTTTCCCTCATACTCCCCACATTGAAGTTTTAGCTTTATTGGAGAGAAGATGAAAGAGCCCTTTTATTTTAATACCCGGATAACTCAGGTTGAACTTTTAGGAAGAGTTGCTCGCAATGTTAAGGAGCTCTTGGAAGGAATAAAGAGAGTTCCTTCCTCAAGCATCTATCATCATACTCATAAGTATTTAGAACAACACAGGTTTTTCTCACCCGAGCATCCTAATGATTTTTCTTATTGGATAAATACAAGTTTGGGACTTAAAAAATTGGCTGAAAAGATAGCTAGTGTAGATATAATTCAGTTTTCTGATATTGAGGATTTAAGAGCTAAATTTATTCAGATTCTTGAGGATTATTTAAAAGATAGTTTTTTCTTAAGAAACTGTATCCCTTCAGAGGAGTTTCGTTTTTTGTCTTCAAAAATTTTTGTTTTGCCCACTCCTTTTGTTGCCCATAATTTAGAAGAGTTTGGGGAAGCTCTTAAAAGGGTGACAGCACACTCTTTCTACTTCCATATGTTTGAAGCCAGACTAAGACTTAAAAAACCTGATAATGACTTTTCTTGTTGGTTGAGAGACCAGGGTTATGTAAGGTTAGCTGAGAAGGTTTCTCAGCTTGACCCTTATACTTATACTTTGGAAGGTTTACGGAGAAAACTTATAAGATTAGTAGAGGAAGAAATTAAAAATGTTAGATAAATATAAAGAGATAGTAGGAGAGGAGGTTATAGAGGAGCTGTATTTGATAGCTAAGAAGCTTAAAGATATAACTATTCAAAATATAAATTCTACTTCCTTTGGAGGTGGTGTAGCCGAGATTCTTTCTAGGGTGGTTCCTTTAATGAGAGAATTAGGATTGAATGTTTTTTGGGATGTAATTAAAGCAGATAATCGCTTTTTTAAAATAACCAAGAAGATACACAATGCTCTTCATGGGGTAGATTTAAAGATTAGTAAGGAGGAGTTAGATTATTTTCATCAGATAAACTTAGAAAATGCTAATAATATTTTGCGAAAGAGCGATATAGTCTTTGTTCATGATCCTCAGCCTATTTATTTAGTAGAGAAAAAGAAAAAACTTAAGAACAAATGGATATGGAGATGTCATATTGATTTTTCTTCTCCTAAAAGAGACATTTGGAAATTTCTCAAAAAGATTATTGAGAGGTATGATTTGAGTGTATTTTCTGCTCCCAGTTTTGCTCAATCTCTTAAAGTCAGACAGGTTTTAATACCTCCCTCTATAGACCCTTTAAGTGATAAGAATAAACCTTTAGACCCTGCTTATATTGAAGAGGTTCTAAGAAGATTTGGTATTGACAAAAATAGACCCATTATTACTCAGATATCACGTTTTGATTATTTAAAAGACCCTTTAGGAGTAATTAAAGCTTACCGGTTAGTTAAGAGGTATCTTGATTGTCAGTTGGTTTTAGCCGGAGGAGGGGCTGCAGATGATCCTGAAGGGGCTAAGGTTTTGGAGGAGGTTAAGAATGAGGTAGCTTCCGATAAGGACATTTTTGTTTTACATCTACCTGCAGGCAGTAATTTAGAGATAAATGCTCTTCAGAGAGCTTCTACTATAATTTTGCAAAAGTCTTTGCGGGAGGGTTTTGGTTTAACTGTGGCTGAAGCTTTATGGAAAGAGAAGCCAGTGATTGCTTCATCTGTAGGAGGCATACCTCTTCAGATAGCTCATAAATATTCAGGAATCCTTACTTATACAATAGAAGGAACTGCTTACTGGATAAAACAACTTCTTCACGAGCCAGATTATGCTCGCAGATTAGCAATTAATGGAAGAAGACACATCCAAAATAATTTTCTTATTACCCGTCATATCCAAGATTATTTACTTTTGTTTCTCTCTCTGTACAACCCTCAGGATATAGTCTATCTTTAGTAATTTGAGGTTTAAAGAAACTCTTGTAATTTTATTTTTTTATGCTATTTTAAATTAGGTTATGATTAGAGTGATTAGAAAGATTTCTCTGAAAGAACCAGTCTTGATAGCTGTTTGGCCAGGGATGGGCGAAGTGGCTGTTAAGTGTGGGTTATTCTTGAAAAAATCTTTAGGTTTTGAACTTTTTGCTAAAGTTGAAAATACTGGTTTTTTCCCTCCTCAGGGAGTAATAGTAGATAAAGGCTTAATCCACGTTCCTCCCATAGATGAGGGCAGCTTTTATTTTTATAAGAGGTCGCCTAAAAAGAGAGACCTTATTCTTTTTTTAGCCCAGGCACAGCCTCCTTTAGATAGAAGTTATGAATTTGGAAAACTCTTAATAGAGTTTATTTCTTCCTATAAGGTGTTTAGGGTATTTAATTTTGCTGCTTTTCCTCAGGCAATACAGCATACTCAAACTCCTGGGGTATGGGTATCAGCTACTCATAAGGAGATTCTAGAGGAATTTTCTTCTTATAATCTTAAGATTTTAGAAGAGGGTCAAATTAGTGGGCTAAACGGGTTGTTCTTAGGTTTAGCTAAAGAGAAAGGGATGAAAGGGGCTTGTTTTTTAGGAGAGATTCCTTTCTACACCATTCAGATAGAAAATCCCAAAGCCAGTTTAGCAGTCTTAAAGATTGTAGATAGATATTTAGAGTTGGGTTTAGAATTTAAAGAGTTAGAAGAGAAAGCGGTTTTCTTAGATAATGAGATAAATAAGTTAGTGGGTTATTTAAAAGGGGAAGTTTCTCCCCAAGAAAGTTCTCCTTTAAGTGAGGAAGATATTCAGAGAATCAAAAAAGAGTTAGAGAGATTTACTAAGCTCCCTCAGTCAGTAAGGCAAAATATAGAAGAGTTATTCAGAAAAGCATCTCAAGACTTATCCTACGCTTCTGAACTTAAAAAACTTTTAGATGAATGGGGAATTTATAAAGAGTACGAGGATAGATTCCTAGACCTTTTTAGGAAGAAGAGTTAGACCTTAATGCATCTCTTCATTACTGGAACTCCTGGCTCAGGGAAGACCACTCTTATCAAAAGCCTTATTCCTTATTTAAAGAATAGTTGTGGGTTTTTTACTGAAGAGATAAGAGAATCAGGGCAAAGAATAGGTTTCAAAATCAAGACTTTAGACGGTCAAGAAGAAATATTAGCTCACCAGGACTTTAAAAGTTCCTACAGAGTTTCTAAATACGGAGTAGATTTACAGGGATTAGAGAGAGTGATTAGGAACCTGCACAAACAGATAGTGCATTCTCAAGTAGTAGTTATTGATGAGATAGGTAAAATGGAATGGGGTTTAAATCTTTTTAGAGATTTTGTAAAGAATCTTTTAAATTCTAACAAAAAGATTATAGCCACAATTTCTGAAAAAGGAAAAGATTTTGAGGAGATTAAAAGAAGGAAAGATATTTTTTTATTCAGGTTAAATAAGGAGAATTTTAAGGATATTTTTAGAAAAGTCGTTTTAGCTAAAGATGTCCTTTCTTCTCAGCAGTTAAGAAGTTTAGATGAGAAGGCAAAAAAAATTTTAGGTCTATCCGAAACTATTCTAATTGAGAATGCCTCTCGGGCTTGTTTAGAGGCTTTGTTAGAAGTTAGCTCCTTACCTAAGAAAGTAGGGATATTTTCAGGAAGAGGTAATAATTCCGCAGATAGTTTAGCTCTAGCCCGGCACCTATTAAATAGAGGAGTAGACTTAGAAATATTTTTAGTTTTAGCAGGGAAACCTTTCAATAAAGAAGTAGAGTTTCAATTGAATATCTTAAGAAAGATTTTATCTGCCGAGAAGATTAAGGTTTTCAACAAGAGAGAAGAATTAGTTTGTCTGGAAAAGATAATCCCTGAATTTGATTTAGTAGTAGATGGGATATTTGGAATTGGCTTTAAAGGGCCTTTAATTCCTTTTTATAAGGAGTTAATAAGATTGATTAATCAGAAGGCAAGAAAAATTTTAGCCGTGGATATACCCTCAGGGCTACCTGCTGATAATTTAGAGATAGACGAACAAGTTATAAAAGCTTTTCTTACTGTTACTTTTCTGGCTTCTAAGATTAGTTTCTTTTTAGAGGGAGGTTCTCAGTATACAGGAGAAGTCATAGTTAAGGATATAGGTGTAAGTAAAGATGTTCTCCAGGCTTTGTAAAAAGATAGTATTTTTAGGTATTATTTTGGGTATAGCCAGTTGTGTGAGCGTGGGGCCTTATATAACCAAAGATGAATTTAATAAAGTAGAAGAAGACCTAAGAGTAAAAGCTTTAGGAGTAAAAATAGAAAGGACCATCTATGTAAATAACATTGGCTATAAACTTCTCAAGAGTCTTAACTCTCAAGAAAAAAAGTATCCTTTCTTAGGAGTCTTGGTTACTAACTTAAATAAATACACTGCTAAAATATTTGGCAAAATCCCTGATGAGGGTAAAGTAATAGTTTATGGATTAATAAAAGGTTCTCCCGCTGAAAAATCCGATTTAAAAATCGGAGATATTATCTTGACAATTAATAACCGGGAAGTTCTCCCTTCTAACTTTTATTCTTTAGTAAGAGGCCTAACTCTGAATAAACCTTGTAGGATTTTTGTGGAAAGAGATTTTGATTATAGAGAAATTACTGTCTATCCAGAAGCTTTGCCTTATTATGTTAATTTCTTAGTGGTGGAATCTCCGGATATAAATGCTTCGGCTTTTAGTGGAGGGGTAGCGGTTACTTACGGCTTACTAAGTTTTATAAAAAATGATGATGAATTGGCTATAGTTTTAGGCCATGAGTTAGCTCATCTTATAAAGGGCCATATCTTAAAATCTGAGGGCGTAGGGATTCTCTTCTCAGCTTTAGCCTTAGCTTTCGGTAGGAATGTAGATATACCTCAGAGTCAGGAATTAGGCAGATTGTTGGGTAGAATTTTTCAGGCTAAGTTTTCCCGGGATTTTGAGAGAGAAGCTGATTTTATAGGCACTCTTATAGCTTATCAGGGAGGTTTTGATATTAGTAAGGGGATAGATATCTGGGAAAGGATGGCTATAGAAATTCCGGGGAGTCTTTCTTCTAATTTTTTGGCCAATCATCCTACTTCCGGAGAAAGACTCCTGAGAATTAAAAAGATAGCAGAGAAAATAAGAAATAAGGAGATAAACCCTCAAGATTACTTAAAATAAAAATGGGAAGTTTCTTAGACAAGTTTAGAAATAAGATTCTTGCTTCTTTCTCTCATAAGGAAGATTTAGATAGGTTAAATGAATTTTTCTCTTTAGGAGTTCTTCTCTGGGAAGTAGCTTTTGCCGATAAGAAGTTTCTTCCTCAGGAAGAAGAAAGACTAAAGCAAATACTCTCTTCTTATACTAAGATAAGTTCAGAAAATATTTCTCTGGTTTTAGCTTCAATAAAAGAAGCTTCCCAGGAAAGGATAGATTTATATACTTTTACTCATGAGATTAATATTCAACTTTCTTATTCAGCCAAGTTAAGGATTATTGAAGAACTTTTCCGGGTAGCTTGTATTGATAAAGAATTAGACGAGAGAGAACTGGAATTGATAAGAGAAATTTCTGAGCTCCTTCATATTTCTCATAAGGATTTTATTGAAGCCAAGATTAGGATTAAGAAAGAGTTAGGATTAAAAACTTACTAAATAGGAGGTGGGAAGATGAGGATAGAGTGGTTAGGTCATGCTTGTTTTTTATTAGAGACTGAAGGTTTAAAGATAATTACTGACCCTTACCAACCGGGAAGTTACGGAGGAGCTGTGGGTTATTCTGATATTAATGTTTCTGCAGATATAGTAACTGTTTCTCACCAACACTTTGACCACAATTATATTGAGCCTTTTTCTCAAGCAGAAGTCATTGATAAAGAAGGAGTTTTTAAGGTAAAAGGTATAGAGATTGAGGGGATTTTGACTTTTCACGATGAAGCGAGGGGTTCTCAGCGAGGTAAAAACTTAATATTCATATTTAATCTTGAGGGTTTAAAGATAGCTCACTTGGGAGATTTGGGATGTATTCCCCAGGATTTAAAAAAATTGGAGAATTTAGATGTGGTCCTTATCCCGGTGGGAGGCACTTTTACTCTCGATGCTCAATTAGCTACCCGTTTAATAGAGTTAATTAACCCCAAGATAACTATTCCTATGCATTTTAAGACTGAAAAACTAGGCTTTGACATTGAAGGAGTAGATAAGTTTATAGAAGGTAAACCTAGTGTAGAAAGATTGGATGTTTCCTCTATAGAGGTTAAAAAAGAAGAACTCACCTTTCCCGGTAAGATAATTGTGCTAAAGCCCTCACGGTGAGTAAGGGCTAAAATTGGATAGAAAGAAGATTTTAGAGGATAAAAAACTGACTATGTATGAGGAAAGATTTTACCGGAAAGATTTTGCTAAAGATTGGTTCAGCTATGAACTAACTGTAGAAGAGACAGATATCTTAGTTAGAAGTAAAAACCCTTTGGATAGAAGGTTTATCTACAATTCAATTAAGAGGTATCGTCAGGATATTCAAGACTACATAAACCGATTTCCTGAGTTTAAATCTTCTCTTTCTGCCTTTTCTCTTAGAGAGCCTGCTCCCTTGATAGTCAAGGATATGATAGAGAAAACCTCTTTTTTGGATATAGGGCCGATGTCTGCAGTTGCCGGAGCAATTGCTGAATATTTAGGTAAAGCCCTTCTGAAATTTTCCGATGAACTTATCGTAGAAAACGGAGGAGATGTATTTATAAAGAAAAAAGGAGAGATAAATTTGGGTTTATACGCTGGAGAAGGAAACTTTATAAATGATTTAGTTTTAGGGCTAAAGAATACTTCTCTTTATTTAGGCATCTGTAGTTCTTCCTCTTTTTTAGGGCATAGTCTCAGTTTAGGCTCTGCTGATTTGGTCACGGTAGTTTCAGATTCAGTAGTATTTTCTGATGCTTTAGCTACTAAACTAGCTAATATGGTCTGTAAGGAAGATGACGTAAACTCAGCTATAGATTACGCCCTTACTCTTGTGTATAAGCCCCAAGGTATATTAATAGTAAAAAGAGAAAAAATAGGTTTTTGGGGCAACATAACTATTAAGGGAAGAAAATGAAGGCTTATCCTTCAGAGACCATTATTAGATTAGCTTCTTACTTAAAAGTACTAAATAGATTAGAGAAAGATAAGCAGGTTGTTTCTTCCTTTGAGTTAGCTCAATTCCTAAAGATAAACCCCAATCAGGTGAGAAAGGACTTGTCCTATTTTGGAAGGTTTGGCCGGAGAGGTAAGGGTTATAGAGTAGGAGATTTGATTGAAAACATCAAAAATATTTTAGGTATTAACCGTAATTGGTGTGTGGGGTTATGTGGTTGGGGTAATTTGGGTAAAGCCCTTTCTTCCTATAAAGGATTTTCCCAGCAGGGGTTTATGATAAAAGTTATTTTTGAGAAAGACCCTAAGAAGTTGGGAAAGAAGATTTCTGGAATTGAGATTTGCGGGATAGAAGATTTAGGAAAGAAGGTTAAAAAGTATTCAATTGAAATTGTTATTCTGGCTGTTCCTCAGGAAGAGGCTCAAAAGATGGCTGAAAAGTTTTATCAAGCAGGCATCAGAGCAATTTTAAATTTCGCTCCTACCAACTTAATCCTGCCTTCAGATTGTCTGGTGAGAAATGTAGATATGAGTTCAGAACTTTCCTATTTAAGCTATTACCTGACTCATAGATAAATTCCCTCTGTTAGGAGGCGAAGAAATAGTTTTCACTACACTCTATCATCTTATATAAAGAGAAGAAAAATCTTCAGGGAAGAATACATTTTTTACTTCTTTAAGGTCTTCTTTAATATTCTTAAACTCACCTTTTCTTAAAAGAAGAAAGTGGATAGGGATTAAGAGCTTGGGTTTTGTTCTGAAAGCTAATTCTTTAAGTTGTTTAGCTTCTGTATGGAGGTTATAAAGTAGAGGGTATTTTTTAAAGAATCTTGAAGAGGCAGTACAATCGTGGATAAGGTAGGTGTTTTTATCAATAAGTTTTTCTACATTTTTAGTTAAAGCTGTATCTGAGGAGTAAATAATATTTTTGTTTTTGTAAATAATATTTATTCCAAAAGAACCTGGACAATGCTTATTTTTAAAGGCGGATATCTTTAGGTCTAAATTTTTAAAAAAATACTTCCGGGAAAATACATCTATAAAAGATGTTCTAGGGTAGTTTTTAGAAGTAAGATTAAATAACCCAAGAAGTTTTTTAATTATTCTTATAGAAAAATTTGAAGAAAAAATCGTAAGTTTTTTATTAAGTTTATATTGAGAGTGAATTAGAGAAACTAATCCATAGATATGATCAGGGTGATGATGGGTTATTACTATTTTATTTAGCTTAGTATAATTTAGATTTAGTCTTTTAAGTTTTGAAACTAAAGAACCTGGACAGTCTATTAGGATAAGCTCTCGATTTTTGGGTTCACAGATTAATAAAGATGTGTTGTCTCTTTCTTTGGTAGATATTGAGGAGGCTGTGCCTAAGAATATTATTTTCATTTATTTATAATTCTTAAGAGACGTTTAGCTTCTTGGTCATAAGGAAATCTTTGGAGAATATCTTCCAATTCTTTTTTAGCTTCTTTTTTTAGGCCTAACTTTATATAAAGGTGAGCTAAATTTTTATAAGCAAGCAGGTAATTAGGGTCTTTTTCTTTTGATTTCTTATAATAGCTTATAGCTTCTTTTACTTTCCCTTTTCTTAGAGCAATTACCCCTATATTGTTTAAAGCCGGGGCATAATTTGGGTTTATGTTTAGGGCTTTTTTAAAATAGTATTCTGCTTTTCTAAAGTTTTTTCTACGAAAGTATTCAACTCCTAAATTATTATGAGCTCGGAAACTATATTTTGCATACTTAGCAGTAGATTGATAAAGAGTTAGAGGGTCATTCCATTCTTTATTTCTTTTAATAGTCAGGCAAGAAATCCCTATAAATATGATTAAGATTAAGCTTCTAAATATATATTTAAACCAGTTTTTACGAATTTTTTTATAACCTTTAAAAATTAGATTAACAATAAACATAAAAAAGCCTATTGAAGGAAGATAGAGGTAGTGCTCAGCAATAGCTGTATTTATAGGTATGACCCCACTTACCGGAAGAAGACTTAAGAGGAACCAGCTTCCTCCCAGGAATTCTTCAGGGTATTTCCTCCTTTTTATAACTAAGAGCCCTACCATTATAATTATTGAAGATGAGGCCAAGATAGCTTTTATCTCCCAGGGGCTTTTTAAATAGGGGATGTCTCTTTCCATATGTAAACCCACAGGCCAGAAGAATATTTTAATATATATAAAAAATATCTTGGAGAAGATAAGCAGGCGTTCTACTAAATTTTCTGAGTAAGGTTCAAATTGGGGACCTTTCAGAAGAGAGACTCCTAAAAAATTTAAACAGGTAGCTCTTAAGCCTGTATATAGGAAAGCAATTCCTATAAAGAAAAGCAAGTATTTGTTGAATGCTTTTTTAAGTTTAAATATGTTGTAAAAAAAGAGAAAAAGAACTAAGGTAATTCCCATTTCTTTAGAGAGGATACTTAAAATATAAAAGAATAGAGAATTAAATAGAAAAAACTTTTTGTTGGTTTTAGTAAATTTTATATAAGTATAGAAACTTAAGAGAAAAAATAAACACATTAGAAGCTCGGGCCTGTGGGAAGCATAATTTACTACTTCTGTAGCTTGAGGATGGATTAGGTAAAGAAGGCTTATAAAGAAGCTTATTTTCTTTAGACGAAAGAGTTCTTGGCTAAGAAAAAAGAGAATTAAAGAATTTATTATGTGGAGGATAATATTTGTAAGGTGATAAATTTTAGGATTTAACTTAAACAAGTGGTATTCTATGGCAAAGCTTAAGGTAGCTAAGGGTCTATAAAGGTTGGTTTTCTCTCCCCACCCATAATGATAGCCTGAGGTAAACATTTCTTTTATATACCGGAAATCTCTTATAAATAAATTATTTATAATTGTAGCTTCGTCGTCCCAGAAGAGAGGGTTGTTGAGACAGTCTTTATAAGTTATAAAACCTACTATTATTAAGATAATTACCAGGGGTGTGTTTTTTTTAAAAAGGCTTGTTAGATTTTTAATTCCCATATAGCTTTTAGTAATCTCTTAAAGAGTTGCCAGGAGTCCGGATAGATTTTCATTTTTGAAGTTCCATATTTTCGAGGAGAATATCTTACCGGAATTTCTCTGATAGTAAGGCCAGCTTTTTTGGCAGCTACTATAAGGTCAAAATCAGGCCATCGGCAAGAGGAGAAGTTTATAAACTCAATTAGTTCTTTGGGAAAGAGTTTAGTTCCACATAAGGTATCAGTTATTTTTTGTGAGAGAAGTAAAGAAAAAATCTTAGCAGTTATTTTATTGGAAATAAGATTTTTAAGAGGCATGGTAGATTTTTCTATCTTAAATTTGAACCTTGTGCCTATAAAGAAAGTCGGTTCAGATTTACAGGCCTGGTTATAGAAAAGAGATATGTATTCAGGAGCTACAGTTAAATCAGCATCGTGAATGATGATTATTTTCCCCTGAGCGTGGGAGAGAGCTTCTTTTAAGCCCAGAGTCTTTCCTTTATTTTCCGCAAAGTTTAAGAGTTTGGCTTTTTTATTTTCTCTTACTATTTTTTCAGCTATTTCTTTGGTTTTATCTTGAGAGCCGTCATTAACTATAATTATTTCGTAGGCTAAATTCTCAGGTAAAGATATTCTTTTTATAGTTTCTTCTAAATTTCCCTCCTCATTATAGCAGGGGATAATTATGGTTAGTTCGATATTTCCTTCCATATCTAATTGAAATATTTTAAGCTTTCCTTTTTCAGAAGTAAAGATTTTTCCTTGAAATATTTTCCTCCGGTAATAAAATATAACTGTGGATAAGAAATTAGTGTTAATAG